>JBLHIW010000229.1:0-3366 GCA_047618055.1 Paraglaciecola sp. | reverse complement strand
GCCGAATGTAATGGCGTGATCTCGACTAAAATCACCCTCTATACTCTCTTGGCTGCTCCATTGAGTGGTTAGAGAAAAACTCATATTAGATCCTCAATAATACTAACGCTACTGAATCAGTGAGCGACTAAGCGTGATGCTATTTATCACTGTTAACTAATAAACATCAGACTTAATCCTAGAGAGCTCGAGCCTGCCATTAAATGAGGTAAGTGTCTAGGTCGATAGCTTGCGGTTAAGATCACCAGTAGACCAGCGAAAGATAAAATCCCGATAAACAGTATACTGCCATAAGCAACGCCTTGATAGCTTATCCCTATGTAGTAACTGGCCGCTAATATAATCCAACCCGTCCAATATAACCCTCGGCTCTGAGCTCGGCTTGGGGAGCGCTTAAAACTATCGCGGAAATGGGAAAACATAGCCAGAGCCATGCACCCCAAGGCCAGATAGCTGAACGTTAATAAGCTGAGGGTTAGAGTATTTGAGATCATCGTTTATGCTCCTTTTGTCGGTGAAATTTGGGTATGTTGTAGGGGGGATTGCGTAAGGGGTATTTTTGTATTAGCTTTTTGCTTCGCAGCATAGGATGCCGTTGATAGGCTGATTTTGCTAGCAAGTTTATTAGAGGCAAACCAAAGGGCTCCGCCTAGTAAGACACACATCATGTCGAATCCGACTAAGGGCCATTGCTGGTGGGTAATATTACTGATCAGATGACTACTTGAGGTCAATGCATTGAGAACGGGGATGGCGATTAAGCCTATTGATGCAAAGCGTAATACAAAACGCCAGCTCGTTTTAGTTCGGTTGATGCAGGCCAATATAGCAACGAGTGTTAAGGTGATAAAGAAGCTGTTTACTTCCCATTGAGCTCGGTTGACCATCTCTGTTGGTAACAAACGGTTAGCGTAGAAGAAACTGCAAGTGGCGAGAGGAAGTCCTGCGATGAAAGTCAGATTTAATCCCTCAACGAGACGCAAACCTAGGCTAGGCCTAGTGCCATCTTTGATATTTTTTTGCTGTTTTTGACGTATTTTAACCGCCCATAAAAGGGTGCCAGTCGCTATCATCGCGCAGCCCATAATGCCGCATATAAAGAAAAAAGCCCTAAGCAGAGGCTCTGAAAATCGAGCTGTATGCAATGACATTAACGTATCGTGAGTGACGTTAGTTGCAGATGGTGAGTCAGGAATGTCACTGACTAGTTTGCCGGTAACGCCGCTGAAAATTAGAGGGATACGTATGTCTGTGACGGTTTGTTGCGTGTTTTTATAGAAACTGACAAGACTATTGTCATCATTAAGGTTAGTGATAACCACTTGCTTGATTGGTGTCTCCCCCCAATAAGATTTGACCAAAGGCAAGAGGGTGTTTATTTGAATCATTTGGGCAGAAACACCCGCTGGTTTAACTTGCTCTGGGCCCGGATTTAGTTCAGCACGAAAGGCGCGGGCATCGCCATCGTAGGCTGTAAGTACTCCCCAGGGCATATACATCATCATGAGGGTAATAAGGCCGGTATAGGTGATCATTAAGTGGTAGGGCAGGGCCAATACAGAACTGACATTGTGGGCGTCGAGCCATGAGCGACTGCCTTTGTTACGTCTGAAACTAAAAAAATCTTTAAATATACGTTTATGGATCACTATGCCGCTGATTAAGGCTAGCAACATAAACATGGTACAGAATCCGACTATCCAGCGTGCGATTTTGGCTGGCATGTAATGAAGATCAAAATGTAAGCGATAGAAAAAGTTACCACCACGGGAATCCCTGACATCAGTGACGATGCCTTGACCGTCAGTTTTGACAATGTGTTGAATAAATTCACCACGACGTTGTTCAGGCTGTGGTTGTGTTTGCCAGCCATAGCTCAAATAAGGTCTACGTTCGATAGGCAAGTTTATACGCCAGTCTTTGGCATCGGCAGCATGTTGTTCTAAATAGCTTTGCCCTTGGGCTAATTGTTGACTTAGGTGGGTATCTTGATAGCTTTGAAATACCTCGCTGTGCAATTCAGGCTGAGTCCAGAGGGATATCTCATAACGGTAGTAGCTTACAGTGCCAGCAAAAAAGACCAATAATAAAACCCAGCATACGAGCAGACCTACCCAAGTATGTAGCCAGGTCATGGTGCGAAAAAAAGAGTCTTTCATGGATTAGCCTGCACCTAAGATGAGAAGGTAAAGCAGGCTGCTAATGCATAAAAGATCACGCCAAGCTTGCCAATTTTTTTTAACATGAAAAGACCAGAGCGCAGCGGCAATGTAAAAGGTAAAGGACAACATCATTGCCACTAGAACGCTTTCTGCTGCGGGAAGCGGAAGGGATAAAGATAATAATCCACAAGCTGTTGCAGCCACTATGTAACCACCAACGATGGCTGCTAATGCGCGGGACAAAATATCGAATCCCCTTGTTGTAAATAATTTTTGAAATTGACAAATAGCGACTATCACGGTTCTTCCTAATGGGACGGCACATAACTGAAATAAATATATTACTATGGATTTTACATGAATTAATCTTAATGAGAACGGTTTTTATTTAGATTTAAAGTGTAAAGATTCTTAGATGAGAGTTGAGTCTCAAAAATAATCAGTGGTGCGAATGAAAATGAACAGCAAGCGAGTGGTGCTGATTCCCTTTGATAGGTATTTGGATTAAGGGGGTATGGATGCGTTGTGGTGCGAGTTTTACCTCAAATGGTTAGATTTTTGTTTATGCTTACAAGATAACCTTTAATTTGGTGCCGTTTCTTGCTAGAAAATGCAGCATTTTGCTCGTTTTTGTGACGGTTGACTTGGTTTTGTCTTAATTTTAGACATTGAATATAAGGGATACTTGCATTTGTTGAATATGAGGAGTAAATATTAAGTCAGCTAGTTTGATCGTTTACGACACCGTTTATCTTCAATTGTGGTACAGAGTGGGGACTGCGAGCAATAAGATTAAGCCATTGTGATGGCGTAATAGCTAACACTTAGATGTCATGATTAGAATGTATACAGGGTAAGAAAGGACTGATATTTAAAGGGTAAAATTTAAAAAGAGTGTGCGGCAAAAGTAACAGAGTAAATTTATTTTACATGCCCCCTTGTGTTTTCCCGTCTCAGCCCCAAGCTCTATTATTGAAGTAATTCTTAAAAGGAAAACCTATGAAAATAAATCTTTCAGGTCACCACGTTGATATTAGTGATTCAATCAAAGAACATGTGAACGACAAGTTTTCTAAAATCGCAACTCACTTTCCGACGTTAATCTCACTGGATATCATCATATCGAAAGAGCACGGCGAACATCAGGTTGAGTTACGTACTAATTATGAAGGTAGCCGAATTTCAGTTTCAGGTACAAACGAGA
>JBLHIW010000228.1:0-3582 GCA_047618055.1 Paraglaciecola sp. | reverse complement strand
GGTGCAGGGAAAGGGGTGTGAAGTCAGAATAAACTCACGCTGTTTTTTTGAACTGTTGCGTATTTGGATATGATAATTAAAACTGTCGCCCGGGCACCCAACCCAGTGAATTCGACAGACGCAGGGATCGGGGCAATTGGACTGTGGGATGCCGCAGCAGGCTTGATTTTTAATATGATGTCCCTGACATAAGGGGCAGTAGGGAGCAAAGCCGCCATCGAGTGTTTTACGGACTACTTCGGCCGCGCCCCAAAAAGAGCCCGCCACCAGGCGTGGAGCCAGTAAAACCAGATTAAGCCCCGATGGCATAGTTTTTGGCTCTGGATTACAAACGGGTTGGCAATTCACCTCGTGGTTACGGTAATTTGAAGTAGTCATGATCCTCTCCTTATGCCTGGCATCTAGTCGCCCTGGGCTAATAATTCTGTGGTTTTACGATGAGTTCCGGTGCAAAACAGTTCTAACCAAATACGGTCGCCACCTATTTTAATAAATCCTAGGTAGCGGCGGCCTTTTTTTAGCCCTGATGGCAGGGGAAGTCGCAAAGTACGCTTAATCGATTTACCGGCTGGCAAAGCAGACATCCTGCCCGGTTCAAGTAGGATCCTGGCAGGTGGTATCATGTCTTCACGAAAGTTGTGTAGTAGCCGATTGACAAAATCCTCGTAGGTTTCCTTGTCTATACTCTCTCGTAGGGCATAGACCAAAGTCCGGCCTATCCAATCGCTTTCCCTAAACCAGATCATGCCCACATCAGCAAAACTGATTGGCACATTTCCCAAATTTGAGATGGCTAACTGACAAGAAATGGTGTCACCACTGGCGGCCTGAACGCGCAGATGAGTAGGCTCAATCATCGCTTCTTGGTGTTCAAAAATATCTACTTCCAGAGGAATGGTATCCTTACCGCATTCAATACAGGCTTGATAATGGCCAGGAGCGGTATTTAAGGGTAATTGCAGCGTTGCAAATGCGCGGCTGTCACCATGGGCTGGCACTCGCGCACTGACGGCGATCAATGTGGCTGGTAATGTTTTTCCACCTTTTTTTGTATCTAAAGACAGCACGGGCAAACTGTTTACCTTGACCTTTGAATCAGAGTTGTTAATAAAGGCCAGTTCGCCTCTACACTGCTGCGGTGGGCCACAAAACGTATAAGTGCCTTTGGCGAGATGCCAAGTTGTGCCTGGCTCTGATGAGTATTTTTTTTTCATAGTGCTTCTCTTTTGGGCCTATTCACATCGCTCAGCAGCTTTGGCGCGGTAATCCTCTGCGACAATCATGCCTTCGCCACAGGTTGAGAATTCAAATATGTTGATGCCAAAAACACTCAGATTGAAACGGTAACTTAAAGGGAAATGGAAGCGCATGGGTCGTAATCCAAGCTGCAAGTCCAGCTGAGGAAGCTCCTGGAACCTGACATCCAGAGCGAGATCGACCTTATTATCTGTGGTAAGGCTACTGTCAGTCTTAAGTTTGCTATCCGTGTTTAGTATGCTCTGCGTCTCCAGGCGAATAGTGGGCAGCGAATCTACACTTAGGTTGGCATTGAGATTGAAATCTGGCAGTTGGGTTACCCCAATGTTAATGGGTGGGATCTCAGTAATGCCAACATTGATTGGGGCAAGTTCTTTGATCCTGATTTCGTCCAGGTCAAAATCAACACCACCGGAAAGGTTAATGGTTGGTAACTCTCTAATTCGGATGTTGTCGAGGGCGACATCAACGCTCATAGTGGACTCCATAAGTTCAGTAACAATCATTTCGTGACGGTCAACTAAAATTACAGCACTCTAAAATTCAAGGGCAATACCGCTAAAAATTAGAGTTTTTAGTTAAGACTAAAGGGCAGAAACAGAAACGCTATATTCACTCATCACCCTGACTTCAATGTAGATTATTTTTACCAACAATCAAGTTGACTTAGGTAACTTAATTACTCATATCGCAGTGGTAGTTAGGATAAATTCAGCTAATCAAGTACTTATAATATGGCGACATAAAAATGCTCTGCTCTAAAATAGCTAAATGGTGGCCTATTTTATTGCTTAAGCTAAGGGCATTTTTTTATTTATTTTGACTATCATCCTAAATCGGACTGCCTAGGCTGCGTGCCTTAAGTTAATCGTTTTGAGCAATGCAAACTTTAAAACATCTTGATTTAACCCGGTCATTCTTGGAGCTGCATGTTTGTTAGCTGCCTCATTTAAGACCTTAAAAATCGAATCATCCTCACTTATTTACAAAGCCATGGAATAAAACCTTTAGTTAGATCGTTATCTCAGTGTCATTTACATAAATATAAACACAGAGGAAATAACCATGACTACATCAACTAAAACAAAAGCTATCCTTAGCCTCCTATCACTTGCTTGCATGAGTGCTTGGGCGTCAGCGGCGGCGGTTAATCAGAGTCTTACGCTAAGCAATAAGTTTGAAATCTCACAAAACACACAGACTTCAAACAACGAGCTTAAAAGTTAAAGCGAATTATCAAATCAGTTTCAGGCACAAAGCGATACACAAGCCGATGTTGCGGATGATAGGGCTGAACTTGAAACGGATGATGCTGAACTAGCCACGACTGACGGCACGGATGAAGAACAAGAGCCGCAAAGTGAAACACCGCCAAAGGAAGTCGCGCCACAAGAGTCAATGAATGACGTGTCTCAAATGGCCAATGTTACATCTGACGTGTCGTCTGCTGTGGATACCAATGTTTCACTTGTCACCCAAACACTGAGTCAAGCTGAGGTGAGTAAGACCTTAAATTCAACGGTAACACAGGGGCTTAATACCCTGATAGCCGCAGATGCAGCAGCCCAGACGACCCAGGCCACTGAGCAATTGCTTAGTCTTGCTGTGCAAAACACGGTTAGTGCTTCAAACCAAACGCTGGTTCAACAGAATGTTAATAGCCAGGTCTCTGACTTAGTGTCTGAACAAATCAGCTCTGCGGTGCAGGCTGAAACGGCCACTGAAATTAGCCAAACTATCGCAATGGCTAAAGAAACTGGGGAAAACCCTATTTTAGTTTTGAAAATAAGCAGGGGCAGTATCAGGCAGCTTCAGGAGAGCGTCATTTAGCAGAAATTATTGACAATATGATTAAGGGCCCGGTCTTTGACCTGGCGCAAGAAAACACCGCGATTGCTAAAACATGGCAAGCAAAAAATAAATAAGAGGTAAACATGATGAAAACATTAATTATATTATTGAGTCTAACGAGTTTAATTGCTGGATGTGCTTCACAGCCAGAATATCGCCCGGCAAAAAATGGCGGATATGGTTATTCTGAGCAAAAAGTCACTGACGATCGCTACCGGATCCAATATAAAAGCCGCAAGTCAGATGTGGCACAAAGCACCAATTTTGCCCTGTTAAGAGCGGCCCAGTTAACCCAGCAACAAGGCTGCAACTGGTTTGTGATCACTAGCCGTGAGACCTTCGTTGAAAGTGAAAAGGTTAAGCCTGGTGCGTCTATCGGTGCGACTCATCAGCGGGAAATCGTCAGAGATTGTGGACTACTAGGCTGTCAAACCCGATCTCGCCCTTCAAGTGAAATGAGTATGGGGATTAACT
>JBLHIW010000227.1:0-3731 GCA_047618055.1 Paraglaciecola sp. | reverse complement strand
AGAATACCTGCGTTGGTATTTTTTCCCCTTCATTCATTGGTACGACTTAGTCGGCTGCATTCCCTTAAGTGGCGCAAGAATTTTCCGTTTTTTACGGGTATTCTCAATTTTGTATCGCCTGCAAAAACACCAAATCATTGACCTGCGAAATACAGCTCTATTTCGTTTTGTGATGTTTTACTACGATGTGCTGGTTGAAGAATTAAGCGATCGCATCGTGGTTAAAGTACTCAGTGATGCCCAAAAAGACATCGCCGCAGGCTCGCCACTGATTGACGATATTACTCACCAGGTACTGGCAAGCAGGCAGCAAACCTTAAGTAAATGGCTGGCGGCCATGCTGGTGCATATGGGTGACTCAATTGCTGATAAGGAACATGGTCAAACTGTCAGAGAGCATGTTCAACAAAGTGTGGGCCATGCAGTACGCAGTAATAATCAGGTATCCACTTTGCGTTTGCTGCCGATAATGGGTAGCACCATTGAGCGTACCCTTGAAAGCGCCATCACTGATATTGTCACCCAGTCGATCATCAACTTATTACAGGATATGACCCCGGAGAAGCTTAGTGATTTTGCCCGCCACGGTATCAATACCTTCTCATCAGAAGAAAAGTCACTGGATAAAGAGGTACTACTGATCATCAACGAGTGTATCGAGCTGGTCAAAGAGCATGTTGGCCAACAGCGCTGGAAAAGCGAACTGGACAATCCAGTCCCAGCTAATAGCGAGCAAAGTAACACCGAGGTAAAAATATAATATGCAATTTTTAGAACTAAAACTCCCGCCGGTATTAACCCTGCTCATCTTCATCGGCCTGGCCTTTTTACTACGCTACTTAGCTCTGGGCTTGGCATTGCCCCTGTGGACAATAGAAGCCAGCCCTGTGCTTATTATGGCGGGTGTACTGACCACCCTATCCGGCCTATGGCAGTTTAGACGGGCACACACCACCATTGACCCCACCCACCCTGATAAGGTCTCTGCACTTGTCACCGCAGGCATTTATCAATATAGCCGCAATCCCATGTACCTTGGCATGGCCTTGGTACTGAGCGCTGCGGTGTTAAAATCAGGCTTAGTAGTCAGTATAATATTGCTGCCACTCTTTATCGGGTATATGACCCGTTTTCAAATCAAGCCAGAAGAAAGCGCCATAGAAGGGATATTTACTGAGGAATATACCGTATATAAACGACAGGTGCGGCGCTGGCTATAGGATTAAAGCCAGGGATGACAGGCGGGATTGATCGATCAACGGACGTATTGCATAAACATGGTTTACGGCAAAATGACTGACAAAGGAGTCGGTCGGGACGGCTGAGCATATAAGCTGTTGAATGCCATAAGCACCCGTTGGGCTATACTCAAACTAGGCTACAGGTAAACGATACTTTCACCCCAGCCACCCTCGATACGGCCTACCGTTGGTTGTGTAAGCCGCGGGCTAACTTTTCCGCTAATGCCGATATCTGGCATCTGCCTTTGCATTAGTACATGCTTTGACAAAACTGCTGCAAATACTCAACAGGCAAAATTACACTTTTATGCCCCTCAGTGTGCTCATCACAAGATGCGCTGGTACTCAAGATGTCAGCTATGGCTTTACCGGATGCTTTGTGAGCAACTAAGCATAAAAAAAGCCACCTCAGATCGGATGGCTTTGGCCTTGGGTTTTATCAGCATATTTCTTATCTAAATTCGTTAAATATTTTTTCAAACAATCGCTGGAAACAATTAACGGAACAACCATTGAATAGCTTTGGGGAACTCTTCACGCCAAAATACTTCATGGTGCTGACCACCTTGCACCATTTTAAACCGGGTATTTTCACGGGGGTTGCCCTGCTCTTTTAGCTGGCGCTGCATTTTATTCATATCCGCTACCATGCCATCTCCTTCCTCGCTACCAGCGGCTATATAGAGGCGGGCATCACTGGCCGCGCGATGGGCCTTCGTATAGGCAAAGACCTTCTGGGAATACCAATACGCGGGCGAAAAGATACCCGCCTTACTAAATACCTGTGGATAGGCATGGATCCCGTAATGAGATATCAAACCTCCCATTGAACTGCCCATTATGGCCGTAAACTCTCGCTGGGCCTTGGTTCTGAAGTTGGTATCAATATAGGGTTTGACCACCTCGGTAATAAAAGCCATATAAGCTTTACCTTCGGCCTCACCGAAGCGCTTGTTCATCCAGGGGCTGAGCTCATTCATGCGCTTATCACCGCCGTTATCGATGCCCACCACGATCAGTTCAAGTCCTTTAGTCCTAGCCAGATCGTTAAGACTTTCATCGACTCCCCATTCCCCCGCGGAGGACGTGGCATCATCAAACAGGTTTTGCCCATCGTGCATATACAACACCGGATAATGTTTGTCTGAGCCAGCATAATTAGGCGGGAGATAGAGACGCACCTGACGCTCACGCTGCAACTCATCCATCCAAAAACTGACCGGCAATAGTTGTACGTTTTCAGTAGCACTGGGGAGTTTTTGCGGCTCTGGGCAAGCCATGAGTAAGAAACTTGCAACGACTGCCAGCAACAGATTTCTGACTTGTTTATTCGCACTGTTCACAGTTGGATCACCATCGATTGTAAGGGGTCTAAGGTCAGTGCCAGGCTGACACCATTTTGCTCTACATTTACTATGTAAGTCGCTGAGTCTAACAGATCTTCTGCTTAATTCTGTCCTTGGGCCAGACCAAGTTGCTCTAGCAGGGCTATTTCATCCAGGCGCAACTGAGCACCGTCAAATTTACCCCCATTCATCCAGCGCTGATGGGCCGGTACGCCGGCATAGTTAAATATTGTGGTGCGGCTTGGCTTGCCAATGCCCATGGCTTTGCTGCTGTCTTGCCCAACGTCCTGGCCAAAGTGGAGCAAGTCGGTGAACGGCTGAACAATGGCGACACTATCAATACTGGCTTGCCTGATGCGCCATTGCCGGCAACATCCTCACTGGCGATGCGCTGCTCATCGTGATTCTCCAGAAAATGCAACATATGCTGTAAGTTGGACTCAATGGTGGCGAGTTTCCGGGTATTGCCTTTGCCCTGCATCATGGCTTTTAAGCTGTCATACAGGTAATCCATTTTTCCGAGTTGAATATAGTCTCGATACTTTTTGGGTTGTATACTTCGGCCAATAAAAACGCCCAAGGATTTTGCATTTTAATCGCCGAATTAATATAGCTCCCAAACGCCACCGGCACCCTCTTGGCCATATCATAGCGAAAACCATCGCCCCCTTTATCCAGCTAATACAGGGCGATATCCCGAAACTTGTGCCAGGAATCAGCTACCTTTTTGTCTGCCCAAAACCCGTGATGTTGCCTTGCGTCTTTATTACTAGATTCCTCAGGGGGCGCTGATGAGCAAGCCAAATGAGCAGGAAGTATGAAGGTAAAAAGGGGACAGCGGCTACGTTTTTTTTACTCGTCAGGCCTATCACCTTGCGATCTGCTCGGTCTATATCATGAACGATGCACATTAACACCTTAGTCAGAATGATACCTGTGATCGGCTGGCCTTGACAGACCATGACATAGGTCTTCATGTGATTAATTAGCACGCTTTATTAAAGGATCTCACTATTAAAACTGCTACCCTGTAGCTAGATTTAGATTTTTAGGCATATTGATGAAATTACTTGTTCGTAATCTTGATAGAAGCACTACTAGCGCCCAGTTAAAGGCCGTTTTCGAAAACTACGGCGTCGTGCAA
>JBLHIW010000226.1:0-3881 GCA_047618055.1 Paraglaciecola sp. | reverse complement strand
GGCCGTAGTCATGGTCGCCTTAGTCGCTCAGCACGGGGTGCAATATTTGTTTGCCGCGGTGATCCTGGCAGGCATATTACAGATACTTGCCGGGGTATTTAAGCTGGGCAAGTTTATTCGACTGGTACCGTATCCGGTGATGCTTGGCTTTGTAAATGGTCTGGCTATTGTGATATTTCTGGCTCAACTTGGCCAGTTTAAGGTGATGGATGCCTTGGGTGGGCAAGTATGGATGCAAGGTGAAATGTTGTATATGATGCTGGGTCTTGTGGCGCTAACGATGGCGATTATCTTTTTCTTACCCAAATTGACCACTGCGGTACCGGCCTCACTGGTGGCGATTGTCTCGGTCACCCTGCTGGTACATGGTCTGGATTTAGAGGCCCGTACGGTGATTGATTTTGTGCGGGATATGCTGCCGGCTGATCAAAAAGCCGGTGCCACGCTGGCCGGGGAACTGCCAACGTTTGAAATTCCCATGGTGCCATTCTCCCTTGAAACATTTTATATCGTCCTTCCCACGTCGATTATTTTAGCCTTAGTAGGTTTAATTGAGTCCCTGTTAACCTTGTCGCTAATCGATGAAATGACCGATACCCGGGGTCGTGGCAACAAAGAATGTGTCGGGCAGGGCGTAGCAAATACGGTGAATGGTTTCTTTGGTGGTATGGGTGGCTGTGCCATGATTGGCCAAAGTATGATCAATATTAACTCCGGTGGTCGAGGACGACTCTCTGGGATCAGCGCGGCCTTGGTTTTATTGGGATTAATATTATTTGCCGCACAGTTGATTGAAATGATCCCCCTGGCCGCGCTTGTTGGCGTGATGTTTATCGTGGTGATCGGAACCTTTGAATGGGCCTCATTCCGTATTATTCGTGGGGTAAGTAAGGAAGACGCCTTTGTCTTATTCCTGGTGACCTTTATTACCGTCATCGCAGATTTGGCCATAGCCGTAGTGGTCGGTGTCATCGTGTCTGCCCTGGTCTTCGCCTGGAAACACGCCACACATATGCATGCCCGTACCCATACAGATGATGATGGCTGGAAAGTCTACGAGTTAGAGGGGCCGTTATTCTTTGGCTCAGTGCAGTATTTTAGAGACTTGTTTGACCCAAAAAATGATCCACAAGATGTGGTAATCGACTTCAACGAATCCCGGGTATGGGACTCTTCAGGCATCGATGCTATTGATGGTCTGGCAGATAAGTACAAAGAGCAGGGTAAAAAGCTGCATATCCGTCATATAAGCGCGGAATGCCGTGAGTTGATGACAAAAGCCGAAGCTTACGTGGAAATGAATTTAAATGAAGATCCGCGTTACCTTATTGCCAGCGACAAACTGGATTAATCTTTAAAGCTTGCATAAAAAAAGCCCGGATAACCGGGCTTTTTTGTGTTCGTTCAGGCCATCGCTAGGCCATTTAAAACTATTATTTCTGCTTCGACAACCAAACAATCAGGTTAACGATGTCGTCGTTATTCATGTCACGGGTAAACTTGGCCTGGTACTTACCGTTAACAATAAAGTTAGGCACGCCGCTAAGATATTTGCGGTACTGGTCGATGGTTTTATTGTTTTTCTGCAGCATGCTATTGACTCCAAAACTTCTGGCCAACTTATCAAACTCTGCAGCTTCAACGCCATTCGCGGTAAAAATATTTTGTAAATCGCCAAGACCAGTGACAGTAGCGCGCTGCACATGGATAGATTGAAAAATAGCCTGATTTAGGGGCTGTTCTTTTTTAAGTGCACGGCCAACCATCATGGCGCGAGTAGCATCGTTTTGAGCATCAGGCCCGGCAGAGCCCATAAAATTCACATGAATTTTTTTGAATGCCACATCACTATCAAGCTTTTGTTTTATTTGCTTAACTAAGGGTTCAAAGTTATGACAATGGGGACACCAAAAGGAGAAAAACTCCAGTACTTCGGGCTTAGCAGAGGCCGTGTCATTAACCACAACATAGTGCTCGCCCTCTTTCCATTGGGCTTGATCCTGAGCACAGGCTTGCAGGGGGATTAACAAGGTTAAAACAAGTGATAATAAAATTTTCTTCATAGGTTGTTCCATTCTCTTAAGGCAAAAATTGTCAAGAGGTTAGCATAGCTTGAAAAAAATACCGACAGGACTTTGTAAGCAGGTATAAAAAAAGACTTCTCAAAGGGAGCGTTTTTAACGCTCCCTTTGAATAATTACCCCCAATGAATTGCGATTAGTCGAACGTGTATTTTAAACCCATGTATATCCTTCGCTCCAAGCCCCTAAAGGCAAAGACATCTTCATACTGTTTACTGAGTAGGTTCTCGGCTCGCAGGTATATTTGAGAATGCTTAGCGAGCTGATAGCTTAAGGCCGTATTCACCAGGGTGTAGCCGCCAAGTGAAACGGGCGAAAAGGTATTAAAATCCGTGTCTTGTTGCTCGCCCTGATAACTGGCCTGCAGATAAAGGTTGATCTTCTGATCGGGGAAAAGGTAGTTGAAGGACACATTCCCTGTTTGTTTTGCCCGACGTGGCTCTCGCACTCGCATCAAAGGCTTGGCAGGATCGGGATTAGGCTGGGGTTGCTTGGCATCAACATAACCGTAACTGATATTTATATTGAGGGGGCCAACACTTCCCCTAAGTTCTATTTCAATACCCTCTCGTGTGCTTTTTCCGTTTAAATTCACAGGGCTTGAGCTGCTAAAGTCAGCGGCAAATACGGTTTGTATTTCATCGTCTAATTCAGAATTAAAATAGGCCAGCTCTGCTTGCCAATTTTCGCCCAGGGATTTTTCTGCTCCCCATTCCCAGCTTGTGGACTGTTCTGGCTTTAGGTCTGGATTACCAACAAAGGAGGCCGGAGTAAAGCCGAATATTTCGGTAAAGGTAGGGTTTTTGATGGCCCTGCCGTAGCTGCTGAAAAATTTAATGCCGGTGTTTGGCCGATAACTTACCCCCACGCGATGGCTGTTTGCATTGTCATATTCACTGTTATTGTCGTGCCTTAGGCTGGTGTGCAGGCTAAATTTTGAAGTAAATTCATGGACTACATCGAGTACGATAGACTTGACCTCGTTGTTCTGACTTTGGTTAGGATCACCAAAAAAGCTGGTCAGGCCCCGTTGTTCGAACTTTTCTGATACATGCTCTACCACTAAGGTAGCCACCCCCATGTCACTATAGGCAAGTTGATTTTGCCAGTATAAGCGTTGTTTTTCGCTCTTATTGCCATTTTCGAATAGACCGTCGCCAAAACTGGTATTTTCATTTTTATTCAGCTGTAAACCCAGCTGGTGTTGCCAGTTACTGTCTTGCTTCTCGTAGCGCCACACTAGCTTTGTACTAAGCTGTTTGACCTGAGTTATTTTGTCTGCATCAGCAGGCTGAAAATTATCAAACTCATTTTGCCCATCGGTATATCGCAGATTAAATTGCAGCTCGGCACTCTGGCTGGCTTGCCACTGACCAGTAGCGCCTAACTGGGTGTTTTCAAAACCATCTTTTTCTTCACCTTCTCGTGAAATATTTTGGCCGTCGCTTATAAATTGGCTTGCCGATAAGGCATAACGTAATTCCCCAGCCTGCCCCCGGGCATTAGCCGCTAAATTCTGGCTGTGGGATTGCCCATATTCTGCGTGCACCGTACTGGAAAAATGCTCAGTGCCCTGTTTACTGATGATATTAATCACCCCACCGATAGCACCGCTGCCCCACAGTGCGCTTTGGGAACCCTTTAATACTTCTATGCGCTCGACGTTGGCCAAACTTAGGTGAGCAAAATTGGCCAGATCTGACTGACCCAGGTCGTTAATGGCGACCCCATCGATCATCACTAACACATGGTTGGACTCGGAGCCTCTGACCCTTAGCTCAGTGAGACTGCCCTTGCCCC
>JBLHIW010000225.1:0-3948 GCA_047618055.1 Paraglaciecola sp. | reverse complement strand
AGTGAAATAGGTTTGCAAAGTTAGCAGTTCATACCCGGCACGAATAACCCGGTTTAATCCCGGCTCATCTAAGCCCATGTCGGCCATAAATTCGGCTTTTTCTTCCTCATCCAAGCCGCCAATCTCTGATTCGATTTCAGCACAAACAGCGACTACTGCGGCCCCTTCACTGGCAGCGATTTCCCGTACCTGATCCAGGTAAGGGTTATTTTCAAAGCCGTCATCGTCTACATTGGCAATGTACATGGTCGGCTTTAGGGTCAGAAAATTCATATAGCTGATGAGTTTGATTTCTTCCTTGTCTAAGGCCAGTGATCGCAGCAACGCTCCTTCATCCAGATGGGGTTTTATTTTTTCCAGCACCTTCATCTCTGATTTGGCGTCGGAGTCACCGCCCTTGGCTTTTTTAGCTACCCGGAACAGGGCTTTTTCGGCCGTTTCTAAATCGGCGAGGGCCAATTCGGTATTGATGATTTCTATGTCATCCTTGGGGCTGACCTTACCGGCAACGTGCACGATATTCTCGTTGTCAAAGCAGCGCACTACGTGACCGATGGCATCAGTTTCACGGATGTTGGCTAAAAATTTATTGCCTAAGCCTTCCCCTTTAGAGGCACCGGCAACTAAACCAGCGATATCTACAAATTCCATGGTGGTAGGAATGACACGCTTTGGGTTCACTATGGCGGCGAGCTTATCCAAACGAAGATCCGGCACCGGTACCACGCCAGTATTAGGCTCAATGGTACAAAACGGGAAGTTGGCTGCTTCGATACCTGCTTTGGTAAGGGCGTTGAAAAGTGTTGATTTACCCACATTAGGTAAGCCCACTATGCCGCATTTAAAACCCATTTTGTGTTCCTCGTATTTATCGTTTCAGCCTTTTTTTGGCCAAGACTCATTTTTTGAATTTATTCTGCTTTAAAAGAATGCAGGCGGTTCATGGCCTTTTTTAAATCATCTTTCAACAGTATCTCGGTGCAGCGTATTGCTTCATCAATCGCGGCTTCAGTTTGTATTTGTTCATTTTTTGGGGCTTTGCCCAATACATGACCGGTGACCTTGTTTTTATCACCTGGGTGGCCAATGCCTATGCGTAAACGCAGGAAATCTTTTTGATTTGCCATCGAGCTGACAATGTCACGAATACCATTTTGGCTTGAGCTACCGCCTATTTTAAACTTGGCAATGCCCGGAGGGAGATCGAGTTCGTCAAATGCTACCAACATATTGGCTAAGCCAATTCGATAAAAATTCGCCACGGTGGATACGGCCTGACCACTTTTGTTCATATAAGTAGTCGGAATAAGTAAGCGAATATCCTGACCGGCAATGGTTGTGCGACCAGTAAAACCAAAGAACTTATTATCAAGTTTGAGGGGACAATTATGTAATTTCGCTAAGGTTTCAACAAACAGGGCCCCAGCATTATGGCGGGTATATTGATATTCGGGGCCTGGATTACCCAGGCCCACAATTAGCTGAATATCAGACAAGCAACTTATTCCGCAGTCGCTTCTTCTTCACCTTCAGCAGCATCGTCAACAGATCCGACACTTGGGCCTTTGGCTAATTTAACCGTTACTACTGCATGGTCATGATCTTCGCCTTTATTAAGCTCAAGCAACGTTACGCCTTTTGGTAGAACCAGATCAGTTAGGTGCAAGGTTTGCCCCAATTCAATATTTATCAGGTCTACTTCGATGAACTCAGGTAAGTCAGCAGGCAAACAGCTTACTTCTACATCAATCATGTGATGTTCAGCATGACCGCCATTTAGCTTGATAGACTCCGCTTCTTCTTCATTGATAAAGTGAAGAGGAACATTAGTATGCAGCGCTACATTCGCGTCAACACGTAGGAAGTCCAAATGCATTACGCGTTCCTTAAACGGGTGACGTTGCATGTCTTTTACCAAGGCTTCTACTTTCTTGCCATCAACATTTATGGTTAGAACGTGAGAATAAAATGCTTCAAACCCTTGGGCTTGAAAAACTTTATTATGGGCAAGGGTTAAAGATACGGCTTCTTGACCTGCACCGTAAAGGACAGCAGGCACTTTATCGGCATGACGTAGGCGGCGGCTCGCACCCTTCCCTAAGTCAGTACGGATTTCGGCGTCTAGAGTAAAAATTCCATCAGACATTGAGATAACTCCAAAAAATAAGTAAATGAGCGTAGATTTTCGCGACCAAAATCTACAATTAATTGGCAATTCAAGGCACTTAGCACAGAAATTAACCAGCGCCCCCAAAAAAGGGCGGCGAATATTACCATTGGCATTGTTGTGAAACAAGCATGCAAGGCGGCTTATTTATTGAAAAAGAGAGGGTTTTTAGCTGTGGTGAGCAATCAGCGGAAAACGCACCTTGGTGTAGACCAAAAGCAGGGGTGTTTTTATTATAATTGGGTTGCTTGGCAATGGCTTGAACTTTGCCCCGTGTCTCTTGTTTGACTAATGGGTGAGATCAAATGCGGTCGCTTTGTCTCTCATAACGAATACTTATGTACCTAAAAGTGAACTGTCATAACTGTGCAAGTATCGTCTCTTATACGCCAGCATCACATTTAATTCTTGCGCTACATGGAATTCATATCATTTATTTACTTGAATGAAAGGATCACCACTTCACGATAAACGATTAATGGTGGTGTTTTAAGTCGGACTCAACTGCTGCCTAAGGGATTGCCTAAGAGATAAAAGCACCTTGCGCCTAACATATGTTGTTATACTATCCGCCGTTTTCATCATGTTGTTGCAAGAGGGTTTACTTAATGGCCGAGACCGAGAGTCGTCCGACCAATTTTATTCGTCAAATTATCGACAAAGATATTGGATCAGGCTTACATAAAACGATTCATACCCGCTTCCCGCCGGAGCCCAATGGTTATTTGCATATTGGTCATGCCAAATCTATTTGCCTTAATTTTGGTATTGCTCAAGACTATCAGGGGCAATGCAGTTTGCGTTTTGATGATACCAATCCCGAAAAGGAAGACATAGATTACGTTAATTCCATTCAGCATGATGTACTGTGGCTAGGGTTTGAATGGGACGGCGAAGTTAGATATTCATCCGGTTATTTTGAGCAGTTACATGCCTATGCTATTGAGCTAATCGAGAAAAATTTAGCTTATGTGGATTTTTCCAGTCAGGAAAAAATGCGTGAGATGCGCGGTACCCTAAAAAGCCCCGGTCAAAATAGCCCCTATCGTGATACGTCTGTGGCCGAAAACCTCGAATTGTTTAACAATATGACGGCCGGTAAGTATAAAGAAGGAGAGTGTCTACTGCGGGCTAAAATTGATATGTCATCTTCTTTTATGTGCATGCGGGATCCTGCCCTATATCGAGTGCGGTTTGCCCATCATCACCAAACGGGTGATAAGTGGTGTATTTACCCCATGTATGACTTTACCCATTGTATTTCTGATGCGATTGAGGGCATTACCCATTCTTTATGTACCCTGGAATTTCAGGATAACCGGCGCTTGTATGACTGGGTTCTGGAAAATATCAGCATAGAAACGGTGCCCCATCAGTATGAGTTTTCCCGGCTCAATCTGGAATATACGGTATTGAGTAAGCGTAAATTGATCCAGTTGGTAGCAGAGCACCACGTCAATGGCTGGGACGATCCCCGCATGCCAACGATCGCAGGTCTGCGCAGACGGGGCTATACCCCGGGGGCAATTCGTGAGTTTTGTAAACGCATTGGCGTGACCAAAATGGATAATATGGTTGAAATGGGCATGCTTGAAGCCTGTTTAAGAGAAGAGCTTAACGAGCATGCACCCCGTGCCATGGCGGTGTTGGACCCGGTTAGGGTGGTGATCGAAAACTACCCCCAAGATCAAGTAGAGCTAATTTCGGCGGCCAACCATCCAAATGATCAAAGCTTTGGCACCAGAGAAGTGCCGTTTACCGGTGAAATTTATATCGAGGCA
>JBLHIW010000224.1:0-3958 GCA_047618055.1 Paraglaciecola sp. | reverse complement strand
AAAGTCAAGTTCATGCTTAAATCAGGGTAACATTGGCGTAATCGTCTTTGGTTCTGATCAGGGCCTCGTAGGGCAGTTTAACGACTTACTCGTGACCTTTGTAGAAAGCGAACTGGCCAAACATCCTGGCAATAAAATATTTTGGCCAGTGGGTGAACGCATGCAAGGGCGTCTGAACGAAAACAAGGTCGTTGCCGGGCCCAGCTTTGGCCTTCCTAATTCTATCGCGTCCATCACTCAGCTAATATCTCAACTATTGATTGAAATTGATACACAGTGGGAGCTTAGTAACATCAAACAGGTTTATCTTTTTTTCAACCACCCTACGTCCAAAGTCAGTTACCAGCCAGTTTACCAACGGCTGCTACCTCTGGATCATCAGTGGCAAAAAGAATTTGTAAACAAATTGTGGCCAAGCTCATGTCTACCCCAGTTGCCAAATAGCGACAATGGAAGCCTTCGAGCCCTGATCCACGAATACCTTTTTGTCTCAGTGTATAGAGCCTGTGCCGAATCCCTCGCCAGCGAAAACGCCAGTCGTTTAGTTGCGATGCAAAGAGCGGAGAAAAATATCGAGGAGTTGCAGGAAGAATTGCACCGTCGTTACCACCATCAACGGCAAAGTGGAATAGACGAAGAGCTGTTTGATCTGGTTGGGGGGTTTGAAGCCTTAAATAAAGCCTGCTTTATTTAAGGCTTGAGTAGCACTTTGTGCCATATTTGAACACCAATATTCCACAGGGCCAAAGCAAAACAGCTTTGATTTGATTTGATTTGATTTGGATCAATACGATAAAGCGATATTCTTCGATAATTAGGACCTTTCTACTATGTTAAGGACCTTGTGTTGTCGACTAAAAAAACATTTCACACTTTCTGCACTTTGGCGTTTTTGTGCACCATATTGGTAATCTCTGCCTGCCAGTCCCTGCCACAGATTCATGCCCTATATGACGACACCGCAGACCTTGGCACCTACCGTACATTTGGCTTTCACCCTAATCTGATGGTGGAAGGTGACGAATATGACACGCTTTCCACACGGTATATTAAAAACGCAATCCTTGACGAAATGCAAAGCAGAGGTTACCGCTACGGCGAAAACCCGGATCTTTGGCTAAACTTCAGCGCCTATACTCAAGAAAAAATTCGCGTAGTAAGCACGCCCGAACCCTACCCCTATTATTACTTTAGATACAACTATGGCGTATGGCCGGGATATCCCATGAATCAAACTAGAGTGGATCAATATACCGAAGGCACCCTAAATATCGATGTCATTGATGTCCGTAATAAAAAATTGTTGTGGGAAGGTATAGCAATAGGAAAACTAAGTAAAAAGACCATAAACAATCTTGAAGCAAAAATCGACCAAGCGGTAGCTTTGATATTCGAAAAATTTCCGTAACATGGGCAGGCAAAAAATGAGAACCTTGATTATTTATTATTCCCTTACTGGCAATACCCAGAAAGTTGCCGAGGCACTTGCCAGCAAGTTTAATGCAGACATTAAACGGATAAAAGATAGAAGAACACGTAAGGGGATGTTCGGCACTTTGCGCACCGTCTATCAGGCTTTATGCTCTCGTCCAGGTAAAATTTATTACATTAGCGCCGATCCCGCCCAGTATGATCTAGTGATCATTGGGGCACCTGTATGGATGATGAAATTAGCCGCGCCCCTTCGTACCTACATCCTTAACGAAAAACACAGATTCAATAAGGTCGCATTTTTTTGTACCGAAGGATCTTCCGGGGGAGCCGGTGTATTCAACACCATGGAGAACCTTTGCGCTAAAAAGCCTATCGCCACACTTGAAGTCACGAGAGCCGAAATTAAATCTGGTGAATACAAGGAGAAGATAAACAACTTTGGCAATATGTACACACCGGCCAAGACAGTCCATAAAGGCACTGTCGCGGCTTAGCACAATAGTCTCTAATGGAAGTTCTAAGGTCTAAACACCACTCATTATAGGAAAGAAAATGAGTATATGGCGAAATATCACTCTGACACTTGCCATTGTTGGGCTATTGATTTTTGCTGTTTTGATCTGGTACAAGTCTCATTATTCAATGGATATTGCCCCAGCAATTACTGTCACAGTGCCTGACGCCAAACATCACTTACTCATCGCCACCCAGGGCAGCACCTATAAAAATAACGTGGTTGAGGGTGTGATTAAGGCCGCCAAACTGCGGCAAATGACGGTTCAGGTGATTGACGTGTCAGCTCTGTCCACCGTTGATGTTGGCGATTGGAGTGCTATGGTCATTCTGCACACCTGGGAAAGTTGGGAGCCCCAGATGGATGCCAAATTATTTGCCCAGCGCCACACCGGGCAAAACAATATTATTTTTCTGAGCACCTCTGGCCAGGGAGACCTGGCAATACCTGGCGTAGACGCCATCACTTCGGCTTCTTCCTTAGCCGATGTGCCCAAACATGTTGCCGAAATTGTAGCCCGGATTGATGCGGCAATCACTAACTTCTCCGGTTAATAAACTACACGCTTCAGACTGATAATATTACTTGATCCGGATCAACACTGGCATTCGCATTGCTGCTTTAATCTACAATACTTGTTGTTGTCATAGCGGTGCAATGTGACGATAGATACCCAGAGCCGTTGGAGATGCCGTGTGGCGGAAAAGGAACTTAGCCCCGACCTATTAATTGATTAGGCTGAGTGAGCGCAGCCAACAAGGCTGTAGCTTCAAGGGCGACGGGTTTAAACAAGCTAACAATGTTTAACTCACAAAAAGGAATACAACCATGACAAACATCTCTGTAAAAACCCATGCAGATAATGGTAAAGGCAAAGGTATCACGCCCCTGGGCATGAACTTACCCTATGTCGATGAGATCTTTGATAAATTTACCAATAGCTGGCCATTTATGCGGCCAAGTTTTCCAAATATTGAATCAAGCGAATTCAACCTGAACCCCAAGGTTGACATCATGGAGGATGATAAATCTTACAAACTGTCCGCCGAACTTCCGGGTTTAGATCTGGATAATATCAGTTTGGACTTGTCTGACGGCATCTTGACCTTAAGTGGTGAAAAGAAAAGTGAGAAAGAAGAGAATAAAGAAGGAAACTACCACCTAATGGAGCGCAGCTACGGATATTTCAAACGTAGTTTTTCCCTGCCTCCGAGCGTTGAAGAAGACAAAATAAAGGCCGACTTTAAGAAAGGGATATTGAGTGTTTCTATGCCAAAATCAGAAAAGGCTCAGAAACTTCAACGTAAAATATCAATAAAAGAGTAATTAAGTATTTTGATATTTATCAGAAGGAATATTTAATAAACCTAAAAGCGTCAATGTTATTGACGCTTTTTGCTTGATATAACATAGATAAGGCCTGCAGTTTGCCTATTCCAAAGCCCTTGGAGTTGCAGTCAGGCGGCAAAGGTACTCAGCTCCATGAATTTACGTACTAAGTGACTGGGGGTAAGTGAGAGCAAGCAGCAACGCTGCAACGTCAAGGGCGACGGGTATAAATAGCGTGATGCTAACAATGAGTTTACATCTGGATGGATATTTACCACTGTACCTGCCAAACAAATTCCCATTGGTTTTGTTAGTGCATATCCTGATCAGTTAATATAGTTTCCCTTAACGAGCAGCATAAATATGCCTGGCGGTTTTTCTTTTTTTTTCATTTTTATGTTTATTTTCCTGATGCCATTGCTGTTTATGAATGTAATATTTGTCGCCCTTGGCAAATTGGGGATCCCTCCTAGTTTAGCGCCCCTTATCGTATTTATGATGTTTGTTGGCTCTCTGGTCAATATCCCAATCCTGCGAGAATCCATTCCTGGCCCCCTGTCCCACCATCCTTTAAATATATGGGGGCTTGAGCGCTACTGGCCTAATTTACAGCAACCACTGAGTGAGCGGGTAATTGCGATTAATTTGGGAGGTTTTGTTTTTCCTATATTGCTGGTGTGC
>JBLHIW010000223.1:0-3984 GCA_047618055.1 Paraglaciecola sp. | reverse complement strand
TCTGGTCTGGTGGCGTCAAAGACTGCGCGGTAAGCATCTTCATCAATAAACTGACCCTGATCTATCACCATAGATGAGAAGGAGACGGGACGACCACCTTCGGGATCAATCGTGTCCAGTGCATAGGATAGACCCGCAGTAAGGGTGGTGTTTTTTTGATTAAAGTCCTGGGCTAAAGAGCCGTTAAAGGCGATAGATAAATAATCATATTCCTTAGAGAAATGTACTCCAGTGCTGCCCCGCATGTTTTCCCACAAGGGCTGAGTCCATTGTGCTTCAAGTTGCACACGGGTATCTTTGAATGTATCGTCAAGAGGAGTGTTCCCTGGAGTAATGGTGTATTGACCATTGCCTGAAGGACGGGTAAACGTTTGAATAGTGGGTTGAGCAACCGCACCAGAAGCCGAGGCACCGGTGAGTGTATCAATCACCAGCTTTCCACTAAAAACATGTCCATCACCAAAGTCTTTTTTAGCTGAAACCGCACCCTCTGCCGCGCTAACGCGCTCGGTTTCGCCGTAGTAAAGTAAGGCGGTGTCAAAGTGCCAAGCTTGTGCTGCTGTATCAGCCATCGCTTGACCGCCCAATAAGGTGCACGTTGCCATAGCCAAGGCAGCACTAATACTTTTGGGTTTATTTGAATGGTTGTTAGGTTTCACTTGCTTCATTAATTGCACCCGCAACCTCCACCAGCAAAAGCTCGACCGCCACTGGTCGCTTCTTTACTAAAGTAGATATGGTCATCCAGGCCAAGATCCAAACCTGCTGAATCCAGAGCCATTTCATCTTTTGCTAACAAGTCTCGTTCCCATGGCTGAACGCCAAGATTGGCACATCCCGCCAGTTGTAAAAGTAAGAATGTTCCAGCTATTTTACTGATTTTTCTACGCATCGCGGTCTACTCCACTTCACTTAAAAGTGTTTGAATTTCTTGTTCATATTCAGCTTGTTTGTTGATAAAAAATCCCTTGTGGGCAATGCGTATAAGGCCTTTTTTATCAATTAGATAACTGCTTGGCATGCCGAGTAACTGGTAAGCGGCAGCGATATTACCGGCGGGATCGTAGATGATAGGCATAGTTGCCGGAACCTTGTCGAGAAATTGCCGGGCAAGTTGTGGAACCGCATCCAGATTAATGGCTAAAATCTGTAAGCCCTCAGGGCCATACTTTGCCCCCATGGCATTCATCCACGGAAATGATTTTCGACAGGGTTTACACCAACTTGCCCAAAAGTCTAGATACACCACCTGGCCCTGCAAATTCGCTAATGAATCGGGAAGACCTTCATGCTCGATAGTAAAATTAGGGGCAGGGGTATCTGCAGTCGATGCAAAACAGCAATAGACCGTAAAACTTAAAACAAGGGCGGGGAAAAATAGGAATTTACGCAACATTGCATCCTTAGTAAAAACATTAGAGGCAATGTTAAGCAACAATTCTTAACGATAACTTAAGGAGTATTAATTTTTGAAATATAGGCTTGGGCATCTTCAAAATGCAGGTTTCAGCGTTTAGCGCTGGTGGATATACGCTGAGCTTAGGGGGATGCTATGGATTGGTTGGCCACTGATATTTAGCTATAAAAAAAGCAGCCTAAGCTGCTTTTTATTGAAGAAAAAAATTAATTAGACGTCTACTGAGCCACAAAAACGGTAGCCTTCGCCGTGAATGGTCACAATCAACTCGTCGGCACCCACCTCGGATTCAAAGTGTTTGCGAATACGGCGGATAGTCACGTCTACGGTGCGATCATTCGGGCGTAGTTCGCGGCCAGTCATTTCCATGATTAACTGCTCTCGCGTGAGAATTTTACCGGGATTGTTCAAAAAAAGATGTAAGGCCCTGAATTCACTGCGGGGTAAACGAAACTCTTTGCTACTCGGTGAAATTAGACTACGGCTATCGCCATCTAATATCCAAGCGTTAAAACTAACTCGACTTGGCAAGTCATCGTCTTCGTTGCTGTTGGACGTGCGAGCCAAGAGATTACGGGCTCGAATGGTCAACTCACGAGGGTTAAACGGTTTGGTTAGATAATCATCTGCGCCGATTTCTAAACCTAAAATTCTGTCCACATCATTATCACGACCAGTCAGGAAAATCAGTCCGATATTTTTTTTACCCCGTACTTCACGAGCCAGGATCAGGCCATTTTTACCTGGGAGATTAATATCCATGATCACCAGGTTTATGGTGTTGTTAGCAAAAAAATCATGCATCTGCTCACCATTTTCAGCTTCAAATACATTATACCCTTCCGCTTCAAATAAACTTTTAAGGGTTGTACGTGTCACTACTTCGTCTTCGACGATTAAAATATTGGGCGTTTGCATAGTATTCACACCAGTGTAAAAAATATTGTTTAAAAGTTTATCAGAAAATGCATTCACTTCAGGGATTATATACCTAAAATTTACATTTACTGCCTTCAACGTTACATTTCATCATAAATTACTCATGGGACTGAGCACTAAAGGCGGTAAAACTGGCGTTTAATCTGTACTAGCATTAATCCACCCATTACAGACCGACTAAGTTAGGATCTCTTGAACGTATGTTATACCTCAGTCGTACCGGTGGGTTAGAAAGGGATTTCGTGTAGACGTTTACGACAGGGCTGTTTGGTACAAGGCCTGATAAGCAAGCGCGGCATCGTCCCAGGTAAATCGACTATGCATTGCCCGGCGTTGGGTCGCCAGGAATGCCGTTGGATATTCATGGTAAAATAATAAGGCTCTTTGCACACAACTCAACAGTGCTGCGCTGTCAGGCCGGTCAAATACAAAGCCGGTTGCCCGCTCTGGCTGCTGCGCCACATCGATTACTGTATCTTTTAAGCCACCCACCGCCCGCACTATGGGTAAGGTCCCAAAGGCCAAGCTATACATCTGATTTAGGCCACAGGGCTCAAACAAGGAAGGCATCAAAAAGAAATCACTACCCGCCTCAATCATATGGGCTTTACGGACACTGAAGTCTTCCAGAAAGGTAAATTTGTCTGGATATTTTGCTGCGACCTTGTGCAGAGTATGGCTAATTTGCGGATCGCCGGTACCGATGATCACCAATTGCACACTATGTTGAAGCATGCTTTCTAACATAGGCAAAATATAGCTAAACCCTTTTTGCTCAGTTAATCGGCAAATCATACCGATCAGTGGTGTGTCGGCCTTTATCGGTAGTTTTGCCTCTTGCTGAAGATCCGCCTTGCATATTTTTTTGCCCGTCAAATCATTTGCGTTGTAGGTCTGTTTAATATGCTCATCGTTAACCGGGTCCCACTGATGATAGTCGCAACCATTCAGTATTCCTGAAACGTCAACACGGCGGTGCTGAAATTCCGGATGCAAATTATGGGAACCTAATGGGGTCAGTAACTCCTGTGCATAGTTTGGGCTTACCGCATTAATTTTATTTGCGTAACGAATACCGATGCGGACAAAATTTAGGGCATCGCCATCGAGTTGCGAATGTAAGTGATAATGGGGTTGCAGGAAGGGAATATCCTCAAAATTATGGGTACCCTGATAGGCACCATTGTGAAGGGTAAAGATGCTGCGACTGTCGCTGAAAAACCCACTGTCGTCTATGCTCAAAAAATATGGAGTTAGCGCGGTATGCCAGTCATTACAGTGCACGATGTCCGGTTGAAATTCTATCGCCTGGGCTGTTTTAAGGGCGGCCTGGGCAAAAAAAGCGAAACGTTCAGCATTGTCAGGATAGGCATGATAATCATCAGAATATAGCCCGTCCCGGTCAAAGAAGGAGGGGAAGTCTACGCAAAAAACCGGCACAGACTCTAAGGTTAAGCGTTTAACGGCAAATTCGTAAGGCGCCTGATTCGCATATAATACTTGCTTAGGGCAGCAATCCTGGGCTTGAAATTTGTCTGCCAGGGCTTGGTAATAAGGCATCACAATTCTGACGTCGTGCCCCAGTTGACTTAGGGCAATCGGTAAGGATTTTGCCACGTCCGCTAAGC
>JBLHIW010000222.1:0-3998 GCA_047618055.1 Paraglaciecola sp. | reverse complement strand
CCCATAAGGGTTTAGGTACATAACCGGCCTAATATTGTCATCACTCCATTGCTGACCCTCTTCGAAATCAGCGACTACGCCATTAAAGTGGGTATGTAGCAGACAATGATGATTTCCGTAGAACTCAGATAAGTACAGCTCGTCATAGGTGTCAAAATCTTCAATACCGATGACGAGCTCATGGTTAGGATCCGTGACATGAACCCTATAGTCGCAAGTGGGTGGGTGTGCAAGAAATTGACTGCCGAGCATATCCATCAATTCTGGTGCATCTCTTGGGGTACTTACGCACACAGGATCAAAGCTAAGAAACTGACATATGGAGTTGGTACCGTGTAAGGCGTACCATTTTTTCCCACTGCTTAACCAAACTTTTATAGCCTGGCTTTGAGCCGCGTCAGGGATGACATTACAGGTGTATGTGACTAAAAAATCAGCATCGAGGATCGCTTTGATATCGCTGTAATCGCTACCCACCTTAACCCGAATATTAGGGTTTTCTGCCATTACCTTAAGCAGCTCTAGCCGGGCAAAATCCATATCATGAAAATCGCCACCACAAATTAGATAAGCATTGATACGCTTGTTAGTCATTATATTCTCCACAGTGTACTTTTTAGATGCCTTTGCAAAGGCCACCGTCGATCACATAGTTACTGCCGGTAATAAAGCTCGCGGCAGGGCTGGCTAAGAAAGTCACTAACTGTGCCACTTCCTCTGCGGTACCCATACGTCCCATTGGAATTTGTGTCAGTGTCGAGGTGTAGAGTTCTGGCATTTCGTTCTCAACAAACTCCCATGCTCCCCCTTTGACATAAATAGGGCCCGGGCAGACGGTATTGACTCTAATACCATCTTTTCCATGGTGGTGAGCCAAGGTTTTTGCGTGGGTAATCAGTGCCGCTTTCAATGCCATAAAACCTGGGGGAGCTGGTGCGAAATGTTCGATAGCCGCGGTGGATGAGATAAAGATAACGGAAGCTGCATTAGACTTTTGCAAATAGGGCATTAAGGTTTCAACACCTTTGACGGCACTCATTAAATCAACGTCAAAGAACTCTTTCCAAGCTGACCAAGCATCCATTCCCAGCGCTGTTCCACCAGTGACATTGGAGATAAATACATCAACGCCCCCCATCGTTTCAGCGCTCTGGGTTAGCCACGTGATGAAGCTTTGCGGGTTATAGAGATCAACAGCAGAACCGCTCGCTTTACCGCCTTTATCATTGATTGTTTGCACTAATTCATCAATATCGTTCTGGTTCCTAGCACATAAGGTAATTTCAGCCCCTTCTTCAGCGAGCTGCAGTGCTGAGGCGCGGCCAATACCTTTGGTGCCACCTGTAATAATGACTTTCTTACCATTCATGTTCAGATTCATGTTGCTATCCCATAGTCGTTTTTATATGAGTTCTTTACAATAATTGTATATTGTGGAGAGTTACTTTTTTATCAAACCTACCACATAAAAAACAGGCTTGCAGTTTTGTTTTTGTTTTATTGCTAATTTAAATTCATATGAAAGACGTTAATCGTATTGTGGTAGTTGTCGATGCTGGGGCGAAATATTCTTTATCTATTAAAGCAGCTCATCCTTGATGATTGACTGACTTTGATATTGCTTCAAGAACAGATAACCAATGCTTCAAAATATGATGATTGAGCTAAATTTCTTTGAACAAGCATGGTAAGGCACGTATTCCTAGATCAATTTCCCTTTCGTTATTAATAAGTTGATAAATTGTTGCGCATTCATCTTGTTAATTTTATCTGTTAATGACAGTATAAAACAGTCGTGATTGTTTGTTTTGTTGAAATTGATAACAGATAAGAGGCACATTATGGGGAAAATGGTTAATAAAGTCGTGATCGTAACTGGCGCAGCATCTGGGATTGGCGCCGAATGTTCAGCACTTTTTGCAGCTGAAGGTGCAAGTGTAGTGGTGGCGGACATGAATGATGTAGATGGGAAGCGTCTTGCTTTGTCACTGCCTAGCGACAGTGAATTTTTTGGCATAGATATCACTCAACCGACAGGTTGGGTGGATTTGATGGCGTTTGTCATTGAGCGTTTCGGTAAGTTAAATGTGCTGGTCAACTGCGCAGGAATTAGCTTGCCAGGGGATATTGAATCTACCGATTTTGACCTGTGGCGTAAGGTCAATAGCATTAATCTCGATGGCACTTATCTAGCAAATCATTACGCCATTAAAGCGATGAAGGGCAATGGGGAAGCCAATGCTATCGTGAATATTTCATCAGCTATGAGTCTTAAACCTCACTCTTTCACTACCGCTTATTGTGCCAGTAAAGCCGGTGTCGACGCCTTGACTAAATGCGTGGCGCTTCATTGTGGTCAAAATAATCTGAATATTCGTTGTAATTCAGTCCACCCAGGAGCAATACACACGCCGATGTTGGAGCGTTACTTAGATATGATGCAGGGAGAGGGTACCCGTGATGAGGCGCAGGCTATGTTTGACGCCAATCATCCCTTAGGGCGCTGTGGCGAAGCCAGTGATATTGCACAAGCAGTGCTCTACTTAGCGTCGGACGATTCCAAATTTGTGACGGGATCACACTTGGCTGTTGATGGTGGACAGTCAATTTCTTGATAAAAAACTCGTGAAACTAGCGATGGAGGAATGACTAATGAGTACTAAAAAGTTGATCGAGGAGCACCTTTCAGCGCTACAAAGGGGTGATTTAAACGCAGTGATGGCAGATTATTCAGATGATGCAATATTGATATTTTCAGGGGGGATTATTGAGGGTAAAGAAGCGTTATCGGGCTTATTTAATCAGTTTTTATCCGAGATTATTCCTGCGGATAAAACTCAGTGGAATGTGGGTGTTGTGACGGTCGCACGTGATATTGGTTACGTCAAATGGACGGCCGTGTCAGATACTCACAAGATCGATTTTGCTAGCGATACATTCATTATCGCAGATGGAAAAATTGTGGCACAAACCTCCGTTGGTGAAATGTCGGTTAAGTAAGCCTGTGAGGATATTAGACGGTATGAGTGATTGAGATGAACACTTTGATAAATAAAAATAAAAAAATATTGAATCCTAAGCATCCGGTTCCTTGGGCATTTAATACGATAGCACAAGCTGCATGTTTACGGGCCAAACAGACACCGGATGACATCGCACATTACTTCGAACATGGGGTTAGTGTGAGTTATGCCAAGGCGTGGCGGGATACTCAGGCATTAGCTGCATCACTTAAGTCTATGGGCTTGGTACCAGGGGATGTTGTTAGCTTCCAGCTGCCCAATTGGTATGAAGCTGTGCTCATCAATCTGGCCGCAGCTTGTTTAGGGCTGGTGGTTAATGCAATTGTGCCGATTTATCGAGGTCGAGAGCTGAAATTTATGCTTAATAAGGCCAATACCAAGGCGCTGTTTATTCCCGATAGTTTTCGTAATTTCAGCCACAGTGATTTGATTGACACTTTAAAACCTGATTTACCTGCACTTGAGCATGTGGTGCTGGTTCGTCCCAATCGAGCAGTGAGTAATGATTTTGCTGAATTGCTGAAAAAAGACGCGGATATTGAGCCCCTTGATGCAAACATTGATGATATCAAGTTGTTATTGTTTACCTCTGGCACAACCGGTGAACCCAAAGGGGTGATGCACAGCCATCGGAGTTTGGCATGGGCGATTCAAAATTGCTGCGATTTTTGGTCTGTCACTGAAGCCGATTTGATGTTTATGCCCTCGCCAGTCACCCATATTACTGGTTATACCTTTGGCATGGAACTTCCTTACTTTAACCATACGCCATCGGCGCTAATGGAGCAGTGGCAAGTCACGTCGGCCTGTGAGTGGATCGACAATATTGGGGCGACACTGTGTGTTGGCGCGACCCCATTTTTACAGGAGTTAACCGAAGCTGCTATGGAAGGGCATTACTCTCTTGCTTCTCTGCGTTTGTTTGCCTGTGGCGGCGCCGTCGTTCCGCCTGAAATTATCTACCGAGCTAATAAA
>JBLHIW010000221.1:0-4005 GCA_047618055.1 Paraglaciecola sp. | reverse complement strand
TAAACCGTTAATTTCCACGTTGCGTTTTGCCGTCTCCAGAGCCAAGTCAGAAACATCAAGATTGGTGACCTTGCTGGCGCCTGCGGCCAGGGCATAAGTACTAAAGGTTCCGGTGTAGCAAAAGCAATTCAGTACATTCTTATCCGCTGCATATTTCGCCGCAATGGCACGATTGTCCCGCTGATCCAGATAAAAACCTGTCTTATGGCCTTTTTTTACATTAACCAGAATTTTGATACCATTTTCTTCAATGGTCACTTCATCTGGCACGTCGCCATACAAGGTCTGCACCAGGGGCTCTAAGCCCTCTTTCTTCCTGACAGCCACATCACTTCTTTCATAGATGACACAGTCAGGAAATTGTTTTTTTAGCGCCCAAACAATCTTGTCCCGTTGCTTTTCTGCCCCTGCAGAGAGCAACTGGCAGACTAATACATTGTCATAGCGGTCAATAGTCACACCCGGCAAGCCGTCAGATTCAGCGGCTATCAGGCGGTAACCCGTCAGGCCGTGGCGTTTGATTAAATCTTCTCGGGCGAGTTGGGCTCGGGCGATCCGCCGTTGAAAAAAGCCATTGTCGATACTTTCTGGCTGCTCAAAGGTCCAGATCCGTACTTGTATTTGTGAGTGGGGTGACCACGCGCCCCGGCCTAACCAACGTTCGTCATGGCTGAACACGTCAACCGTATCCCCCAAGTTTGTTCTACCGACACTACTGGCAATCGCACTGGCAAATACCCATGGATGACGACGCATTAATGATTTTTCACGACCTGGCTGCAATATGACGCTGGATGACATAGGATTACTTTCTAAAAAAATTTTTCCGAATTGTACAGAAGGTTGGCAATATACCCAAGTCACTTTCAGTAATGAGCTTGGCCCAATACTCAATCACTATTACAAAAGAGGTAGCCATGTTATTTGTCGACTTTACCCAGGGATCAGCGGCACACAGTCTGTGTGTGGCTGAAGTCGCACCGCCTACCTTGCAAGCAGGCCAGGTATTGGTCAGGGTAGAAGCCTTTGGCATCAATCGAGCAGACACCTTGCAACGGCAGGGCAAGTATCCACCACCTCCGGGTGAGAGTCCTATCTTAGGCTTAGAGATGGCGGGCAGGGTGGTGGAGCTAAGTCAGTCAGCGGCGCTTGATGCTGATTGGCACATCGGCGACAAGGTGTTTGGCTTGGTTGCCGGTGGCGCTTACGCCGAGTATGTTGCGGTAGAGGCGAGCCATCTTATGCCCGTGCCCGAAAATCTAAGCATGACCCAAGCTGCCGGGATAGCAGAAGCATTCTTAACGGCCTATCAAGCGATGTTTATGGTGGCTGATTTACACGCCACACAAAAAGTGCTGATTCATGCCGGTGCCAGTGGCGTCGGCCTGGCAGCCATACAGCTGGCTAAGATGAGGGACTGTCTGGTAGCGGTGACGGCTTCAAGTGAGCAAAAACTGGCGAAATGTGCCGAACAGGGGGCGGATCTGTTGATCAATTATCAGCAGCAAAACTTTGCCCAGTGTATTAAAGAAGACTGGAAAGGCGTCGATTTGGTGATAGATTTTGTGGGGGGAGATTACCTCAATCGCAACCTGCAAATCCTCAATGTGGATGGTACTATCGTTTATCTGGCCATGCTTGGGGGTCGCTTTGCTGATCCACTGGACATGGCTCTTATGTTGGGTAAACGGGCGACGATTGCAGGCTCAACTCTTAGAAGCAGAAGCGATGCTTACAAACGCAGGCTGATAGAGGGCTTTAGCCGGGATTTTCTGGGCAAATTTTCCTCTCAGGAACTGCTACCTTGTATCGATACGGTTTATCCCGCAAGTGAAGTAGGGCACTGTCACCAGCGCCTTGAAAATAATGACACCATGGGAAAACTCATTTGTTACTGGTAGGCCGCTTATGCAAGTGCAAAAAATAGTTATTCTCACTGGCGCCGGGATTTCCGCCGAATCAGGACTCCTTACGTTTAGGGATAACAAGGGTTTGTGGGAAAATCACAGTGTGGAAGACGTGGCCACACCAGAAGCCTTTGCCCGTGATCCTGCCCTGGTGTATCGATTTTATAATTTGCGCAGAGCGCAATTAACCAGCGGGCAGGTACAGCCAAACCCTGCGCATCAGGCACTGGCCAAGCTTGAACAACATTATCAGCACAACTTATTGCTGGTTACCCAAAATGTGGATAACTTGCATGAACAGGCCGGCAGTCAGCGGGTCATGCATATGCATGGTGATTTACTGTCTGCCAGGTGTTGTCATTCCGGAAAAACCTATGTCACATCGGCAAGCTTCGACGCTTCATCTCAGTGTCCCTGTTGCACTCCACCTAATAGGGTCAGGCCTAATATTGTCTGGTTTGGAGAAATGCCCCTGTATATGGATGAAATCTACCAGGCATTGTTAGCGGCAGATTTATTTATCTCCATCGGCACCTCCGGCACTGTCTATCCCGCTGCTGGTTTTGTGCAAGAGGCCAGGCTCAGCGGAACCCATACCGTAGAAATAAATTTGGAACCGAGTTTAGGGCAAAGTGATTTTGCTGAGCAACACTATGGCAAAGCAGGTATCTTAGTGCCTGATTTTGTCGAAAAATTATTGCAAGGATAAAATACCGACATGCTAGATAATGTGCATCTTTATTGGATCGAGTTTTTAACCATCGCCTCGGTTCATTTATTGGCGGTGGCCAGTCCTGGGCCAGACTTTGCGGTGGTGTTAAAGCACAGTGTTAGTTTTGGCCGCAGGGCCGCTGTTATTACCAGCCTGGGTCTTGGCTTGGGCATTCTCACTCATGTGGCTTATTCGTTACTCGGCATTGGTATTTTAATTAAAACCACGCCCATGTTATTTCAAATTTTTAGTTATCTGGCGGCAGCCTATCTATTTTATTTGGGATGGGGCGCCTTACAAAGCAAGGCTCTGTTAAAAACTGACGCCGATAGCTCAGCCACTGACGTGCAAGGGATATCTGACAAAAAAGCCTTTACGGTGGGCTTTCTAACGAATGGCTTAAACCCCAAGGCCACCTTGTTTTTTCTATCGGTATTTGCCGTGGCCGTATCGCCGCAAACGCCTATGAGCATTAAACTTATTTACGGTGGGTATTTGGCTGTCGCCACGGGGCTGTGGTTTTGCGCCTTATCTTACTTGCTAAGCTCTGACAAACTTAGGTTGTTTCTTGGGGAAAAAGGCCACTGGTTTGATCGTATTATGGGCATATTACTTATTCTATTAGCCATTAAATTGGTTTTACCTATGTAGCTAAGATCGGCATAATGCCTATTGTTGTTTTTTTAGATTGAATAAAGGGTTAGTTGAGTGAGTGATAACGTTAGAAAAAATGTTGGGGGAAGTATTGAGCGTGCCTTAAAAAGGGAACTAACACTGGATCTAAAGGCCCTACTCAAAGAAGGGTGGCAGCTCACACAGACCACTAAACGGCCGCTGTTGCAGGGGGTGTTCTTTATTGTATCGGTAGGGTTTTTACTTATTATGCTACTTCAGGTGCTGTTTAATGTTAGCGATTTGCAGCAGGCGCCAGCCAGTATGCATATTACCCTTAATCTGCTGTTTACCGTCATTACTGCGCCATTAATGACGGCCATGATGCTAATGGGCATGGCTCACAGCACAGGTCAGTCAATTCCATTTATAACACTGGCAAAACGTTTGACTGGCTCAGCCCTTTTGGTGCTTGCGGCGCTAATGGTGGCCGTCTTAGTTGACCTGGGCCTTAAGTTACTTATCCTTCCCGGTATTTATCTGCTGATGGCCACGGCGTTTACCCTGCCCCTATTGGCTGATAAAGAGCTTAGGCCGGGCAGGGCGATCCTTTTGTCAATTCAGGTATTCAATCGTTACTGGCGTCAGCTGGTACCTTTTTACCTGTTGTCTTTCGTGCTGGTTTTAATTGGAATCTTTACGTTTTTCATCGCCTATATCTGGATAGTGCCTTTTTACTTCAATAGTAAAGGGGTACTGTATCGGGAATTATTT
>JBLHIW010000220.1:0-4218 GCA_047618055.1 Paraglaciecola sp. | reverse complement strand
TTTTTTAGTAATGTTTAGCCAATTCATATCTTAATCCTCCATCACGCCTTTACGGCCCATAAGACCGCGCGGTCTTACTAGCAGAACAACGACCGCAACCAAATAAATAATGACCTGATCAATACCAGGGAGTAATGAATTGACCTCATTCATTGAAGCAAAAGACTGCAATATACCGAGCAGGAAACCAGCCGCTACAGCCCCTCCCAAACTACCCATTCCACCGACCACTACAACAACAAAACTAAGCACCAGGAAATCCATGCCCATATGGTAATCCGGAGAGAGAATCGGTGTATACATAACCCCAGCAACACCCGCAACAACCGCCGCGAGACCAAAAACAATCGTAAACTTGCGATCGATGTCAATTCCGAGCAAACCCACCGTTTCGCGGTCCGCCATTCCAGCGCGCACCACCATACCAAAGGTTGTAAATTGTAAAAAAGCAAACACGCTGCTTAAAATAACGACGGCAAACATTAAGTAGATGATACGCCACCAGGGATAGACAACCGCATTTTCAGCAAAACCCATTAAGACTCCTATATCAGCAGAACCAGAAAACATTTCAGGAGTAGCTTGAGGAATTGGATTAGCACCAAATTGAGCCTTGACAATTTCCTGTATAACGATTGCCAGACCAAAAGTCACTAGGATTTGATCAGCATGTGGGCGCTTATAAAAATGTCGTATAAGACCACGCTCCATCACAATACCCAGTATTAACATAATAGGGATTGCTAGAAGAATAGAAACTGGAACAGAAAAGTCGATCAATAAGGTCCCAAAATCCCCCCACCACTCTTCAATATAATGGGTTCGGATTTCCACAGGTGTGCCCCATGCCGTCAATTCGGTTGGGTCTAATACAATTCTTTCAAACGTCAACGATTTCTTTACTATCACGGCACAGAAGGCACCCAGCATAAAGATCGCACCATGCGCAAAATTGACTACGCCAAGAGTACCAAACACTAACGTTAGTCCCAGCGCTATAAGCGCATAGGCACCACCTTTATCCAGACCGTTTAAGACCTGCAAAATAAATGCGTCCATCAAGTAATCCCCGTGAATCTGAATATAACCAGATTAGAAGTTCACGGTCCTGAACGGACCGAAAAGGAAAAATTTTTAATTCCTAACTATTTTAATAACAGACACTTCCCTGTGTCTTTTTGAAGCAAAATAAATTAACCGTTGTTATAAGGACCTAAGTTGCCACCTAACAATGACGCAGGGTACTCAACTTGTGCACGAGGTGTAACCTCAACCACTTCAAGGACGTCAAACTTCGAGCTCGGATTTTCTTTACCTTTCACTACCAGTACATCTTTGAAACATTGATGATCTTCTGCACGGTATTCAGTCGGGCCATTACCTAGACCATCAAACTTGAAACCTTCTAATGCTGCACCAACCGCACTTGGCTTAAAGCTACCAGCACGTTGACAAGCATCGGCATAAAGAAGTGCCTGGCAATAAGTTGTGTGAGCAGCCTGACTGGGAGGGAAACCATAAGCTTTACCAAAAGATTTAACAAACGCCTTAGAGCCTGCGTCCTGCAATGACCAATGCCAGTTAGTTGAACCGAATATACCCTTAACGTTGTCACCTGCACCCGCAGCCATCAAACGTGAATACAACGGTACAACAATAGTGAAATCCTTGCCGTTAACCTGCTTGTCACGAAGTCCAAACTGGATCGCCTGAGTCAATGAGTTAACCATGTCCTTACCGTAATGGTTCAGAACCAAGACGTCAGCACCAGAGTTTAATACTGGTGTGATGTACTGAGAGAAATCACCTGCACCAACTGGTGTCTTAACGGCTTGAGCCGTTTTCCAACCCATAGCTTCTGTGTACTTACGGATAGACCCTTCCTGTGACCAACCCCATGTATAGTCGGCTGTTAGATGGTAAGCAACACGATCGGTGCCATAGTTATTTTTCAACACAGGCGCTAATGCAGAACCGGTCATTTCTGTATTAAAAAAGTGACGGAATCCATTGGCTTTTTTATCTTTACCCGTTGTGTCATTTGAATGAGTTAAACCGGCCATGAACATGACACCCGCCTCCTGACAAAGGCCCTGAACCGCTATCGCCACACCTGAAGATGAACCACCAGTAATCATGATTGCACCATCTTTTTCAATCATGCGCTTGGCAGAAGCGCGTGCTGCATCAGATTTAGTTTGTGTATCACCTGTCACATAAACCACTTTTTTACCGTTAACACCGTTACCCTTGAGGGCTTTTGATGAAAAAGTATTCATCATACCGCCATCACCTTCACCATTGATGTGCTGAACAGCCAGCTTGTATGCACGAAGTTCATCAGCACCTTCATCGGCATAAGCGCCTGTCTGAGGTACGTTAAAACCAAAAGTTACAGTAGATCCTGTGGGTTCGTTACGGTAATTGGCGGCAAATGCTTTATTACTAAAAATTAATGGCATCGTACCAGCAGCTGCAATTGCGGCCGTACCTTTAAGTATGTTTCTTCTTGTATTGTTTGTCGGTTTATCGCTGCTCATCTAGCTTTCCTCTTTGTTTTATATTGTTAATTATTTAAGAATGGCCTTATTGTTTACGACCATCCGATAGGAAAAGCAAATATCGCGCCAAAATATTATATATATATAAAACAGAGTGTTATATATATATAATCATATTAACTAGTAAAAATGTTACGTTTCGTAACTAGAAAGAGACAAATGTTACTTTTGGTAGCGCACAAATAATGGGGTGGCCAAGAGCGTCCGTTAAAGTATAAAAAAGAAAATTTTCACAATCAGAATTTTGTATCCTTCTACATTATTTTGCAAAATTAAACCAGTATAGCGATTATTCGTATATTGGTAGATACGTTATAGATAGGATGCTTTAAACAAGCGAACTGAGTAAATGCAACTGCTAATCTGTCACTTCCACCTAAGCTGACAAAAATTCGGCCATTATGAGCTATTGCAGACAGTCAACTCATATTGACGGGATCATATTTCCCTTAACTTATACGAGTATAAATTGATAACCAAACCGGTCTTCGGAATCAAGCTTTGACATTTATTTCGCAACTGTGTGAATACAATAATTGATCTGTTTACCTTCAACGAAAGCTATATCAAATGTATTGGCAGCCTCACTTTACGTCACCAATTTGAATCAGGGTTGTTCGTTTTGTTGTCCCGCCTCTGGGAAGCGCTGACAGTTTTTATAAGGTACTCTGTCCATGCAATGAAAGCACCTTACCTACCCAATAGCATGCGCGGCAAACCATCCGATCTTCGCGCCGGATTGAAGCTGTAATTACTTAAAAAAATCAGCTCTGCCAGAAAGCGCTCCATTAAAGATTTTTACAGCCCTTCCAAAGCTCAGGCTGTCATCACTTGAAAATTTGGCTTTGACTCTAGAATATTGCTGCCAGCATTAATTAGGCAGCCATAGACTGGCTATTGTTCATAGCAAGGAGGGGCAGTTGACGTGGGCTATTGGCTTCAGGCGTTGTCAGTTCGATAACTGGCTTTAATAGAGAATCATCAGCTGGACCATTAGTTGCAGTAACCGCTTAACTTACCAGTGGGGCAATGACCTAAATGACCGAAAGCTTTGTTATGAAGAACATTGTTTTTCCTCACTAATTGATCCGATTATTGCACGACGCTTTAGCAATAAAACACCACGTTATGATTTAGATGTACTCTGTAACTAATCAGACCATTTGGTCGGGGATATCAAGGTGCTTTTGAATCAATGTGTTTGATCTGATTAAGCCCATCACCGGTTAGTTCAAATGCTTGAGCGAAACCTCGTATATATCGACCTTTATGAACGTTAATTTGGAATAGATTAAAATCTTGGAGTGGTTCTATTACATCAATAAAGCCACCAAACTTACCTCGAAACTGTGCCATTACCAACTGATAATGTGGGCTATCACGCTGAATGATAAGGCTTTTACCTTGCAATATTGCACGCCGTCTAGAAAACAAGTTTCGGCAGTTTGCTTCATCCTCAATGAATAGCAGACTAATAAATGGGTTTAGTTTGAGGTTAGTGGTGTGCTTAGCCAGGTCACTAATGAATAAGTAATAGGCCGATTCAAATTCAACATAAGGCGTATAGCTCGCTTCGGGGTGATTATTATTATCTATAGTGGCTAATTGAACGGTTTTTAAGTTAGCAAGCAGATCGTGAAATTCAGTTTGAATGGAT
>JBLHIW010000219.1:0-4319 GCA_047618055.1 Paraglaciecola sp. | reverse complement strand
TAAATGGCGTGGTATGGGCTATCGTTATTGGCGTCGTGGCGTATTTATGGTTTGCCGATGCATGGCTGGGGATTGTTATCAGCGTGGCGATTTTGTTGAATATCCTGGCCGCCGCCGCCGCAGGCGTGGTGATACCGGTTATTTTAAATAAGTTAAAGATTGATCCGGCGCTGTCTGGCTCAGTGATCCTAACCACGGTTACCGATATTATTGGCTTTGTGTCCTTCCTGGGCCTGGGAACAATCTTTTTAATCTGATTTTACCGGCGAAGTGTGTTCGACAGGGAAAACGGATTTTCACTTGGGAATATCGAAATGAAACTGTTCATTTTATTTATCACTTTGCTACCCGGCGCTTTAGCCTTTGCCGCCGGCGAAGGACCGCAGCATTATGACTCAACCCGGCACTGGGTAGGCATGAGTGCCATCGCCATATTCGTTATAGCCTAAGTCCTGGTGATATTAGAAGAGAAGCTACATCTCAGAAAATCTAAACCGGTGTTACTGGCAGTAGGACTGATATGGGTGGTGATTGCCTTTTTCTATCAAAATATGGGGGACGCTTACTCGGTTGAAGCGGGTATCAGGCACAATTTCCTAGAATATTCAGAATTGTTCTTTTTTCTGCTGGTGGCCATGACTTACATCAATGCCATGCTCGAGCGAGGTGTGTTTGACGCACTGCGGGATTGGCTGGTCAATCAGGGCTTGGGCTACAGAAGCTTATTTTGGATCACCGGCATATTGGGTTTCTATCTGCCGTTGCTGACAAGCTCACCACCGCGCTTATTATATGTGCAGTGGTGTTGTCCGTCGGTAAAACACAAAAGAAATTTGTTGCCATTGGCTGCATTAACATTGTTGTTGCTGCCAATGCCGGCGGCGCATTTAGCCCCTTTGGAGACATCACTACACTGATGGTTTGGCAAAAAGGCATACTGGAATCCCCCCTCCTTTTTTGCATTGATCTTTCCTGCGGTAGCCAACTACCTCATACCCGCCATCTTTATACAGTTTGCTGTCCCCAAGGGGCGGCCCAAACAGGTGATTGGCCAGGCGCAGCCAATCAGAGACGGGGGTTTGGTGATCGTCGACCTGTTTTTTTGACTATTGTCACGGGCATAAGCTTTCAGAATTTTCTACACCTGCCACCGGCATTTGGCATGATGACAGGTTTAGCCTATGTGAAGTTTTTTGCCTATTACCTGCGCAAAAAAGATCGGACACAGATTGATAAATCTGACAAGCCAACCAGCAATAAAATCGAAGGCAACGTTGACATATATGACAACATTGCCAAGTCTGAATGGAACACCTTATTCTTCTATGGTGTTGTCATGGCTTTAGGTGGACTGGGCTTTATTGGCTACCTCGGCGTGACCTCAGAGTTTATCTATGGCCAGCTAGGTGCAAGCAGTGCCAACATCTTAATGGGCATGTTATCGGCTATTGTGGATAACATACCGGTGATGTTTGCCGTATTGTCAATGCAAGCTGATAATGAGGGAACTACAGTGGCTGTTAGTGACATTAACGGCGTGTGTGGGGGGTAGCATGTTATCCCTCGGCTCAGCCGCAGGGGTCGCGCTAATGGGTCAGGCCAGAGGGCAATACACTTTTTTTTAGTCATCTAAAATGGACGCCAGTGATCATGCTTGGTTATGCCACCAGCATCGGCGCTCGCTTTTTGATCAATGGCTAATGCACCTATTTTCTTCACTCGAACGTTAATATGGATATTGGATGAAAACTAGCATACTTCAGGAAGATAAGCCCTTTGGCACCGCCTTAGGTGTCGCGCCAGGCGGCGTGATTTCATATTCATCTGACTATGACACGGCGGACCAAGGTCAATACCCTGACCGTTCGTCTTATCGTAGTTATTATGACGGTATTTATATGGGCTATAAGTGGCAGTGTGTGGAGTTTGCCCGCCGTTGGCTATATGTCAATAAGGGCTATATCTTTGATGATGTGGCGATGGCCTACGAAATTTTTAAGCTGCGTTCGGTACGTGAGGTCAAGGGCCATAAGCTGTTGCCCATTCACCCTTTTAAAAATGGCTCCTTGCGTCATCCTGAGGCGGGTTGTCTGCTCATATGGGAAGAAGGGGGCGAATTTAAACATACCGGACATGTGGCTATTGTCACCGAAGTATTCGCGGATGGCCTGCACATTGCAGAGCAAAATGCAGATTTCGGCCCCTGGCCTGAAGGGCAAAATTACGCAAGAAAGATAAACGGCAAGATTGGCAAGGATGGGGATTTCTGGTTGGAATGCCCTCTCAACAATGCCACCATTTTAGGCTGGATGATCCAGACCGATGATGACAGCCATAGTGACATTAGCCAACAAACTAACCAGGAACTGTTCGCCCTAAAGCTGGCAGCTATCCCGAATAAGGCAAGCATACATAAACCCTGGCTGAATATTGCCAATCCTGATGAGGCAGCCTACGTCGATATGATGGCGGGGCATTTATTAAGCTCGGTAGTTGATGACAACGAAAAGTACTACATGCTTTCCCAAACGGCCATGACTGCCCTGGAGTCAGCAACGGATGAATTACATGGCATGTTTATGCATGCCACAGACTATGTATTAGCCCATCCCGAATTATTATCCTCATTTGATTTACCGACCTCAATCATGGCCAAAATAAAGCAGTCCTGGGATAACCGCCTAAATCAACTGATCACCAGCCGCTTCGACTTTTCCCTTTCACCCCAGGGTCTGAAGGTCTATGAATACAACTGTGACTCAGCCTCATGTTATATGGAGGTAGGCAAAGTACAGGGGAAATGGGCCCGTCAGGCCGGACTAAAGCAGGGGCAGGATGCAGGTCAAAATCTATTTAAAGAATTGGTGGATGCCTGGCGTGGCAGTGAGTTAAAGAAGGATGCCCGGCGCCTGATCCATATATTACAAGATGATGATCCCGAAGAAAGCTATCACGCGCTTTTTATGCAACAAGCGATCAAAGCGGCAGGCTACAGCTGCAAAATTATCGTTGGTCTGCAAAGCCTCCGTTGGGATCCCCAGGGCAATATCATTGATGCACAGGAAGAACGGGTTAGCTGGGTGTGGAAAACCTGGGCATGGGAAACGGCTCTGGATCAAATGCGCAGCGAATGGGACGCAGATCAATCGCCAACTGAGCCATGTTCATCCTCCTGGACTGCCGGTCAAACACCCAGATTGGTCGACGTGTTATTGCGGGATGACATTATGGTGTTCGAACCCCTTTGGACACTGATCCCCAGTAACAAAGGGATTTTACCGGTTTTGTGGTCATTGTTTCCCAATCACCCGCTCCTGCTCAACACCAGTTTTGAGCTGACAGATGCGCTAAAGGCAAGTGGTTACGTGATAAAACCCATTGTCGGTAGATGCGGTGCCAATATTCAATTAATCGATGAAAACAATCAGATTTTGGCCAACAAAGATGGGGCCTTTGCCGACCGTGAGCAAATATACCAACAGCTCTTTGCCCTACCTAAAGTCGCTGACTACTTTGTCCAGGTTTGCACGTTCACCGCAGCAGGAAATTATGCGGGCAGTGGTGTGCGCGTTGACTCAAGTATGATCATCGGCAAAGACAGCGACTGTATGGCCCTGCGTTTCGACGACGATGAATCATTTCTGAGTATGAAAAAAATCAATGAACCCGGCTAAGCCACTGTGCTTAATCGCTTGCATATACACCAGATAAGTGACAACAGTCATATCATCGAAGGTATCGAGCTTAACAAGATTTGCGGGTCTGACATACCCGCTAATCTCGTGATCAGGCAGTAAGGCACAGCCACCTTCAATCTGCAGATAGTCTATGGCAACACTTAAGGCGCCAGTCTTAAATGGCGCATTTTTTGTCTGTGGGTAGCGCTGATAAAGCTGCTCACTGATTTTACTGCTCCATTCAATATGCAGATAATTGTCCAAAGCGTCTTCAATTTTGGTCGGGCCCGATGAATATAGGGCCAGGGGTGTTGAGTGCAGTACAATGTTTTCAAAATCGTCAGATTTTAAGGCTTCGGTGCTAAATCCAAGATCCACAACCCGGTCGTGTAACTGCCGTGATAACTGATCGATACTGAATATCTCCGCGCGCACGGATAACTGCGGATAGTTATCCTTAAAGCGCCTCAGTGCCTGTTGCAAAAAAAGCACATAGGCATTGGGCGTAGCCGCGCTGACTAAGACGAGCACACTGTCGCCTATAAGTGCATTACGGGCTTCCGATAACGTAGAGCTTAATGATTGAGCATAGGGCAGTAATTTTTCACCGGCCGGGGTCAATTGAATACTATTACGATGGCG
>JBLHIW010000218.1:0-4335 GCA_047618055.1 Paraglaciecola sp. | reverse complement strand
GTTTCTCGCCCGAACCGGCAGGCCCGACATCGAAAAACTGAAGCCCGAGATAAATTATGTGGGGATGTACGCCGTGCACCGGGCCAAAGTGCTTGAAGAGAAATTATGGAATGTGATTGGTGTGGGCGATTTAATTGATGTCACCGATGAAGTGATGAATCGCTACGAATTTTCCCCTGAAAAAATTGCGGCTAATCTTAATCGTCCCGCGCCCCATAACAATACAAACATAGACACGGGCACAGAGCAGCGGTTAAAAGCCTAAGCGGATTATCCAATAAGCCACTAGGCGCTAGCAACCAAAACCCATAGCAGGGTATCTAAGTCACCTGTGCGGATCGCGATGTCAGCTTGATTACGTACAATAGCTTTGGCATGAAATGCCACCCCTAAGGCTGCGGCGTTCATCATCACTAGATCATTTGCCCCGTCTCCCATAGCGATAGTCTGTGAATGGGGGATAGACCACTTTTCCGCCAGTGCCTCTAAGGTATTAGCCTTGACCTGGGCATCGACAATATCACCGGCAACGCTGCCCTGCAGTTTACCATCGACAATGGCTAGGCGGTTAGCCACCGCCGCATCTAACTCAAGTCTGTCGGCCAGATAATCAGCAAAATAAGTAAAGCCCCCGGAGGCAATCGCCAACTTCCATCGATGCTGCTTTAACAGGCGCACCAAATTAAATATGCCGGGCATCAGGGGGAGTGCGTTTTTCACTTGGGCCAGAATCGACTCATCCGCCCCGGCCAAACAAGCCACTCTGCTGATTAAGCTTTGTGCAAAGTCCAGCTTACCCTCCATCGCTAATCCGGTCACCCTGGATACTTGCTCGCCCACGCCAGCCAACAGGGCAATCTGGTCAATACATTCCACCGCGATCACCGTGCTATCCATGTCCATCAGCAATAGGCCCGGCTCAGTCAACGTCGGTACGGTGTCAAACAGGCATAATTCGACAGTATGGGTATTGGCTATGACTTCAAGGGTTTCTCGCAGATCCCTGTCAGTCAGACGCTCCACGGACGCGGCAATAGCAAAACCTGTCATTCCCCTCATCCTAAGCACTCGGAAGTTAGCAATCCTTAGCTGCTTGCCCAGAGCCTGCTCCACCAGCATGATCTTATGCAAGTTCAAGCCCTCGGCAAACATCAGCAAGGTTGAATGCTTTGGTTTGACCCCAGACTCTGGTGCACAGCGTGTCTGCGCCCCTGCAACCTTATTGAGCACCAATAAATCTCCCTGGGTAAAGGAAAATGCATCAAATTGGTCCTGGTCAACCAAGTGTTGTAAATATAAACCGGATAATAACTGCTTAGGAGAAATAGGAACTGGGAACACGTCATACTTGCCAGCAAATTTAAGATGCGGGTATGTTAACCAAAGCCGTGTACAAAGCCAATTGGCAGACTCATCTGCTTAACAATTTTTAGCTATGCTATAGCTCACAAAAGAATTGGTTTAAACTGTGCCACCTCTTATTGCTGTTAAGCCTGAAACGAAGATCCTATGAGCATACAAATAGACCCCATCGGCATTATTCGTACCCCGTATAAGCAAAAGTTTGCTATTCCCCGCCAACCGGGTTTAGTCAAAAGCGCCCAGGGACAGATAGAATTCTCAGCTGCCTATCAGGATCCCAATGCCCTGCGTGGCATCGAGCAGTTTAGTCATATCTGGCTAATTTTTCACTTTCATCAAACCGCCGCACAAGGCTGGAGCCCTCTGGTGAGACCCCCCCGTCTTGGCGGAAACGCCAAGCAAGGGGTGTTTACTACCCGCAGCACCTTTCGGCCAAATGCCATGGGTTTGTCGGTAGTCGAATTTGATTCGGTCAGTTATACCCAAGGTCAATTGAGACTCCACGTGAACGGCATTGATTTACTCGATGGCACACCGATCCTGGATATTAAACCCTATATTCCTTATGCAGATGCCCTGCCCGAGGCCCGTGGCGGCTTTGCCAACGATGCCCCCCCGCAAATGGAGGTGATATTTAGCCCATCCGCTGAGCAGCAGCTTGCCCGTTGGACGAAGCAGCACCCCAATTTGGCGACCTTAATTACTGAAGTGCTGGCCCAGGATCCCCGTCCTGCGTATAAAGTGCTAAAAGAATCCGATGCCTTATTCGGCATGAATCTTTATGCCCTTAATATTCAGTGGCAAGTGAGTGGCGGAATTAACTGTGTAGTAAATATCGAAGCGGCGACGTGTGCCAATACTGCAAATCCAGAGCATTTTTAATTATTGCGGCTTTGGGTCTTTAGCCTAAGCCACCCCGCTGATAGAATAGCCGCCGATTCACACCCTTTACTCATTTTATCCGAGAACACGAAACCAATGCGTACTAGTCAATATTTATTAGCAACCCAAAAAGAAACCCCTGCAGATGCCGAAGTGATCAGCCACCAGCTTATGTTGCGTGCCGGTTTAGTACGCAAATTAGCCTCCGGTTTATATACCTGGCTACCCTCTGGTTTACGGGTGTTAAATAAAGTGGCGAATATTGTCCGTGACGAGATGAATAAAGCCGGCTCTTTGGAAGTATTAATGCCGGTGGTGCAACCTGCAGATTTGTGGCAGGAGTCAGGGCGCCTGGAAGAATATGGTCCCGAGTTACTGCGGATTAAAGACCGCCATCAGCGTGACTTTGTACTTGGGCCAACCCATGAGGAAGTGATCACGTCTTTAGTCAAAAATGAAGTCAACAGTTACAAGCAACTCCCCTTGAATGTGTATCAAGTACAAACCAAATTTAGAGATGAAGTCCGCCCACGCTTTGGTATTATGCGCAGCCGTGAGTTCACCATGAAGGATGCGTACTCCTTTCATATCGATCACAGCTGTCTTGAAAAGACCTACCAAAGCATGTTCCAGGCTTACTGTAATATATTTGAACGTATTGGCTTAGAATATCGCCCGGTTATCGCCGACAACGGCTCGATTGGTGGCTCTGGCTCACACGAGTTTCACGTTCTGGCCGATTCCGGTGAAGACGATATTGCCTTTAGTAATGGCTCTGACTATGCGGCTAATATCGAAATGGCAGCAGCCCTGGCACCACAAGGTGAACGCCCTGCAGCGACCCAGTCCCTGAAAAAAGTCGCCACCCCCAATGCCCGCACCATCGATGAAGTCGCCGAATTACTGTCCATCGCGCCACAGCACAGCGTCAAAACTCTGATTGTTTTAGGCGAGCCGGATAAAAAGGGCAAACAGGCTCTCATTGCCCTAATTTTGCGGGGTGATCACCAGCTCAATGAAGTGAAGGCCGAGAAAATGCTCGGCGTATTGGCTCCATTGACTCTGGCATCTGAAGAACAAATACAACAAGAGCTTAACTGCACCCTGGGCTCACTGGGACCGATTAACCTTAATATCCGGGTTATCGCCGATCGTGCTGCCGCTCATTTGGCCGATTTTGTCTGTGGGGCCAACATCCCGGACGTGCATTTTACCGGAGCAAACTGGGATCGGGATGCCACTGAATATGAAGTCGCTGACTTACGCATTGCCCAGGCAGGTGACTTATCCCCTGATGGCAAAGGAAAACTCGAAATCAAACGAGGCATTGAAGTCGGCCATATTTTCCAACTCGGTACTAAATATTCACAAGCGATGAAGTGCGCTGTACTGGACGAAAACGGCAAAAACCAAGTGCTCGCCATGGGTTGTTATGGCATTGGTGTATCCCGCATTGTGGCCGCAGCCATCGAACAAAACCATGACAAATACGGCATCATCTGGCCTGAGTCTATTGCCCCCTTTAAGGTCGCTTTGATCCCAATGAACATGCACAAGTCCCAGCGCATTGCTCAACTAGCAGAAGCGCTCTATGACAAACTGCTGGCCGCGGGAGTGGAAGTCTTGTTTGACGATAGAAAGGAGCGCCCGGGCGTGATGTTTAACGACATGGAGTTGGTCGGTATTCCCCATACCATTGTGATTGGCGAACGCAACCTGGACGAACAGAAAGTCGAACATAAAAATCGCCGTAGCGGGGTAAAATCCTTACTGGATATTGCCGAATTAGATGACTTTATCCTTACCTTGTAAATAAAATACTCACCCCCTAAAAAGCGCCAATCTGGCGCTTTTTTTCCAAAAAAACATACCTAATGCGCAAAGTTATACTTATGTGTTGATTTGAATGGTGCTAATCTGGTTCAGCGTTGCGGTTAATACACCGATGCCATAAATCAAACAAAAATAGATAGATAAGCTGAGAGCTTTATGCAATTAACCTTTTATGGAGTGCGCGGCTCATGCCCTGCCCCCGGCCCTGAATTTGTTAAATTTGGCGGCAACACCGCCTGCGTGCATATTAAGCTTAAT
>JBLHIW010000217.1:0-4414 GCA_047618055.1 Paraglaciecola sp. | reverse complement strand
GCCAAGTCTGGAATATATTCCCGCTGCCACATGCAAGCGTGAAGGTGCAAAGGGTGACGATAATTGCAATCCTGACCATACTGAATCTCTTACCTTTGTTCCATTTACTATTTATAGACCGGATAGTGCTTTGCTGCATTGATTTTTGCACAGAACACAGAGCACAGAATTCTGAATTATTCTGTTAGCAGACACAAAGGTGTATGCTGGGTAAAATCTTCATCCTTGGGATCCCTATGCATTCAATAAAACGGACAGTGGTTTTTTTGAGCCTAATACTGAGTTGTACAGATAGTGCAGCCGATAGTAGGGTCAATACCCACCAGCAAGAGCTTGTACACGTGCTCGATAGCTTTCATCAGGCCGCAGCCCAGGCTAATGGTGACAAGTATTTTTCTCTATTAGCAGATGATGCGGTGTTTATTGGTACCGACGCAAAAGAAAGGTGGAACAAAGTCCAGTTCGAGGATTTCGCCAATCCCTATTTCTCTCAAGGTAAAGGCTGGACCTATCTGCCACGGGATAGGCACATCACATTCGCCAGTAATAGTCAGGTGGCGTGGTTTGACGAATTATTGGATAATAAAAACTATGGTGAGTGCCGAGGCACCGGCGTATTAGTTAAACGTGGTGAACGCTGGCTGATCAGTCAGTATCACTTGACCATACCGCTGCCGAATGCACTGGCAGGCGAATTTGTAGAGCGTATTGTCAACTATAAAGAACAGCAAAAGGAGTAGTATTAGCTGCTGTGGTAAAGAGGGCTGAGTCATGAGTACTATTGAACTCCCGTTCATCGCTAAATAGGCCATGATTACCAGTAAGTAAATTCTGTTTAAAGGGGCTTGCATAATAATAGAAATGTTATATTATAACGTTCGGTTTCGGCTAGGTTTTATTCATCATTATTATGCAAGCGATAAACGACAAATCACTATTGGACAGACTGGGCATTTGGGGCTCTAGTTTGTGTGCCATGCATTGTTTGTTATTGCCTATCCTGATCCCCTTGTTACCTATTGTTGGGGCGTCGTTTTTTGCCCAGGATTGGTTTGAGCGAGGTATTTTATCCTTCTCGATGATTATTGGCTTTTGGGCTTTGTTCTCTGGTTTTTACCGCTATCATCGTCAACTTTATCCACTGTATAGTTTGGTTCTCGGCGGGATTATTTACTGGAATAAGGATATGTTTGGCGAGCAGTATGAGCCCTTCACCATCGCTATTGGTGCGATGCTAATCGTCGGCGCACATATTGTGAATCTGAAGCTGTGTAAGAGTTGTCAGGATTGCGATTCAGGCTGTTCGAGCGAAGCTTAGAGCAGATTTAACCAGGACTGATTTAAAAAACGCCTGGCTCTGCCCGGAGCGTTACAAAACACCCCATCTACTGCCAAATCTATAAGCTTCAATAAATCCTCTTCCTCATCCACCGTATAGACAAATATTTTTAGTCCACGTGATTTTGCATCTGCAACAAAGTGCTGGTCAATAAATGTCATATCGATGTTGACCGAATAAGCGTCTAGGTTTTGTGCAAATAGTGCGTAATCAATGGGTTTGCCGGTAGTTAATGCTGCAATTTTTAGACTTGGGCTTAAGGCTTTTATGTCTTTAAGCAAATGGTGATCAAAGGACGAAACGATGAACTGCTGCCGGAAAAAGTGTAACTCCCTTTGTGCTTTATCTATGAGTGATAACACCAGTTGTGGATCATTCACGCCTTTTATTTCAATATTTAACAGGCAGCGCCCGTCAACTAACTGCATGACCTGCCAAAGAGTGGGGATCTGTTGTCCCTGGCCGGCATCCAACAGCTTTAACTCGGTCAGGCAGTAGTCTTGTAGTTGTCCCTGGCCATTGGTCGTGTGGTGTAACCAACGATCATGGATAACGACTAAGTCGTCACCGCTTTGATGTACGTCAATTTCGATACCGTCAGCACCTTGTGTCAGGGCTTCTTCAATTGCCAATAAGGTGTTTTCTGGTGCATCGGCACTGGCACCACGATGAGCAAATATGAGCATAAGGGTGTCTTATTTCTGATGAAGTTTTTGTGCGTTGATAGTTTCGTACACGGCTGCCGAGATTACCAGTAGACCACCGACTAAAGTTTGCCAGGTGGGCTGTTCATCTAATATCAAACTGGCAAGCACTACGCCATAGAGGGGTTGCATACAGGCGACCAGGGAGAATGTTTTGGCTCTTAAGTACTTTAAACTCGTGGCAATCAGGGAGTGGGGCACAGCAGTTAACAGGGTACCTAAGACTGCCAACCAAATATAGGTTTGTTGACTGGCGACGAGCAGTTCTGTAGAGGCAAAAAAGCTCAAACACATAAATATCACTAGCGTTTGATAGGCCATGGCGTGGGCGCCGGAGTAATGGGAGAAATACTTACGGTGAAAAAGATTACGCAGTGCATATAAAACGGCGGATAACACGCCAATGGCAATTCCCAGGGTAATGTCGTTATCCAGAGACACTTCAGGCACGATCAACGCGATGCCAAATAACACCACTAAAGCACTGGCGATGTCCTGCCAGACCAGTCGAATACCTTCAAAAAAGGGCTCTAACAACACGGTGATCACCGGAAAGGTAAATAAGGCGATCATCCCCACCGATACGGTGGAATACTGCATGGCGGCAAAGTAGGTAACCCAATGAGCTGCCATTAATAAGCCTAATGCAAGGGCGATTAGGTAGTCCTTGCCATTTTGCAAGGCCAGTTTTTTACCACTTAATTTAACAATGCTAAACAACATTAAGCAGGCGATAATCGCCCGGCCAAAGGTGATATCAACTGACGACAGGGGAATGACTTTGGAGAAAAGTGCCGTGGCACCCAACAAGGCCACTGTCACATGTAGTGACCATAAACTCTTCTTAACAGGATCCATTTCTTAGCTTAAGGTCGCGAAAACATCGCCAAGGCGTGTCACGTCTCCTGCTTGTAAGGGGGCAAACTCCAATACATTAGGCTCAAAGCAGGCAACAATCGTTGAGCCTAATTTGAATAAGCCCATTTCCTCACCTTTTTTAAGATGTACTGCCTGTTCGCCTTTATCTGGATACTGCCAGTGTTGCACATTTTTGCCGGCGGGTGGGGTAACGGTGCCTGCCCATTTGGTGGCAATGCTGGCAACGATTGTTGCGCCAACCAGGACCATGGCCATCTTACCTTTTGGTGTGTCAAAAATGGCCACAACCCGTTCGTTTCGGGCAAACAAGCCGGGCACCCGCTCTGCGGTAAGGGGGCTCACGGAGAAGAGTTCACCGGGCACATATATCATGTCGCTTAAGGTGCCATCTATGGGCATATGAATACGATGATAATCTTTAGGTGAAAGATAAATGGTGGCAAATTTGCCATTTTTGAAGGGTGTAGCCAATTCAGGTTTACCCCCTAACAATGTGGTTAGGCTGTAATCATGGCCTTTAGCCTGAAAAATACTATCGTGTCTGATATCCCCAAGCTGGCTGACTGATCCGTCCACCGGCAGGGCGAGCTGATTTTCATCGGGGCAAATCGTACGGGCACCCGGTTTCAGTTCACGGGTGAAAAACGCATTAAACGAAGCATAATCTTCAGGGGCGCAGTGCAGCGCCTCAGACATATCGACCTTATAATGTTTGACGAATAGTTTTATTAAGATGGTAGTGAGTGCACCGGCTTGTGCCGCCGCTAAGCTGCCTACCAGCCTTGATAGTGCATGCTTTGGGGTAATATATTGCAGTGCAATCTTTAATGAATCGAACAAAATAAACTTCCTGAAACAAGTGATTTTCCGTGAAGGATTATAACGCATAATCCTTCACGGTGGCAGCAACAGGAAGTTATATGCTAGATCTTAAAGGGGGATTTTTCTGCGCCATAAAATAATTAGACCTTGGTGTGGGCCGGGCGCAGTTCGTCCATGTTGGACAGGATTTTATGATAACTAGCATAACGTTCCTGACTGATTTTACCGTCGTTTACCGCCTGTTTTATCACACAGCCCGGATCATCACCGTGGGTACAATCCCGAAACTTACAGGCCCCCAGATAGTCACGAAATTCTTTAAAGCCTAAGGTCACCCTCTCCTGAGGAAGATGCCATAAGGCAAATTCACGTACCCCTGGGGAGTCAATCAAATCACCGCCCTGGGGGAAGTGCAGTAGTTTTGCCGTGGTCGTCGTGTGCTGGCCAAGACCAGAGTTGTCGGACACGTCACCGATGATTTCATCTATGGAATCTGGCAATAATTCATTGATTATGCTCGACTTACCGACCCCTGACTGACCCACAAACACACTGATTTTATCTTTTAAGCATTCAGGGAGTTGATCGAGACCCGTATGGGTTTTGCAACTGGTGTAAACCAGGCGATAGCCAATGTCTCGATAAATTTGTAGCTGTTTTTCAACTTTCT
>JBLHIW010000216.1:0-4428 GCA_047618055.1 Paraglaciecola sp. | reverse complement strand
GTTTACAACTTAACGATCAACTTACCCTTGTTCGCACCGGTTAATAGCATGTTCAAGCCTTCTATTGAAGACTGCAAACCGTCCAGTACGTGGGCACGGTATTTGATTTTTCCCTGCATTACGTAGGGTGTTAACTTGGCTAACAATTCAGGTACCTGGGCAAAATGATCCGGCATGGTAAAACCTTGGATCATCAGGCGCTTCTTGATGATGGGGATCCAGTTAGGCCCGGCGCTTGGCGTCGCGGTGCCATAGTCAGCAATCATGCCGCACACGACAATACGACCATGGGCGTTCATGGCTTCAAAGATATGTTGTTGAATCGCTCCTCCGGTATTTTCAAAGAAAATATCCACTCCTTTTGGTGCTAACTCGGCGAGTTTAGCTGGAATGTCTTCACTCTTATAATTAATAGCACCGTCAAAGCCTAGCTCGTTGACTAGCCACGCACATTTTTCATCGCTTCCAGCCACGCCAATCACGTTTAGACCATCGGCCTTAGCCAGCTGACCGACAATTGAACCTACTGAGCCTGCCGCGCCACTGACCACGATAGTTTCCCCGGATTCAGGCTTGGCGACACCATACAGTCCCTGGGTCGCGGTTAAGCCAGGCAAGGCAAATACCGATAGAACCATAGCTGCCTCCAAGCCCGCTTGCACTTTGCTCAGGCCTTGCCCCGTGCTCAATGCATATTCTGTCCAGCCCATCATACCCATTACCCGCTCCCCTACGGCAAAGTCAGGATGATGACTTTCAACAATTTCGCCCAGGCCAGAAGAACGCATAACATCACCAATGGCGACCGGGGGTATATAGCTTTTGGTATCGGCACTCATCCAGCCAATCATCGCAGGATCAAGTGACATATGCGTTTGCTTAACCAGAATTTGACCGGGCCCGGCACTGGGTAGGTTTTTTTGCACCACCTCAAAGGTATCTGCACGGATAGGTCCCGGCTCCGGCCGCTGTTTAAGGTTGATTGCGGTATAGGTGGTCATTTTAACTCTCCATTTTGTTTAAGGTCTCAAAGGAACACATCAGCGTAAACGCTTTTGAGATAGTTGATAAGCACAGTATTACTGGATTTGTGCCTTAAATATATACCGCTTGGATTCAACTAATAAGTGCATAACTTGAATAGGTAGGAAAAACGGTCCGCTGAATATATGCTAATCGCTTTTTCTCCAGCAAGAGATGCAACAATGAAAACATATATACCCAAGTCACTTTAAGATACCGTTTCAGAGTTGAATCCGCCCCTTTCTACTGAAAGGCTCATCTGCAATACCTGCGATGGTATTTAGCTAAATATTCAGGTTAATTGTCCCATATCAATGTGCCCGGAGCGATTTAACCGCAACATGCATACATTAGCCACATTCCTATTTACTACATGAATAAATATTAACTATGACCGCACAAATCCATGCCAGCATTCTATTTGTTGATGATGAAATAGATATCCTAAATGTCTTAAAACGTCTGGTTCATGATATGAATTTAGAGGTATATACCGCAAGCTCAGCCAAAGAAGGCCTACAGATTATTCAGAAAAACCATATTGATATTGTTATCTCAGATAAAAATATGCCAGGCATGAGCGGGGGTGAATTCCTGCAGAAAGTCGCCGAAAACTGGCCAGATACCATCAGGATTATGTTGACGGCCTATACGGAACTGAGTGATGTAATAACAGCAATAAACTCCGGTAAAATATGGGGTTATATGAAAAAGCCCTGGGACAACAAAGAATTAAAAGCTAATATTCAACAGGCTTTAAATTACCGGGAAGTACTTACAGAAAGAAGCTTGCTACGTCTTACCCTTGCTCATATTCAAGCAAAACGTAAACGTAACTTTATGCGTTTCATCGGCCAATCTACTGCCATGCAATTGGTATATAATGCCATAGACCGTTGCGCTGTAAGTCACGCATCGGTATTCATTACCGGACCAAGTGGTGCAGGAAAAGAACTTGCCGCTGATGCAATCCACAAATTGAGTCCACGCAAAGATAAACCGCTAATCTGTCTCAATTGTGCAGCTATCCCCCAGGAGTTAATGGAATCAGAAATATTTGGTCATATAAAAGGGGCGTTCTCTGGCGCGGTATCAAATCGTGACGGAGCTGCGAGCCTTGCCCATGGAGGCACATTGTTTTTAGACGAATTGGGGGAAATGGATATCGCCTTGCAAGCCAAAATTCTCCGATTTATTCAAACCGGCACCTTTCAAAAGGTCGGCTGTAGCAAAACCGAAAAGGTTGACATTCGATTTATTAGTGCCACAAACAGAGAACCTATTCAGGCCATTTGTGACGGCTATCTTCGAGAAGACCTTTATTACAGGCTCAACGTTATTTCGATTAATCTGCCTCCATTGTGGGAAAGAGAGAATGACCCTGGCCAAATTGCCCAATACTTTTTAAATCGTTTTAGTGACCTCGAGAACAAAGTATTTGTCGGGATTTCATCTGGTGCAGAAAAATTGATCAATCATTATAACTGGCCAGGGAACGTAAGGCAGCTTGAAAATACTATCCATAGTGCTGTTGTAATGTCAGACGGACCTCTGTTGACTGAGCATAACCTAGCCTTACAACTGGGTTTAAATGAACGTGAGGTAAACGAAATAACTCGTAAAAATCGTCAGTCAAATTCGCAAATTTCAGTATCACAATATTCAGATGTAGAACCGAAACAAGTACTTAATAACTTCACGGAGGTTAGAAGTTTAGCTGAAGTTGAAAAAGCAGCAATTGAACACGCTATTGCCGCCTGTAATGATAATGTCGTCAAAGCGGCTAGCTTACTTGAAGCCAGCCCTTCTACCCTATACCGTAAAATACAACAGTGGCAATAATAGAGTTAAACTCCCCGCCGCCAACACACTGAGTATTAGATTTATCCTTTTGCTATTTTTGCTATTTTCGCTATTTGCAAACTCTGATATTTTGCATATAGCGAAAAACAGATAGCCCTCTCTAAAAAAAATGAATAAATCCTTTTTATACAACAGCTTAAAATAATTAACACACTTGGAACGCTTCTTGAATTACTACCTATGATTCTATCAACTGGGTAAATGGTGTGAAGTTCCTAACAATGCAATTTGAAAATAGGCGTTTGCTAAACAACACCTCTTGGTTATTGATCACCGAAATTGCAGCCAAGATTTCAAGAGTATTGGTTATCTTTGCCTTAGCGGCCCACCTGAGTCCGATTGAGTATGGCACCGTCATGCTCGCATTGGCATGTCATGAGGTGTTTAAGCTGATGTTGCGCTCCGGTGCTGGCACGCAAATCATCCAATGCTCTGAGGCTAAGCTCAAACATTACGCTAAAAACGGCAGCATATTGCAGTGGCTGGTATGTTTGTCACTGGCGGGTATTCAGAGCGCATTAGCCATACCCGTAGGCAATTTTTATGACAATCCCGAAGTAACTCAACTACTCGTATCAATGGCGGGTGTTTATATGCTGTATCCGCTGGTGAGTGTGAAAGTATTTTTAGTTCAACGGGCGGGTAACATGCGTTTCTATAGCCTCAGAAATGCTGGGTGTATATTGGCAGAAAACCTGACCATCGCCATATTTGCTTTTCTTGATTTTGGCATTATGTCTGTCGTGTATGGCAAATGGGTATTTGCAATATTGTGGGTATGCCTGTTTTTCTTTGCCCCCGTGCAACGCTTTGGCATCAGTTTTCAACTCAACACCTTTCTCACCCTTTGCAAAACCTCAGGTCAATTACTGTCAACCGAGTTGATAAGAGCACTGCGCATGCAACTGGATATGCTGATTGGTGCTCGCTTGCTAAGTCCCGAATTGTTTGGATTATATAGCTTCGCCAAAAGTGCCGGCGTCGGCTTAAGTCAATCCCTTAACAATGCATTTAATGCGGCTCTTTATCCTTACCTTTGTGATAAATACCGCCAAGGTCAAATAACGCAATATATCCGCTGGGTCTATCTGGTTACCACTGCGATTGGCCTGTTATTTGTACTGCAGGCGATCGCTGTACCTTTCTATGTGCCTATTTTATTCGACCAACAATGGCAACAACAATACTCAGTGATCACACTGTTGTGTCTGGCCGCCTTATCTAGCATTTATGTGGACACCCATTGCAATGTGCTGCGGGCACAAGGAGCCTATAAACATGAATTATACACACGACTGTTCTGCTTATTTATCAGTACCGGCAGTTTGCTCAGTTTTCAAATCGATACACCCGAGGGTCTCGCTTTTGTCATCCTGGCCAGCAGCATAGTTTGGCTCTTGGTGTTGCTTCCGTGGCAAACCTTCAACCCTTATTTCAATCGAAAAAAACCAACTTCGATCAGGAGTCAAGCTAATGAATAAACACTCTTTACCCATGGTGTCAGTCGTTATTCCAATGTTTAACGTTGAGCAATATATTCAA
>JBLHIW010000215.1:0-4465 GCA_047618055.1 Paraglaciecola sp. | reverse complement strand
GGACCAGGCCTTACCATGCAGTTTAGCCGTCGCGGCATCAGGAAAGTAAGTCAGGCTTAGTCTCTTCAATAAACGATTGAGCTGTTGCGGCCAATCCCGCTCGTCTTGGGTGATTGCGCTTAATTCAATTAAGGCCTGACGCTTTGCTAAGCGAGCACTGTGGTGCTTGCGTAGCCAGATAAAAGCGCTAAGGAGCAAAATGATCCCAAGCATTGCCACTATCCACCAGCCATAAGCGGGTGGCCACATACCTATCTCCGTGGGTAAATGAATATCTTTTAGTTGCTCCAGGGGGTTCATAAACCGCTGCCTCGGGTAAATTGACTAAGCTGTTGCTCTAAAGGCGTGGCGGCACTGATATTAATCACCTGGGCACGACATTGTTTGAGGGTGTCTTCAACTTCAGTAAAGCGTTGCTGATGCTGGGCAAAGTAACGAGCGGCGCTGTCTTTTTCACCCAGCAGGATATTTTGCTCAGACTGGCCATCGGTCAAGGCCACTTGCTGGGGGACATTAACTGCGGGTAGTTCGTGTTCAAAGGGATCGCTGATAGGGTAGGCGATAATTTCACAATGTTTACTTAAACTGGCGATATGTTGTTTAGCACTGTCGTTTAACTGGCTAAAGTCACTGAGTAAAAATATCAGACTACCTGGATGAGCAAGACGGCGAAGACGAGCGCAGGCGTCGGCAAACGTCACCGGTGTATTACTGTGCACTTGTGTCTCAGCCATCGGTTTTTGGAGCTGGATCAGGCCATTGAGTAAAGACAGTACTGCCTTTTGTCGGGTAAAGGGCTTACATTCAATATGCTGTTGTTGATTAAAAATAAGGCCGCCAATACGATCTCCTCTCTTACGGGCCGCCCAGGCAATTAGGGCAGTAAGATGAGCAACCTGAACGGATTTAAACAGTAGTTGGGTGCCAAACTGCATGCTGGCAGACAGATCAGCGAGTACAAATACCGGCCGTTCTTTTTCTTCCCGGTATAACTTGGTATGGGTCTTCCCCGTGCGCGCTGTCACCCGCCAGTCGATAGCGCGAATATCGTCGCCAGCCTGATAATGGCGCGCCTCGTCAAATTCCATTCCCCGGCCTTTCGTTTTCGCCAAGTAGGAACCGGCCAACTTAGCCTGTACCGTCTTGCGGGGAGATAAATTTAACAGGCTGGTTTTAGCTTGATAATAGAGTAATTCTTTAATACTCAGGGTCACTCCATCACTATGATGAGCCGCCAACCATTTTTCTACGTCTTGCATCTTTACAACCTTAGGGAACCGGGACGAACTGTAAGATGCGATCCAGCACCTGGTTGCTATTCACGCCTTCTGCTTCTGCTTCATAGCTGAGTAATAGCCGATGGCGCAGCACATTATGAAAAACCGCCTGAATGTTATCCGGACCGACAAAGTCTCTGCCCATCAACCAGGCATGGGCACGTGCACATTTGTCCAGGGCGATTGTGGCTCTTGGACTGGCGCCAAACTCAATCCAGTTAGCCAGCTCCGAGCTATATAATTCCGGCTGCCTGGTGGCGATGATCAACTGCACCAAATATTGCTCCAAAGAGTCATCCAAATGAATTTCCAGTACTTCTTTACGGGCAGCAAAGATATCGGCCTGAGTCAGGTTGGGCGGGGTAACAATGTGGGTGTTGAGGGCTTCATTTCGCGTGAGACGCAGAATTTCCAGCTCAGTATCCGCATCAGGATAATCAATTTCCAGATGCATTAAAAAACGATCCAACTGGGCTTCAGGCAGGGGATAAGTGCCTTCCTGCTCTATGGGATTTTGGGTCGCCATAACCAAAAAAAGCTCAGGTAAGGTATAGGTTTTGTTGCCCACCGTAATTTGCCTCTCCCCCATGGCTTCTAATAGCGCAGACTGCACCTTAGCCGGGGCGCGATTAATTTCATCGGCCAACACCAAATTATGAAAAAGCGGCCCCTTCTGGAAAACAAAACTGCCATTCTCAGGACGGTAGATGTCGGTTCCGGTCAAATCTGCTGGCAGAAGATCAGGGGTGAACTGTACCCGGTGAAAATCCCCCTCTACCCCTTTTGCCAATGCGTTGACTGCTCGGGTTTTTGCCAGCCCGGGAGGGCCTTCAACCAATAGATGGCCGTCTGCTAACAGTGCCACCAAAATATTCTGGGTTAATGTGCTTTGACCGATAACTTGGGTATCTAAATATGCTTGTAATTGGGTAAATTGCGCAGATGCCATATTGATCTTTTTTTCCTTTACTGAGAAGGCACTTCTTATGCCTACTACGAACCAGTTAACTGACAATGCTAAGCTATATATGGTTCCTTGCCAGAAAAACAATGTTACAAACCGAGATTACATGGCAATTAGCATGTGGCAGATACAGTGTGTTTATTGTGGTTTAATGTTTATTAAGCTATTGATTGTAATCGTTAATGTTGATTTTTACTATGGGTTTTTATGACATATTTCACTAATAAAAAAGTCTTCAAGACCGCAGGCAAAAACCCGAAATTTTGACTAGACTTTGAAATTTCTTGCACTATCTGTACAATCAGCGGAACGTAACAGGTCAGACCACAGGCTTTAATTCAATATGAAGGGCAAAAAATGACGGCGAAGCAAATAGTGACAACTCGAGGCGGTGATCGTATTGCGATCGTCGCAGGTCTTAGAACACCCTTTGCCAAGATGGCCAGTTATTTCCACGGTGTACCGGCGGTAGATCTGGGGAAAATGGTGGTTAATGAGATGTTGGCCCGTAATAACCTTGACCCTAAGTTGATTGAGCAATTGGTCTATGGTCAGGTAGTCCAAATGCCTGAAGCGCCGAATATTGCCCGGGAGATTGTGCTGGGCACAGGTATGAGTGTACACACCGATGCTTACAGTGTATCCCGTGCATGTGCCACCAGTTTTCAATCTACGGTGAACATTGCCGAGTCGATGATGTTGGGTAACATAGGCATTGGTATTGCCGGTGGCGCTGATTCTACTTCCGTATCACCTATCGGGGTGTCCAAGAACTTAGCCCGCGCCTTAACCGATCTGCAGAAGACTAAAACCCTGGGACAAAAGTGGAAGGTGATGAAGAAACTTGGCCTGAAAGATTTGTTACCGGTTCCTCCTGCAGTTGCCGAGTATTCAACGGGCTTGTCAATGGGACAAACTGCGGAACAAATGGCCAAAACCCATCAAATTAGTCGTGCTGATCAAGACGCATTGGCTCACCGGTCTCATAGTTTAGCGGCCCAAAGCTGGACGCAAGGCAAGTTGGCTAACGAAGTCATGACCGCCTATGCACAACCCTATAAGGGAGCACTGGAGCGGGATAATAATATTCGTTTCGATTCTAAGCTGGAAAGCTATGCCAAGCTGCGACCGGTGTTTGATAAGAAACACGGCACCGTCACCGCAGCCAACGCCACACCACTGACAGACGGTGCCTCTGCCGTATTAATGATGACTGAAAGCAAGGCCAAAGCCATGGGTTATCAGCCCCTTGGTTATATAAAAAGTTATGCCTTTGCGGCGATAGACGTCTGGCAGGATATGTTGATGGGACCATCTTATGCAACGCCGATGGCTCTGGATAAAGCGGGGATGACCTTAAGGGATTTAACACTGATAGAAATGCATGAGGCCTTTTCGGCACAAACCCTGGCTAACCTTAAAATGTTTGCCAGTGACAAATTTGCCCAGGAGAAATTGGGGCGTAAAAAAGCCACGGGTGAGATTGATATGGAGAAATTTAATGTGATGGGCAGCTCTCTGGCCTACGGTCATCCATTTGCGGCCACAGGTACCCGCATGATCACCCAAATGCTTAATGAGTTAAATAGGCGCGGCGGGGGGGCCGGTTTATTAACGGCTTGTGCAGCCGGTGGTCTTGCGGCCGCAATGATTGTAGAAACGGAATAAGGGCAAAATAATGACCACTACAAAAGACACAAATGACACAGCGCTTACAGCTGACACAGACGTAGAAATGAAGGTTGAACAACAGGGGGCCGCATCTCAAACAGAGCCCAAAGCCAAGACCGAAGTAGCATCTGTCAAAAACACCCAAAGTGCCTTTACTCTCGATGTCCGGGATGATGGTATTGCCATTTTGACTATGGATGTCCAGGGCGAATCAATGAATACCCTCAAGGCCGAGTTTGGCGATGAGGTAGCTGAAATTTTAGATCACATTAGCGCCAATAAGCAGATACAGGGCGTGGTATTAACAAGTGGGAAAAAAGATTCTTTTGTTGCGGGTGCGGATGTCGCCATGCTGGCGGCCTGTAAAACGGCTGAGGAAGCCCAGAAGCTATCCTCAGATGGTCACTTAATTTTCCAGCGTATTGAGAACATGGCGATCCCTTTTGTGGCGGCTATTCACGGTGCCGCCCTCGGTGGGGGATTAGAATTGGCTATGGCCTGCCACTATCGGGTTTGTAGTGACAGCAGTAAAACCCAGTTAGGCTTGCCGGAG
>JBLHIW010000214.1:0-4547 GCA_047618055.1 Paraglaciecola sp. | reverse complement strand
TTTTTGGCCACCGATCAGCCGGTCAGCTATCCAGCCACCGGGTAGACCCATAAAATAAACTGAGCCGGTATACAGCCCATAAATCGCGGTTGCCGAGGCAACGGTGATCAGCAGCCCTCCTTCCTGGATACTGGCTGTCATAAACAGTACTAATAAAGCACGCATGCCGTAATAACTCATGCGTTCCCACATTTCGGTGAAGAATAATGTGGACAAACCCTTCGGGTGCCCAAAAAATCCTGTGTCTAGATTTGATTTCATAGTGTAGTTGCCTTTAAATTCTTCATGCTAGCTGACCCTGAAATTGAGCGGCTTAATTGGCTCAAAGCAAGTGCCTACATAGGTACCTGCGTGTTTCATGTGCCTTACAAGAAGTCTTACCTTATAGTCATTATTATTTTTTTAAGGACTGATAACGTCCCATGCGCAAGGGTTTATACTAGAGTATGGGCGCTAACTCAAGAATCACTGTGTTAAGAGGTGGGGTATCAAGGTAGAATTTACAGGTTAATTTTACCGTTTGAGGCAGCCCGATACGGGCACGTTAAGCACCGAATGTTAAGCACAGCATTGAATATTAAAAATATTTGTTACTAAACTGGCGACCAGCAAGGGCTTATTCCTTATTTTATTATTTCACTCAAATCTCAAATAGGCTATTCTAGCCAGCTTATTATCAGTGGCTTAATTTGTCGTCCTAATACTCGAAATCTCATGGAAACTGCATGTCGCAACGCATAAAAAAAATCATTCTACTTGCCACCCTTTCTCTTAGTGTTTTTTCGGTGTCAGCCGTTACTCCTACTCAGCAGCAAATTGAACAATTTAAAAGTCTTCCAAGGGCAGAGCAGCAAGCGTTAGCCCAGCAAATGGGGATTGATGTATCGCAAGTATCCGGTTTGTCTGGCGCGGATAAGCAAACTAATCAAGGGCAGCAAAATAATAAAAGCTACCCCAGAGGAACGATGTTTGATGAGTTGGGTAATCCGATCAAGCCATTGGATGATCGTGAAAGCCTGCAAGAAAAGGCAGAAGAAGACCAAGAGCTGAAATTATACGGTCGGGATTTATTTGCCAATGGGCCTTCCACCTTTGCTCCCATGTCTGATGTGCCGGTTCCTGCCAATTACATTATTGGCCCCGGTGATGAGTTAGTGTTGCAACTGTATGGTAAAGAGAATGCAGAATATCGCTTAACCGTTGGCAGAGACGGCAATATTGTCATTCCTAAATTAGGACCCATTGCCATTGCCACCAGGAGTTTTTCGGAAGCGAAAACGTTTCTGGCAGAACAGATTAAGAATCAAATCATCGGTGTCGAGGTCAGCCTGACCATGGGTGAACTGCGCAGCATGCGGGTGTTTGTGATGGGCGAAGCTTACAAACCCGGCGCCTACAGTGTCAGCTCTCTATCTACGATCACCCATGCCTTATTTGTGAGTGGCGGGGTCACTGATATCGCCTCATTGAGGAATATTCAACTTAAACGGGCTGGAAAATTGGTTGAAACCCTGGATCTCTATGACTTACTCAATTCAGGGGACACCCGAAAAGATCTTTTGCTACAACCCGGCGACGCGGTGTTTATTCCCCCGGTTGAACGAACCGTTTCGATTGATGGGCAAGTTCGACGTCCGGCTATTTATGAACTGAAGAACGAACAAACACTAGCGGACGTTATTAAGTTGGCGGGTGGCAAGTTAGCTGAAGGTTACGATGCAGCGGTACATGTTAGAAGGTTCATCGGTGGTGAACAAATTCAGCTAACGGTTGACTTAAACCATGACAATATCAATGTTGTCGATGGTGATCAGGTTGTCGTTCCAAAGATATCTTCGTTTGTGTCGAACTCTATTACCCTGATTGGCGCCGTGGCGCGTCCGGGTAAGTATCAGTGGAAAAGCAAGCTGCGAATATCTGAGTTTTTGGGAGACCGCCAAAAAGACTTATTGGAAATTGCTGATTTAACCTACGTTTTGATTGTCAGGGATGTCGGGAAAAACCGTGATATTGAAGTACTGCAGGTTGATTTGAGTGAACTGGAGATAAATGATCCAAACAGCAATGTCGCGTTGCAGCCCAATGATCGTGTATTGGTTTTCTCCAAAATAGAAAATGAGATCTTAGGTGAGTTAAGTCTGGTTGATTTTGCGTACACCAAGGATGAATTAGATTTAAAAGAAAAAGAGTTATGGCAAAAACGAATAGAAGATAAATTGTTTTGGGAAAGTGTCGGCTTACTAGATAAACAGGATGAATCGGATACCTCAGCCATTATCACCCTGACAGAGCTTGAACGAAAAAAGGTTTTGGCATTTAAAAATACGCATTATTATTCCCGTAAACGCATGTTATCACCGGTCATAAGTAAACTTCGCGAACAAGCCAAGTATGGCACGCCTGTGCAGTTGGTGGAAATTGCCGGTGAAGTGAAGGTGCCGGGTGTTTACCCCCTTGCCATAAATACATCGGTAAAAACCTTGATAAAAGCGGCTGGAGGACTTACCGAATCCTCATATATGGTAAATTCCGAAATAACCCGTTCAACACTCAGCGACGCAGGGATTGCTGAAATTAAGCATATTAGGTTTAGCCCAAGTGGCGTTTTAGCGAGTGAAAGGGCGGATATCAGCTTAATCAGTAAAGATCGCATCAATATATTTACTATTCCTTTATGGCAAGAAGCGTTAACAGTGACGGTCAAAGGGGAAGTGGAATTTCCCGGTGAATATACTATTCGCCGAGGTGAGACCCTGACTGATTTATTAGAAAGGGTAGGGCACCTTACCCAGTATGGCGATCCCGGCGCGGTAATTTTCACCCGTGAGTCGTTAAAGTTGCAAGAAAGAAAAAACTTACAACAATTGGCAGAGGATTTACGCAAACAAGTCGCTTCTGAAAGTTTAAGAAAGGGCACGGGCGCAGGCTCCATCGTCAGTTATGATGAAGCAAAGAAAATGCTGAAGGATTTGACCAATGTGGATGCGATTGGGCGACTGGTCATTGACTTTAAAGGTTTACTCGACGGTAAATTAAGTACAAATATTGTACTTGAAGACGGCGATGCCCTTTATGTGCCGGTGCAAAGTCAGTCGGTTAATGTGATTGGTGAAGTGTATGTACCCACTTCACATTTATTTACTGCCGGTTTATCCTATGACGATTATATTTCTAAAAGCGGTGGTCCCAGGACTTTAGCCGATGAGGGCAAAATTTACATTATACGTGCCAACGGCTCGGTCGAAATACCGGGTGGTAATAATCAGTTTTGGTTTGCTGGACAAGGGCAAAATATTGGAATATTACCAGGTGATACCATCGTCGTGCCCTTTGACTCTGCTAACATTGACAACCTGACGTTATGGACCAGTGCAACACAAATAATTTACCAGTTAGCCGTGGCTGTTGCCGCGATAGGTAGCTTGTAGGCATATGCAATTAATTAAAGAGGTATTTTGAACGTGATGCAAGTCAATCTTAGACGAACGATGAGTGGTTTTACCATGATTGAATTATTGATTGTCATTGTGATTCTGGGGTTATTGGCGTCCTTAGTCGCGCCTAAGTTTTTCTCGCAACTTAGTACGGCGGAAAGGGGGATCGCAGAGGCACAAATGAATGCCTTTGAAACCGCGTTAGATACCTATCGTTTAGATATGGGCAGATACCCGGAAAACCTAAGCGAACTGAGAAAAAGTGAGGCCCCCCGATGGAACGGACCTTATTTACCCAAAGCGCTTCCCTTAGATCCCTGGGGCAACCCTTATGTGTATGAGCGCTCTAGCGATCGGGACGTGCCGTATACCCTTATGTCATTGGGGACGGACGGTAAAGCAGGCGGCACCGACTCAGACGCAGATATCATTCACCACTAATGGAACTAAGCTCACTCCTTATCGATAAATATCACGTATCACAGCCGGATATCGAGCAAGCCGAGCGGTATCAGTTGCGTTTTGGCGGACGGTTGGAGCAAATACTGGTTAATATGGGTAGCTTGCCAACGGAGCAACTTCCTCATCTGTATAGCGATTTTTTCGCTTTACCCATGCTTGATGTTAATGCATGGCTGGATAAGCCTGTTCCACAAATATCGGCCAGCACACAAAAAAACCTACTTGAAAATAGCTGGGTGCCCTTATCAGTTGATCAAAATAGCTGGGAATTCGCCTGTGCTTACCCCTTAAATCCCGAAGTAAATCAATGGCTTACTCAGAAAAATATTGAAGCGAAAATTAGTTTAAGTACCGACGCAGATATACAACTGCTTATTAATCGTTTTAGTGCGGGCGCCGGCAGTGACATGGATGTGTTTGAAAGCGACGACGAAGATAGAATGATTGAGTTGGCGACTGAGACCCCTACGGTAAATCTACTTAATTCACTTATCATTAGAGCATTACGTCAAGGCGCGTCGGATATGCACCTTGAACCTTTTGATGGACGATATCGGGCTAGATTTCGGGTGGATGGGGTTTTGCACGAAGCGGAGCGCATACCACCAAGAATGCAATTACCTATTGTCACCCGACTGAAAATTTTGTCAG
>JBLHIW010000213.1:0-4587 GCA_047618055.1 Paraglaciecola sp. | reverse complement strand
CGCACGTTGACCAATTTCCACCTTGGCATTGGGAAACACTATCGCCTCTCCCTCATATTCTGCGACGTACACTTGACCTGGCTCAGTGGCAAGTACCTCACCCCGGGCAAAATCGCTGAAGTTAGGGGCATCGTCGGCGAATTTAAGTTCAAAATCTGCATGCTGCTTATTAATAATCTGATTGACTTTATAAATAAAGAAATCATCTGGGTCATAGGGCATCAAATGCAAATCTTCACCACACATCAGCCGCTTTAGCGTTAATTCAACCTGGCTAAATTGGCGCATATCATTTTGCCCAAAGGGCTTTACTTTGCCCAATTCGACGGTAAAGGCTTGTGCCCCAAACTCATTGGAAGAAAAGTAACTAAAGGTCGTTGTAGCACTGCCTGATAGCAAGATAGTGTTCACACCACAGGCTAACAATATTTGTAACTGGTTTTTATCCCATGGCTTGGCATGTCGAAACGGATAAACCGCAAACTTGTCATTCTTGGAGCTGCGGATAGCGGTGTGCAGATCATAATGATAACGCTGCCGGTCATCGGCTAAATACTCTTTTGTATAAAAGTCCGCCACCGCATCTTCCAATAACTTAGCTCTGGCGCGCTCTGCACTGGGTGGGCTGCTTTCATCTGTATGGGCGCCGCTAAACAAACGATTCATATTCTCTTCAATAAAACGTTGGGCAACATCCATGGCAGGTAAATTTCCGAACAAGAATAATACCCGGTGAGCAAGCTGAATTTCCCCCCTTAAAATGTGCTGAACATAGGTATCACATATTTCGATTGGCGCAGTTTCATTGCCATGCACACCGCATGACAGGACGATATCCTTTTTGTTGAAATGTGCGGGTTCAAAACAAATAATACCGGGGGCAATGATGTGCACTTCCGTGGCATTTTCCAAGGAAAACCTAATGGCTTGAGTGAATATATGGCTATGGGTACGGGATAATGCTAAGAATTGTCCCGTTAATATAAGTTGCTGGGGAATATTTTCCGGGGTGATGCCGTGTTCTATCAAGATAACACTCAAAGATCGTTAAAGAATAACTGATCATACCCCAGAGCCGGTTTATCTTACAAACTGTAACGCTGCTGAGACCGGCTTATTGCAAACCGATTATATTGCCTTTGCCCTTCGAGAAAATGAACCACCAACGACCAGATCCTGCTCGGAAAATTCGATAAAATCCTGCAGCGGTAAAGCTTTAGAAAACAAGAAACCCTGGCCTTCAGAAACACCCAGCTCTCTTAGGGTATGCAGGTGTTGTAAGGTCTCTATCCCTTCTGCCACCACCTCGCAACCGGCTGCTTTTGCGATCAGTTGTGTTGCCTCGATAATCGCTTTATTAACCGAACTTTCGCCAAGCTCCATCACAAATATTTTATCTATTTTAATGGTATCGATTTTCACATCACGCATGTACGCCAGATTAGAATACCCCTTACCAAAATCGTCAATCGCAATAGATAAGCCAAGTCCCCGTATTTCTGCCAGCTGTTTTTTAACCAAATATGAATTTGATAGGGCAACATCTTCGGTTAATTCCAACTCGAACTGGCTTAAACTCAGTTCATACCGCTGTGCTAACGATTGCAGCTTGCTTGTAAAGTTTATGTCATAGAGCTGGCTAGGCGACATGTTCACGGATATCTTAAGGCGATTGCCACTTTGATTTAAACGAACTGCGCCTTTAAACGCCTCTTCAAGCGTCCAATAACCCACCTCATTCATCATATTATAAGATTCAGCCGCTTTGATGAGTGCGCCGGGAAACAGTAAGCCATCAAGCGGGTGGTGCCAACGCAGCAAGCATTCTGCCCCAATAATTTGCAGCGTGTTCAGATCAATTTTTGGCTGATAATAAATTTCCAACTCATTTTGACTAAAGGCTCTTTTTATATCCGCTTTCATGGCTAATGAACGCCCGGTCATGGCTTTTTTAACTATGTTGGTGTGATGGAAATTCTCATAGATATTTTCTTTAGCTTGTTTTAGTGCAGATTCCGCATGGCAGAAAAAGGTATTGAAATTACTGTTATTGGCTGAATTAGTGACTGCACCAACATTAAAATCAGCAATAAAAGAATGGTCCCGACAAGCAATCGGCGTTTTAAAATGTTCCACTAAATGGTCATAAAATCCATTTAATTGCTCACAGCGATGACTACCTGAGATAAGTAAGCCAAATATATCACCACTGAGACGCCCCAGTAGGGCATCTTGAAATAAAAATGTGATGCGATTGGCAATTTCCAGCAGTATTTCGTCACCTACTGCGTAGCCAAACGTACTGCTCACTTCAGAGAAACGCACCACGTCGATAAGTAATAAGGATTGCTTGGGCTCAACTGAAATAATTTTACCAACCTGATCCAAGAACATGCTGCGACTCGGGATCGTCGTTAACGCTTCATGTGATGGCTTCATTCAGTCGTATCAACCTTGTGTGAAAGTACAAAAGCCCGAAAAATTGAGCTAAAATCGTGCCTAATTAAACCAGACTGAGGGTTTTTTGGCTATTAGACATTAGTATTAGATAGGGCTGTTTTTTTACCCACCTCACTGGCCAGAGAGCGTGCAATACTTGGTATGCCAAGTCTAAAAACACACGCCCGCAGACTCGACAATCATCATCAATTACTCAACTTGACAGGGCTGTAACTTCCAGATTTTTTGCACATAATCTTTGATAGAACGATCGGAAGTAAACTTGCCCATGCGTGCGGTGTTCAGGATAGCCATTTTAGCCCAGCGTTTGGGATCTTTGTAGGCAATATCAGCTTTACGCTGGGCCTGGGAGTAAGCCGCAAAGTCAGCCAAGACCAGATAGGGATCGCCCCCGTCCAGTAAACTGTGTTTCAAGGATGCCAGGGCGCCCGGCTTACCTGGAGTGAAGTAATCCGTCTCTAGCCAGTCAAGGATCGCTTTTATTTCCTGGTTATTATAATAGTAATCAAAAGGATTGTAGCCTTTAGCCTGCAGTGCGGTGACGTCGTCTACATCTAAGCCAAAGATAAAGATATTTTCATCACCCACCTCTTCAGCAATCTCAATATTGGCACCATCCAGGGTCCCCACGGTCAGGGCACCATTGAGGGATAACTTCATATTTCCAGTGCCCGAGGCTTCTTTCCCTGCGGTGGAAATTTGCTCTGAGATATCTGCCGCTGGGATCATTTTCTCTGCCAAACTAACCCGGTAATTAGGTAAAAATACTACTTTGAGTTTTTTATTTACCCGCTTATCGTTATTGATTTTTTCCGCCACCTGGTTAATAGCATAAATAATGTCTTTCGCCAGCTTATAGCCAGGTGCAGCTTTGGCACCAAACAGGAAGACCCGAGGGTGGATATCATAATGTGGGTTTTCCAACAATCGGCGATACAGAGCCATAATGTGTAAAAGATTCAAATGCTGTCTTTTGTATTCATGCAAGCGCTTAATTTGAATATCAAATATCGCTTTTGGATCAATCTCAATCCCGGTCAATTCAAGTACTTCTGCGGCCAGAGCGACCTTATTTTCGTGTTTTATCTGCATAAATTGGCTTTGAAACGTGGCATCGTCAGCAAACTTCGCTAGCCCCTGCAACTTATCCAGATGCAGGGGCCAGTCATCGCCGACTTTCTCATCGATTAAGGCCGACAGTTTTGGATTACAGGCCTTCAACCAGCGACGAGGGGTAATGCCGTTGGTTACATTGGTTAATTTTCCAGGCCACATTTGGTTGAATTCCGGGAACAAGTCTTTCTTCACTAGGGCAGAATGGATTTGTGCAACACCGTTAACTGCAAATGAACCGATCACCGAGAGGTTACCCATACGGACCATTTTCTCGTTACCCTCTTCAATGATAGATAACTTTTTCTTCATGTTGTCGTCACCGGGCCATACTTTTTCTACTTCAGTCATAAAACGATGGTTAATTTCATAAATGATTTCAAGATGCCGGGGAAGAATTTTCTCGAACATGCGTGCCGACCATTTTTCTAAGGCTTCTGGTAATAGAGTGTGGTTGGTGTAGGCGAATGTTTTGCTACAAATCGCCCAGGCGCTATCCCAGTCAAGCTCGGCGCGGTCAATCAGGATCCGCATCAGTTCAGGGATAGCCACCGCCGGATGGGTATCATTTAATTGGATCACCACCTGATCAGTAAATCGGCTCCAGTCATCACCATGGGCCCGCTTGTAACGGCGAATGATGTCTTTTAGTGAGCAGGCACTAAAGAAGTATTGCTGGATGAGGCGCAATTCCTTGCCCGCTTCAGTCTCGTCATTGGGGTAGAGTACTTTTGAGATGGTTTCTGCTTGCACATTCTCTTTTTGGGCATCGACATAGCCCCCGGCATTAAATACGTCCCAGTTAAAGTAGTCTGAGGCCTGACTTTGCCACAAACGCAATACATTCACGGTTTTACCGCCGTAACCTACAACCGGAATATCCCAGGGTAAACCTTTCACTATTAAACCTGGGTGCCATTCTTTAGTCACCTGGCCGTTTTCACCGTACTTGGTTTCAACATAACCATAGAGGGGGCTTGCCTGAATAGACTCGGGGCGACAAATTTACCATGG
>JBLHIW010000212.1:0-4599 GCA_047618055.1 Paraglaciecola sp. | reverse complement strand
AAAAGATTTAGCCCATCAATGTGCAAATTCACTTCAGGTCTGGCGTTGCTGCCACTGGCTATATCAAGGCCCAGCTCGGCTAATTTTGCCCTGAGTTCAGCGCTTTGCTTTTCAATTACTTCCATGAGAATGGGGCCGCTGTTAGCGATTGGTAGCTTACCTTCGGCCCGCAAACGTACTTGCCAACTACTATGCTCATCAGTGCCGGTAAAACGTTCGTTCAGTTTGTATCGGTCCAGGGCATCAAAAGAGAAAGGCTCATCGTCTTGATACGTACTATTGAAACTGGCAAAGCGGCTTTGCCAGCGCTGGCTAAAAAACGCCTTGGCAGGATTACTAAAAAAGTTGATTAGTTCCTCCAGAGAGACTTCATCCAGGGCTTGGTCCCCCTGGGGCGTTACTGGCAAACTGCCCTCTAAAAAGACCTGTTTCTCCACCGCTTCATACTGACGCTTAGCGACGGCTAACCAATGTTGCTGATAACCAGGATGGAGTGAATCGGGGCTAAAATAGCTAGCGGCGAAGGGCTGTAAGGCATGTGAAGTCAGCAAATGTTTCAGCAAACCTTGTTCCGTTTCTCCCACTGGCAGGGACTGTTGACCGTCAAGGCAAAAGCACTGCTGGCAGTACTCCAACAGTTCGCTCAGTAAAATAGAGGGACTGCGGGGGCTGTTGTCTTTTTGACTGTAACCCTGATAACTGAGGTACAACAGCTCTCTGGCTGATAGTAATGCTTCCAAAAATAAATATCTGTCATCCAGGCGGCGGGAACGATCCCCCCTTCGAGCCTTACCCTTACTCATCAGATCAAAGCCCATGGGCAAGACCTGACGGGGGTAATCTGCGTCATTCATCCCCAACAAACACATCACTTTGAAGGGGATGCTGCGCATGGGCATAAGGGTACAAAAATTAACATAGCCCCCTAAAAATCGCTGGCCGACCCCTTTGTCCTGTAAGTTTTGCTTTAATTCGCTCACAAATACATCTTGCTCAACAGCCAGGGGAAATTGCTGTTGATGGCTTAGCATTAACTCAATGGCCTGACGTAATTCCAGCAGCACACTTTGCTCGGATTCATCGGGCAAATAGAGCGTGTCGATAAACCCAAGGGCAGTATTAACTTTGTCAGCTAGGCTGGCGGCCTGTTGACAGAATGCCATAGCTTCGAGTAATACCTTGCTAAAAAGATAGAACTTACCCAGGGCGATGGCCTGTTGACCCTCAATATCCCCATAGGGTGCAATCGTGTGTTCACAGCGCCCCTGATATAGATGCTCAGCGTCCATGGCGTAGCCCGTGAGTAAACGCTGCAAGCCAAATAACCAGGTGTTTTGTTGCTCCTGGGGCAGTTGCCAGCGACTTTTATCCTGCTGATCCCAGCCCCAGCGCACGCCGGCATCGGCCAGCCAGTGCTGTAATAACTCAAATTCCTGGGGGCTAATATCAAATCGGGCCTGCACGGCCGGCACCTCAATAAATGCCAACACGTCGGATAAGGTTAAGCGGCTCTTATGCAAGAGCATTAATTCAACAAAACTGTTGAGTAAGGGAGACTCCTCACTCAGATTTCGATCAGAGATGGCATAGGGAATATGCAAACCCGGTTCAACGCCGCCAAACACACCATCAATAAAAGGCGCATAAGCGGCCACGTCCGGCATCATCACAATCACATCACCGGGATGCCAATCCGGATTACGGGCAAATATAGTTAATAGCTGATCATGCAGTACTTCAAGCTCTCGCACCTTGGAATGGCAGGCATGGATTTGTAGTGAGTGATCATCCAAGCTTAAAGGGATTTTCGGAAATTGCTGACCATTAGACAATAACTCCCCGGCTGATAATGGCTCATGGGTGCCGCGAAACTGCAAATTTAACACCTCAGCCTGTATATGTTGCACCAACGTGGTGGGGCTAAGCATCATAAAATCATCATCTTGGTGCACATCAAATTGCAACAACATGTCCTGGTAGTCTCGCCCTAACTTTCCCCATGAAGATAACAAGGGATTACCCACATCCAGATAATCACTCCCGCTACTGTCTTCGTTGGCGTCCAGGGCCTGTAATTTGGCTTTGGCCTGAGTCTTACTATCAACCACATCTCCCCAGTAGTGTTGGCTGGGATTAAACCAGAAGATCAGAACCTCACGTTGCTGGGCAAGGGCCGCCAGCACTTCAAGCTGTTGTTGGGGCATGGCCGAAATGCCAAACACGAACAAGGGTTTGGCATTGTGTGGTGTGGCAGGCTCTTTGCCAAGCTCGCTCAACAATGCCTGGTGTAAATTGGCCCGGTGATAAGCTGACTCGCCCAGGCTTTGACTATATTCGCTCAAAGTCCGCCATAATAAGGGTTGCCAGGGATGCTCGCTGATATCCACATCCTCCAGGGTATCCTCGCCCTGTTCCCAAGCTAAGATCCATTGTGGCCGATAAACCAGATACTGATCGTACACGTCCGCAATTTTATGGCAAAGCTGATACAACTTAAGACCGTCGTCATCGGACAAATAATCACGGATGGCTTGAAATTCTACTTGTTGCAACAGCGCCGGTAAAATCGTCATCAACTTCCAGGCCATATTGGGCTTGGTAAAGGCCGACTGCTCAGGAAGTTCGGGGATATGCTGGCGATAAAGCTGCCAGATAAAGCTGGAGGGAAGGGGGAAATCCAGATTCGCAGCAATGCCCAGGGTTTGTGCAATGTGTATCTTTAACCACTGAGCCATGCCCGGGCTTTGTACCAAAATAATATCTTCGGCAAAAATGTTTCCACCATCCTGATTACTGTGCTCCAAGCAGAGCATTAATCGCTGTGCCAGACGTTCCATTTTGTTTGATTGCAACAGATGTAACACGACTAACCTTATTCGAATTATTATTCAGGGATTGTAACAAAGTCTCTGCCGCCGACTACTCTTTATGTTCTATTACTTGAGACACCTAAAGACCCGGAGAAATATCAAATGAACAAAACAGATTACGCGGTGGAGCTAAAAAAGCTACAACTTGAATTAGTGTATCTGCAGGAATGGGTGAAGCAGCAGTCTTTAAAAGTATTGGTCATCTTTGAGGGGCGCGACGCGGCCGGAAAAGGGGGGGTGATCAAAACGATCACCGCGCGCCTCAATCCCCGGGTGGTAAGAATAGCAGCATTAGCGAAACCTTCAGACCGAGAGCGAAACCAATGGTATTTTCAGCGCTATGTGGAGCATTTACCTGCGGCGGGAGAAATGGTGTTGTTCGATCGCAGTTGGTATAATCGAGCGGGTATAGAAAAGGTCATGGGATTTTGCACTACACAGGAGCATGAAGACTTTTTACGTGCCTGTCCGGAATTTGAGCGCATGTTAGTGCGCTCCGGGACGCGCGTAGTTAAATATTGGTTTTCGGTCTCTGACGAAGAACAAGAGCTACGTTTTAAGGAGAGATTAAGCAACCCATTGAAACGCTGGAAATTCTCAGACATGGATTTGCACTCCCGGGATAAGTGGGTGGAATACTCCAGAGCGAAAGACGCCATGTTTGCCCATACGGATACCAAACAAAGTCCCTGGTTTGTGGTAGATGCACAGGACAAACGAGCAGCAAGACTCAACTGTATTGCCCACTTGCTTAAGCAAATACCGTATAAAAGAATTAGCTATCCGGATATTCAACTCCCGCCCATTAATCGCCAGGGCTATATCCGTCCCCCCTTACACGAACAACAACACGTGAAAAAAAAATACACCTAATATATACCCAAGTCATCTCAAGATTGGAGTTCACTTGGGTATAGTCTAAAATAATGACGGCTATACCTGATATTCACCTTTAAGAGCATAGCTTAAGCTCTTACGTCGGCTCGAAGATTGATTGGCCTTGCAGCAGATCATGAAGTAGGTATATGGTTTACATATACACATACAGATTAAGCGAATAAATACTCTTGTCAGAATATATTAGTTCCATACAAATTGCGGCCTGGTTAGGCTATCTAATCTGCCTGTATTTTGTGCTGCGCAGATTGTCGTTTAGGACATTGCTCGATGATAAGAAAATTCAGCATTTGGTATTTGGCTGCGCTGCCTCAGTGTTTTTTCTGTGGATTTTTCGCACGGGTATCTACCCGGGCTTGAATGTGCATTTTTTATGGCTCACAGCGCTGACCCTGATACTGGGGTTTCACTGGGCGGTGGCCGCTTCGTGCCTGGCTCTGTTGGGTATTACCCTGATAGGGGAAGAAAGCTGGGCGATGTTGGGTGTCAATGGACTATTAGGTACACTTACCCCCATATCCTTAAGTTACTTGTTCTACAGCTTTGTTTTTCATAAATTACCCAGACATATATTTATTTACATTTTCGTCTGCGCCTTTCTCACTGGCGCGATGATGATCGGCGTCAAAATGTCCTTACTATCCGGCTTTTATTTCTTAAATGGTGACTATGACTGGCTAACGATAAAAGACAACTACCTTGTCCTGTCCACACTGATGTTGTTTATGGAGGGCATGCTAAACGGCATGACCATCACCTTATTGATCATTTATCGCCCCGAATGGGTATACACCTTTTACGATAAAATTTATCTGGAAAAAAAGTAAGGGCT
>JBLHIW010000211.1:0-4607 GCA_047618055.1 Paraglaciecola sp. | reverse complement strand
AATAATTTGATAAAGAAGGGTTTGCTCTGGTTTATGACGTTCATACTTTACCGTCCCCTCTCTTCTGGCATCCTTTACAATAGACATATATCACCCCAAATACTGTATTTTTATACAGTATAGGTGTGTTTTTTTATTGTCGGTATGCTGGAACTTTATAGTGCAAAGATATGGGCATTAGTGGTTGAAAAACTAATTAGCTCGCATGATGATTTTTAGCTCAATATAGTCTGATAGTTCGAATTAGCTAACGTCCGCTATAGGTCGATTTAAGCCTTTTCTAGACTAGAACCTTATGTCGGCTTTTGGCACATTGGAGCCTGTCAGGTGCGAAGCAAACCTATGTGTAGCAAACCTTTTTTCTCTGCGCCTCTGTGTTCTCTGTGGTGTAATCGGCTTCTGGTCGCAGTATTTCTATGGATAGCCATTTCCATAAATGACGGTACTGGGCACAGGAGCATAGCAATCGCTCTCAAAAAAAAAGCTTCGCGGTGGCGAAGCTCTTTGCGGTGATTATAGTGCTTTATAAATATTCTAATTCGTCTTCGACAGACATACCTAATTCTTCTAGTTCTTGGCGCAATTTGTAGCGATCATGGATCGCTTCTATCTCTCTCCACTTTCGTTTTGCTGGTTTGCTTTTAGGGGGGCGGGACTCCGAATCTAGCATTGACAATAAATCGGACTTTTCCATTTAGATCTCCATTATTATTTTGGGTAGCGTACAACCACATTTTTTGAAATCTTAAACCTTACACCGCAAAGAATCGTAAAGCTTACTTACTTATTTAACATATTTTGGGTAAAAATAGAACATTTCATTTACTTTCTATTAACAATTGGCGGCAGGTTTATAGGCAGATTTAGCATAAAATACCAGGCAAAATGGTGATGCTTATCTATTTTGTATTGTGACTAAATTATCGATAAGTTGATTTCATTCATGGAGTAACGAAAGGGGGTAGGTCACAGCGGGGCGAGTAGTTTCTTAACCAGTAGATGTTTAAAAGAGATACTCAATATGTTCGGTTTTTTAGTCGATACTGCAAAAAGAAGTGCTTAGTCGGCGTATTAAAGACTCAGGCCGGGCGCTAAATGTCACTCAATATCTATAGCTTGGGGTAGGTGACCTACCCCAAGCTATAGATATTGCTGCACTATTAAAAGCGGCCTACAGTGGTGTGCATTGAGCTATGTGTTAGCGTCTCTAAACTTGCTAATGAGTTGATTGGTGGAGCTGTCAAAAGACAATTCAGCCTGGTCGTTAACGAGCTTGTCCAGAACCTGGTTACCCAGCTCCTTGCCCAATTCAACTCCCCATTGGTCGAAGGAATTGATCCCCCAGATTGCCCCTTGTACGAATACTTTGTGTTCATACATAGCCACTAAGGACCCCAGTGTTTTGGGATCGAGCTTATCAAATAACAGGGTGTTGCTGGGCTTATTGCCTGGCATGGTCTTATGGCGAGCCAATGTGGCTAGGGCAGTTTCATCCAAACCCTTAGCCCTTAAATCGGCTTTACATTCTTCGTAACTCTTACCCTGCATTAGGGCTTGGGTCTGGCCAAAACAGTTGGAGGCGAGCAGGGCATGATGAGTATCATCTTGATCCGGTACGTGCAAAGGTAGCATGAAATCTGCGGGTATCATCACCTTGCCCTGATGGATAAGCTGGTGGAATGAGTGCTGACCATTGGTGCCTTCACTGCCCCAGATAATCGGCCCGGTGGCATAGTCAGTTTGCGTATGCTCACCTGTTACACCCTTGCCGTTACTCTCCATATCCAGCTGTTGAACATAGGCAGGGAGCCCACGAAGGTAGTGATAGTAGGGTAATAACACATGACTTTGTGCGCCAAAAAAATTCACATACCACAGGCCTAAAACTGCCATGATCATCGGCAGGTTTTGCTCTGGTGGTGCGGTTTGAAAATGCTGATCCATCTCAAAGGCGCCTTCCAGCAGTTGACGGTAGTTGTCGTACCCCATCACCAAGGCAATCGGTAGGCCTATTGCCGACCACAGGGAGTAACGGCCTCCTACCCAATCCCACAGGGGAAAAATATTGTCTTCATCCATGCCAAATTCCGTGGCCGCCTTGATATTGGATGACACGGCAATAAAATGTCTGGCAATGTCCTGCTGCGTCCCGCCGGACTTTAAGAACCATGCTTTTGTCGTGAGGGTGTTTTGCAGCGTTTCCTGGGTGGTGAATGATTTAGACGATATCACCACTAAGGTTTCTTCATGATCAAGTTCAGCCAATACGTCGTGAATGTGACAGGCGTCCACATTGGCCACAAAATGCACTTTTACGCCTTTAAACCAATAGGGTTTTAAAGCTTCAGACATGATTTTTGGCCCTAAAAATGATCCACCAATGCCAATGGCGACAATCTGCGTGAGTGCCTTGCCGCTATAACCTTTGCGCTGACCACTGTGTACACTGGCGACAAAGTCTTTAATTTTCTGCTGGCAGGCTAGTACTTCTGGCATCACGTCCTGGCCGTCGACCATCACCGCTTTGCCGGAGAAATTGCGCAGGGCGGTATGCAGTACGGCACGATTCTCCGTATGGTTGATGATTTCACCGGCAAACATGGCGTCACGCTTTTTCTCAACCTGACGATCATTTGCCAGGGCAAACAAGGCCTGCATGACTTCTGCGTTGACCAGGTTCTTCGAGTAATCCACCTCGATACCACAGGCGGCTTGAGTATAAGTATTTGCCCGTTGTGGATCTGCTGCAAACCAATCACGCATATGCTCAGTCTTAACCTGCTCGGCCAGTGATGCAAGCTGTTGCCAGGTAGATGATTCGGTTAATGCGCTCATGTTGATGGTTCCTATTTTATGATTTTTGACTACGGTAATATTTAATGTTGTTAGGCTTTGGCATAAAAAAGCGCCGAGAACGGCGCATGTTTTTGCTTAACTAAGGATTACATATAGCTTTTAAGTACGGTTTCCAGCTTCACCTGATCGGCGGCAAAATTACGGATACCTTCGGACAATTTTTCCGTGGCCATGGCATCTTGATTCATTTCCCAGCGAAATTGTGCTTCAGTCAGGCGTGGTCCGGGGGTTGCGGTAGCACCTGCATCTTTTAGTTTAAGGGGCAGGGGGGCAGAGCTTTGTGATAGTTCTTCTAGCAGGCCCGGGCCAATCGTTAAGCGATCACAACCGGCTAATTCAGTAATCTCAGCAGTATTTCTGAAGCTGGCACCCATAACCACCGTCTTATAACCGTGTTGTTTGTAGTAATTGTAAATCTTGGTGACGGACACTACGCCAGGATCGTCAGCGGGAGCGTAACTCTCTTTACCTGTTTTAGCTTTGTACCAATCTAATATACGACCAACAAAAGGAGAAATCAGAAACGCGCCGGCTTCGGCACAGGCTTGAGCCTGAGCAAAACCAAATAATAAGGTTAAGTTACAGTTAATCCCTTCTTTTTCTAATTGCTCTGCAGCACATATACCTTCCCAGGTAGACGCAAGTTTGATCAATATACGTTTTTTATCAATGCCCGCTTCGTCATATAGGGCTATCAATTTGTGAGCTTTTTCTATACTTGCGGCGGTATCAAATGACAAGCGGGCATCCACCTCGGTGGAAATACGACCGGGAACGATATTAACAATATCCGTGCCGATGCTGACCGACAGTTTGTCACCGGCGTCAATAATTTGTTGCTGAGGATCGTTGGATTGTTCCTTGGCCCAAGCTACTGCTTGCTCAAGGTGATGCTTATACTGGGGCATGTCGGCCGCTTTAAGCAATAAAGATGGGTTAGTAGTTGCATCCACCGGCTGATATTTTTTGATTGCTTCAATGTCGCCGGTATCGGCCACAACGGTCGTGATCTCACGTAGTGCTTGTAACTGATTTGTCATGATGTCCTCATCTATGCTCGCTCGTCTAACGTAGACCATGCAGTTTATCCGCCTAGTATAGCGCCAATTTACCCGCGTAAAATTAACTATTAAGTTTATTACTACATAGGGTATAACTGTTGAAAACCAGACGCTAGAAAAACCCCTGCCCATGACAGCAAAAATTACCCTTTTACAAGATGACATAAGCACTTTGGCCGTTGAAGCTATCGTAAATGCCGCCAATCCCGGTTTATTAGGAGGTGGTGGCGTAGACGGGGCTATTCATCACGCTGCGGGGGAAGAACTGTTAGAAGCTTGCAAGGTACTGGGTGGGTGTGCTGTAGGCGAAGCCCTTATTACCCCGGGGTTTAAATTACCGGCCAAATATGTGATCCACACGGTTGGACCGATTTGGCGAGGTGGGGAGCAAGGGGAAGCCGAGCAATTGGCGAGTTGTTATCGAGGGGCTTTGGACATCGCCCGTCAACAAGGCATTCGCACCATTGCTTTTCCGGCGATTAGCTGTGGGGCTTATGGTTTCCCTATTGCTCAAGCCTGTCACATCGCGGTAAACACCGTGATTGAGGCTTTGGCTCATGAAAGCAATATACGAAAAGTGATCTTTTGTGCCTTTGATCCCCTAGTACATGAAGGCTTGTTGGTAGCGCTGGGGAAAACTCAGCTACATTAATCGAGATACGAGATACGAGATACGAGATACGGGATACG
>JBLHIW010000210.1:0-4669 GCA_047618055.1 Paraglaciecola sp. | reverse complement strand
GGCCGAGGGTGGCGCGCATGATTTGTTCGTCGTCACCTTCCTGACCCCATTGGTACATCCAGTCAATTAGGCTTGCCTCTTTTTCGAACTCATAGGCATGATCCTGGGCATAGTAGCCAATGTTAGAGTTTTCCGACCATTTAATACTGCCAGCACTCAAATCAGTTTCGCCCATTAAACATTTTAACAGGGTGGTTTTACCCGCGCCGTTTGGCCCTATAATAGCCACACGCTCACCGACTTCGACCATCAGATCCAAGCCGCTGTATAGCTCTTCGTCATAACGTTTGGCCAGGCCTTCAACTTCGAGGGCCATACGGTGCAGCTTTTTACTTTCTTCAAATCGAATATAGGGTGTCTGACGACTCGATGGTTTGACATCATCAAGTACGATCTTGTCTATTTGCTTGGCACGGGATGTGGCCTGTTTGGACTTAGAGGCATTGGCCGAGAAACGACTGACAAAGGTTCTTAGTTCGGCTATTTGCGCCTTTTTCTTGGCGTTATCTGACAACAAGCGTTCCCGTGATTGGGTCGCCGCCGTCATATACTCATCATAATTACCCGGGAATAAACATATTTCACCGTAGTCCAGATCCGCCATATGTGAACATACGCTGTTGAGAAAGTGTCTGTCGTGAGAAATAATGATCATGGTACAGTTACGTTCATTAAGCACGCTTTCCAGCCAACGGATGGTATTAATGTCCAGGTTGTTGGTAGGCTCATCGAGTAACATGATATCGGGATTAGAAAACAGTACCTGGGCAAGTAATACCCGCAGTTTCCAACCCGGCGCAATCTCACTCATGGGACCATAATGTTGATCTACCGGAATACCCACACCAATCAATAACTCTCCGGCGCGGGCTTCTGCGGTGTAACCATCCATTTCAGCAAATTCCGACTCCAGATCCGCCACCCTAATACCGTCTTCTTCGGTCATATCCGGATTAGCATAAATTGCGTCTCGCTCTTCCTTTACCGTCCACAGCTCTGTATGGCCCATGACGACGGTGTCTATGACACTGAAGTTTTCGTAGGCAAATTGATCTTGTTTTAATTTACCAATACGTTCGCCAGGATCAGTGGATACATTACCACCGGAGGGTTCAAGATCCTCGCCAAGAATTTTCATAAAGGTCGACTTTCCACAGCCATTGGCGCCAATCAAACCGTAACGATTGCCGTTGCCGAATTTAACTGAGACATTTTCAAATAGTGGCTTTTCGCCAAATTGCATGGTGATATTCGCGGTAGTAAGCAAGGTATTGGTTCCGGTATTAAAATAGTGTGCATAGTGTGCTTAGTCCGCTACCCATATCAATTACGTTAGCAAACAGCAGCGGAAAAATTCGGCGCGTATTATGTCATAAATTAATACTAAACGCAGGGATTAAAATTGGTGTCAGAAGGCAGGGGAGCGGGCACAAATTAAACGGCTTCCGGGCAACGACATGGTTACCTGGAAACTGTTATTTAAACTACCTGAAATATGCTTCTTCAGGTAGTTTGGGTATTACTGGTCGAGGGGCGTGTTAAAATCTTCGGATAACTCAAAATCCCCGGTGACTTCGGTGATTTTATTGTCGACAAAGACAATCTTTAATTCTTTGCGGAAATCTTCACCGCGTTTTTTCATACCGCGCTTCATTTGATACAGGTAGTACCAGGTGTCATGGTCAAAGGCATCTTCTACAACCGGTTTCCCCAGAACATAAACCACTTGTTCTTTGTTCATGCCAATACGTAATCTTTCTACATCTTTTACATCTAAAAAGTTACCTTGCGGTACATCTATGCGAAATATCCAGTCAGCACAGGCAGACAACATGAGGGAGGTGGTGATTATTATTAGTAAATTTCTAAACTTCATTCTTATCCAGTTCTTAGCTGCTTAAATTCTGACCATTACTCAGCCAAATTACTTCGGCTTTTGTAAATACGGCTCGCATCCTAACCCAGCCCTGTGAAGCCAATCAATGCCTATTTGTCAGGAATGACTTATTTGCAGCAATTCTCTGGCATTGGCCATCGCAGAGTCGGTGAGTTTATCTCCAGCCAGTAGACGGGCTAACTCTTCAATTCGTTCACTTTCTTGTAAACAAATCATATGGGTTTCGGTGGTATGTTTATCGCTAAATTTAGTAACAAACATTTGATTATGGGCACGGGCGGCGACTTGGGGCAAATGCGTCACGCATATTACCTGGGTGCTTTCGCCTAATTTACGCAACAAATGCCCGACAACCGAAGCGGTCGGTCCGCTGATACCCGTATCGACTTCATCAAATATCATACTGGCCACCTGGCTATTGCCAGAGCTGATAACCTGAATGGCTAAACCAATACGTGACAACTCACCTCCGGAGACCACTTTTTCCAGGTTGCCCATAAGCTGACCCTTATTGGTGAGGATCTTGAAGTGCACCGTGTCTAAACCGGTTTTATGGGGAGTGGCACTGTCACAATGGAGCACTTCAATGTTAAATAAGGCCTCGGCCATGTTCATTTGCTGAATTTGCTGCTCGACCTGCGTGGCAAAGCGCTTGGCCGCTTTTTGTCTTGAGCCATTAAGCTTTTTGGCGGCCTGATAATAGCGTTTTTCTATTGCCACTAGTTCGGTTTTAATACTTTCAAGTTGTTGATCGTCCTGAGCTAACTCCGCGTATTCGGCGGATAGTTGTTGATGACAAGCATGCAGTGTTTCAGGCTGGATCTGGTGCTTTCTGGCCAGCTCAAGGGCTTGAGAGTAGCGAATTTCTACGTTTTGCATCTTCACGGGGTCAATTTCAAGCTGTTCGGTATAAGCCCGTAATTCCTGAGCGGCTTCTTCTATTTGGATGGATGCTTCATTTAACAGGCCTACGATGGGGACTAAGGCCTGATCATGCTCCTGCAGTTCAATCAGCCGCTCTACGGTATTTTGTACTGCTGAGAGGGCGTTGAACTCTTCCGCTTCGAACAGTTGATGGAAACTCAGTTGCGTTTGTTCCAACAAGGTTTGGCTATGACTGAGTTTTTTGTGCTCTATTTCTAGTTGGTTAAATTCACCTTGTGCCAGGCAAAACTCATCTAATTCCTGCACCTGATAGCTCAGTAGCTGACGTCGGTCAGTCCGTTGTTGCTGCATGCTTTGCAGTTGTTGATAGTGGCGCTGACGCTCCTGGAGAAGCTTATATCGCTGTGCCACATCATCAAGCAAGGTGGGGTGTTCAGCATAACTGTCGAGCAACTCTCTTTGGGTATCACTTTTTAATATTTGCTGCTGGGCATGTTGACCATGAATACTCAGTAGAAACTGCCCCAAACACTTTAGCTGCTGTAAGGGAACCGGGGTGCCATTAATAAAGGCTTTAGAGCGGCCTTCACTGGAGATCACTCTGCGGATCAAGCATTCCTGCTGGTCGTCCAATGCCTGCTGTTGCAGCCAGGCTTGCGCCTGGGGCAGGTCAGAGACGTCAAAACCAGCAGAGACCTCGGCTTTGTCTGCGCCGGTTCTAATTAAACTTACCTCGGCTCTATCCCCCAGACATAAGCCTAATGCATCAACGGCAATGGACTTGCCGGCGCCCGTTTCACCGGTAATTGCCGTCATGCCCTGGCTAAAATCAATATCCAATGATTTAACGATGGCGAAATTTCGGATAGACAGTGTGTTTAACATAAAATATTTTTCCTGTTTATACATACAGTAACTGTGAATATAAACAGTTTTTTATGCATGTCTAGTGGGAATTGCAGTTTTTTATTACCGTGTTATGTTTTACAATCAATGTAATTGTTATATATCAATAGGATAGCTTCATTTAAGTCATTTTTAATCCCCAGCCATTTTTTTCAGCCTTGAGCTGTAAGCTCGGGCAAAAGACCAACAAAAACTATGGGCTTGGTTCTGAGTCGTTCCAGAGACTTTAAGCCTCACGGCAAGATGCGTTAAACACGGCTTCACCTCTAATTCACTCATTTCCTGAGGATGACGTTTGCCGTTGAAGTAAATAAAGCCTTAATCCAATGATGGGAGACTTTTTCGGTTCTAGACTGTCGTATTGAGTTGTTAAAACGACTCGAATCGATTCAATAAAAGGTGACCGGGTCATAACATTACACCTGCACTGTATATAAATACAGATATAATGCAGTATTAGGAATAATGCCAATTTTGCTCCCAACTATGGAAATTTCTTGGTCTCCTTTTGCTTTTTGAGCTTGTGGTAATGTTGAGAGAATAAAATTACAGATATTCAATAAAATCAGCCAGTAAATACTAAAAAGGACGACGATTAAAAACAAAGCGAGCAGTTACATTTACGCAATGCTCGATAATAAGCGTTAGGTTTCTCTTACAAAGGAAGTAAAAGTTTGGTGCAAAATAAGTACACAAAGATGGCAATCATTGCTCTGATAGTTTCGAGTTTTCTTGGCGCGTTGTTACTTGGCAGCACTTATGAATTCTTTTCGGAAAAAACGGATATGGGGGTACTTGGTTGGTTCTTTGCCTTTTTGGTTCCGCTTGGAGTAATAATAAACCTTTTTGTAGCCTATAAAATATTCCGAGGCAGCTTAAGGTTTATCAAATTTGCATTTTGGATATACGTACTACAAATTATCGGATTTGAGACACCTCACTTAGGGTTTTCAATCACTTTAGGCTTTAGTTTTAATATTA
>JBLHIW010000209.1:0-4699 GCA_047618055.1 Paraglaciecola sp. | reverse complement strand
ACCCAACGTAAGTCACCCCTTAAAATTTTTACATAGACTGACAAGCCCGTGTAATGAATGGCATTATTGTCAACATCGAACAAAACGTTCAACTTAAGGACTCATTCCTATGCAAAACACTTGTCCCGTCAGTGAAGCGACAATCGAATCCTACCACCGTGACGGCGCGGTCTTAATTAAGGGTTTGTTTCGAGATTGGGTCGAGACCCTGCGTGCAGGAGTCGAAGAAAATATGCGCAGTCCCGGCCCCTATGCCTCGGAAAACCTAGAGGCGGGGGACAGTGGTCGCTTTTTTGATGATTATTGCAACTGGCGCCGTATCGCGGCCTTTGAAAAGGTGCTGCGCTCATCAGGCGCAGGCCGAGTAGCCGCCGAGTTGATGCGCTCCAAACAAGTACAGGTATTTCACGATCACGTTTTGGTCAAAGAGCCGGGCACCACCAAAGCCACACCCTGGCATCAGGATGCGCCCTATTATTTTGTAGACGGAGAACAAAATGTCAGCTTCTGGTCGCCACTGGATCCGGTCAGTCAGGCGAGCCTGCGCTGCGTCGCCGGTTCACACCGCTGGCCGAAAATGGTCCTGCCCACTCGCTGGTTATCCAACGACAGCTTTTATCCCGATACACAGCGCTACATGCCCGTACCCGATCCCGACAGTGACGAGAAATATCGTATTTTGGAATGGGATATGGAACCCGGCGATGCGGTTGCCTTCAACTTCAGAACCCTGCATGGCGCGCGAGGCAATAATACCTCAAGTCGCAGGCGGGCTTTTTCACTGCGCCTGATGGGGGATGATGCCCGTTATATTTCCCGCCCGGGGCCGACTTCCCCTCCTTTTTCTGATCACCAGATGCGTGATGGTGAAACATTACGTCACGACTGGTTTCCGGTCATTTACCCTCCCCCCGCAGATTTCAAACAAGACAATGAATGAGTTAGGACGAGAAATAAAATAGAACATTGCAACGTGCAGTCACGACAATTAGGCGCTCAAACCAGAGGTTTTGCGCCCAACAATCGCGAAGGTTTTGATGATTTTTCTGGTCTGACAAGCAGACGGGTAAAACGACTTATTTATAGAAGGGCTCAACCGCGCCTTTTTGCGTCATCAGCAGTGGTTGTCCTCGGCGGTCCAATGCCTTAGGAGAAGGGATTTTTACCCAACCTTCACTGATGCAATACTCCTCGACATTGGTACGCTCTTTCCCGTTCAACAGAATACCAATGTCGTGTTCGAAAATTTCTTCCACATGATGTGGGCTACGAGGATTATTCGAAAGGCGATCGGGTAAGGGTGGTGGCGATGTAGCATCGGTCATGTTGCTGTCCTGAAGTAAATAAAAAGTGCCCTATTGTAGACAATATAGGCCTGGCGCTCAACAATTGCAGCAGGGTTTAAAGGCTTTGTTTAGTGACCTGTGAATTCGATTAATGCATTAATTATTTTTGATTTTATTACGGATGTTTGTCTTTTTAAATTGACAAAAATTAACAAGGGTGTTTTTAATCACTAAAATAGCGCCAGCTATTTAGGTAATAATCCAGTACGACTGGTTTATCAATTTGATTAATTTCAACGTCGATTTCCTGTATATCTTTTGCAAAGACAAACATAGACAACATACTTTCATGGCTTAAAAACAGGCTGTCTTCTACCGGGCGTTTAGGCACTAAACTTATAGCTTGTAAGCCGCTTAACACAAAGCCCCAGTCACCAAAAGACGGCACATTGGTGTGATATGGGTAGATATAATCAAAACCGGCTGCTTCTATGGTTTTTGCAATACTCCAAAATGCCGGTTTAACAAAAAATGGACTGGTTGCTTGTGTCACCATTACGCCCCCAGAGCTTAAATTTTCCCTGGCTAAGCGGTAGTACTGCTTACTGTATAAACGAGAAAGTGCGATGGTGTTGGGATCGGGCAAATCGTTAATGATAAGATCAAAAGCCTGTTGGTTTTCCCTGAGAAAGACAAACGCATCATCGATCACAACCTGTACTTTTTTGTTTGTTAAACTGGCTAAGTTGATGTCAGTTAAATGGGCATTATTGCTGGCTAATTCCGTCATTCTGGCATCTAAGTCGACTAAAACGATTTTCTCTATTTCCGGGTATTTGAGCAGTTCTCTTATCGCCAAACCATCCCCTGCCCCTAACACCAATACCCGTTTAATTATTTTATCCGCGTACGTCATAGGCACCATCACTAATGACTCATGGTAGCGGTACTCATCCACCGATGAAAACTGTAAAACACCATTTAGGTAGAGGCGCAGATCGTTTTTACTCTTGGTTAGGGTTATTTTTTGATAAGGGGTTTGTTCGCTATGCACGATGCGCCCGTTATAGAGCATCTGATCCCAGTGTTTCAGTGCCTGACTAGAAAATACCAGCAGAACCAAAATAACTAAACTCATCCCGGCGGTTAATAACTGCAGCTTCTTAGCTGTTTTTCCGAGGGATTTTCGGTATGAGTACAACACCACCGCAGCAATGGACATATTAATAAGCCCAAACAGCAATGATGATTGATAAATACCCATAACCGGTAATAAAAAGAACGGAAATGCAATGGTAGCAATCAAGGCACCGAGATAATCGAAGGATAATATATTCGCAATATTCGATTTAAGTACCTGATAATTTTCCATTAACCTCGTTAGAAATGGGATCTCCAGGCCAATCAGGAAACCAATACATAAGGTCAGTACGACATAGGTTGGGTAGAATAATGCAGTGGTCGTATAGGTGAAATATAATAAGGGAATACTGATACCGCCGATGAGCCCAAGGAGGATTTCGGCGATGACAAATCGCTGTAATAGTTTGTCCGTAATGAATTTGGATAAATAGGAGCCACAACCCATTGCGGCCATATATAAGCCAATGGTCAGTGAGAAAAATTTCACACTGTCACCCATAAAATAGGACACCGTCGTGGCAATCAGTAATTCATAAATAATCGAGCATAAGCCGGCAATAAATGCGGCGTACATCAAGGTAGCGTATTGTTTCTGCTTAGGGTGCTGTTGGGGCAAAGCGTTTTGCTCATTTGACATGTCAAATAGACTTATCTGTTGATGGTGGTTTGTTTAATGCGGTTCCTCGATCAAACTCACGTACATCCATACTTTTTGGACGTAAATGCTTTTTAATGGGCCCTATGGCCAGAGCCGGATCGCAGTGGCCACACATAAATATATCGACGGCGGCAAAGTGGCTTTCAGGCCAGGTATGAATGCTGATGTGGGATTCGGCCAATAACAACATGCCGGTAATGCCTTGTTCTTCTCCAAAACTGTGGAAGTTTTTTTGTAAGACCTGTGCGTTACACGCGTCCGCGGCTTCCAGTAAGGCTTGTTCAATGACCCCCTTATCACTCAGGTGGCTTGCCTGGTAAAGGTCTAAAAGCAGATGTGTGCCGGGTGTATAACTATTTTCCATAAAGACATGTGCTTAATTCTGGCATTATTTGAGACTACGCTATTGGCTTAATACCCTATTGTCTAATGTCGTTGCGGCAGTAGCAAATAAAAAGGGCACAATTAATCAGTCCCCTTTTAACACTAGCTTGATTTGCAGGTCATTGATTGATTCTTATTATTTCAATTAAATTATTTACGGCTACGCCTTCCCCGCCCCTGAGATTGGCCTCTGCGTTTGGCTTTAGTATCTGCCTCAAAGTTACCATACTCGTCATCATCATCCGCTGAGACTGGGGCTGCCTTCACACGCGGGGCAAAACCCGGGATTATCTGAGACTCAATCTTATGACCAATGACACGTTCAATAGACTGTAACTGCTTAGATTCATCCTCACTAAACAATGAAATCGCTAAACCAGAGGTGCCAACACGACCGGTACGGCCAATGCGATGCACATAGTCCTCTGGTACATAGGGCAGATCAACGTTAATCACGCAAGGCAGTTGATGTATATCAATGCCCCGGGAGGCAATATCAGTGGCGACCAATGCCACAACACTGCCGTCTTTAAAACCATCTAAGGCACGTATCCGTGCATGCTGGGTTCTGTTTGCATGGATTGAGTCGGCACTAATACCGGCGTTTTTTAACTGCAATACCAAACTATCTGCAACCTGTTTGGTGCGACTAAAGACCAACACTTGCGGCCACTTGTGTTTTTTAATCAGGTGGATCAAGGCCTCACTCTTACGGGCTTTATCTACCGGATGCACAAGCTGCTTAATCCTATCGACAGTGCTGTTGGCGGCAGTCACTTCAAGCAAACGTGGATTAATTAACAGACTTTTAGCCAGTGACTTGATCTCTTTGGAAAACGTCGCTGAAAACATCAGGGTTTGATGTTTAACCGGCAATAACTCCTGGATGCGGCGGATATCATCGATAAAGCCCAAATCCAACATACGGTCAGCCTCATCCAGGACCAATATCTCAAGCTGATCAAAGTTAATCGCCTGTTGATTGTAAAGATCAATCAAACGACCAGGCGTAGCGACAAGCACATCTAACCCCCCTTCCAACTGGGCTATCTGCGGCTCAATCCGCACCCCACCAAATACGGCCGCAGCGCGAATATTCATTTGGCGGCTGTAGCTTTGCACGCTATGGGCAACCTGAGCAGCAAGCTCACGGGTGGGCGTAATAACTAAGGCACGGACACATTGAGCCCGCGGGCTTTCGCCACCCCGGATAGAACCACCAGATAAT
>JBLHIW010000208.1:0-4720 GCA_047618055.1 Paraglaciecola sp. | reverse complement strand
ATCCCTTTGTAGACATTCATTTTGAGCTTGAAGCTGACGGGGGCCACTACCATGTTCCCCTGCTAATTTCGCCCTATGCCTTTAGCTCATATCGCGGCAGTTAATGAAATATTTAAGCCTGACTTTTCACCCACTTAACGAGTCCAGCCGCCAATGAGCCTGCACGCATATCGCGCCGCTATATTGCATTTCCCCTGCGCAAGCCCATCGCCAAAGGACGATTATCAGTATTTTGAAGACGGCTTACTGCTGACGCAAAACGCTAAGATAATAGCTGTCGGAGACTATTTAACTTCTATTAATCAATATCCTGAGGTTATATTGCATGATCATTCAGGGCAATTACTGATCCCCGGTCTGATTGACAGCCACTTACATTTCCCTCAGACGGAAATGATTGCAAGCTTTGGGGAGCAGCTACTTGATTGGCTGGAAACCTACACCTTTCCGGTGGAAAGAAAATTTGCCGATGAGCACTACGCCAGTAAAATTGCCGAGGTCTTTGTTCGGCAACTTTTCAGGCATGGCACTACGACCGCGATGGTCTATTCGTCGGTACATAAACAAGCCACCGATGCACTTTTCAAAGCCGCTGGGCAAAAGAAGATGTTATTGATCGCCGGTAAGGTCTGCATGGACAGAAATTGCCCTCCCTGGTTACAAGACACCCCTGAATCAGCGCAAAAAGACAGTGCTGACTTAATAGATACATGGCATGGCAAAGACCGCCTTCACTATGCGCTCACACCGCGTTTTGCGCCAACCAGCAGCCCGGCACAACTGCATGTTTTAGGTGAATTGGCTGAGCAATATTCAGATGTATTTATTCAGTCCCACCTCTCAGAAAACCCCAGTGAAATTGCCTGGGTAAAGTCCTTATATCCGCAACATGCTGGCTATCTGGATGTGTATGACCAACACAATCTACTTCGACCCAGAGCCGTCTATGGCCATTGCCTACATTTAGAGGATCAGGAGTGGCAGCGTTTTGCCCAATCCGGCGCAACGATCGCATTTTGTCCAAGCTCTAATTTGTTTCTGGGCAGTGGCTTGTTTGACCTCAAACGGGCTGAACAACTTAAGATCCCCGTCGCTTTGGCCAGCGATGTAGGCGCCGGCACCGGTTTTAGCATGCTCAGAACCATGGGCGAGGGCTACAAGGTATGCCAATTACAGCACCAGCAGATGGATCCCATGCAGGGTTTGTATTTAATGACCCAGGGGGCTGCACTGGGGCTGGGCCTTGATGAGCATATCGGTAACCTTAATCCCGGCAGCGATGCAGATTTTGTACTACTTGATCATCAGTTTGATGAATTAAGCACCTTGCGTTTTGCCGAACATCGCCAGCCTGAAGACATCATATTTGCCCTGAGCATGTTGGCAGATGATCGGGCGATAAGCGCCACCTACATTGCAGGAGAGTGCGTCTATCAGGGGCCGTCTTGCAGCACTTCTTTACTTTCAAAAGGATACTCCTAATGGCTTGGCTTGATTGGTCATCTTTATTTATTCGTTGGTTTCATGTTATTGCCGGCGTTGCCTGGATTGGCGGCTCCTTTTATTTCATCTGGCTGGACAACAACCTGCGCCCCGCCCCCGACGGGAAACAAGAACAAGGGATCCAGGGGGATCTCTGGGCTGTGCATGGGGGCGGCTTTTATGAGATTTCAAAATACCGATCGGGTCCGCAAAAGATCCCCGAGACCTTACATTGGTTTAAATGGGAAGCTTACACCACCTGGATCAGCGGGTTTTTACTCCTTGGCCTGGTGTATTATCATGGTGCCTCTGCCTATCTAATTGACCCGGCTGTAATGAATTTGTCGCCAAATGACGCGATCATGCTCGGTTTAGGGCTGATATTTGGTGGATTAGTCATTTATGAAGCAGCCTGTAGAAGTCCTTTGGCACGCTACCCGGCAATGTTTGGTCTGTTCTTATTAGTCTTACTGACCTTGGCGTCTTATCTGGCTAGCCACTGGTTTAGTGGCCGGGGAGCTTATATCCATGTCGGTGCCTTAGTGGGCACCATTATGGCGGGTAATGTGTTCTTCAAGATCATGCCTGCCCAGCGTTTAATGGTCGCCGCGGTGACCAATAAGACCGAGATCGATCCCCGTTGGGGAGCAGGTGCTAAATTACGCTCCGTACACAATAACTACCTCACCCTGCCCCTGCTGTTTATCATGATCAGCAATCACTATCCGATGACGTATCAGCATCCCCAAAACTGGTTGGTACTGGTGGCGATCGCGATTGTCTCAGCGTGGATCAGGCACTACTTCAACCTCAAACATAGTGGCATTTCACGCCCTTCCATCCTTGTGTTCGGCGCTATCGGTATGCTTGCCATTGCCGGATGGGTATCAGGCCCTGCACCTGTTTCCCAAAGTGAAACCGCTCATCACCCGATAGAGACCCCAATCGCAGATTTGAGCGCTGAGCAAAAAGTCATCTATGAGCTGATACAAACCCACTGCGCCAACTGTCATTCGGCCAAGCCCAGCGATGATATTTTTGTCGTGGCACCGATGGGGGTAATGTTTGACACCTGGCAACAAATAACCCAGCGGGCAGCACTGATCCATCACCGCGTGGCAGTGACTAAAGATATGCCCTTGCTGAATAAAACCGGGATGACTGAGCAAGAGCGCAACGTGCTGGAAAGTTGGTATAACAATATAAGGCCCTAGTCAAACTGCGGGATGGCGCATTATGAAAGCGAACACTAAGTCATGCTCTGCATCTCACATTTTGCCTAACGCCCATCCTGCGATCAGTGCTTTACTTCGTTTAATGGGCGCGGAAAATATGTATTTACCCTGATCTCCACACACCTTTCACTGCTGACAGAATCGCGTTTTGTTGGCCGATTTTGTAGCGTTTCGATAATGGCCCTTACCCGCGACCAAATGAGGATTATGTTCAAAAACAGGCCGATATTTCACTTAGATTTGATGTGAGTCAATAGGAGCAATATATAAAAATTATATTATTTACCTACTAATCTGCAAGTAGCCTAAACCCTACCAAGTAGGATTTCATCTAAGTATTTTCTACTCATTTCAGGTATTGAATCACCAAGGATCAGGAGAACAGTATGTCTGAACCGTCTAAGTTTATTGATAGTAAGTATCGACGATTAGATCCCAATCAACCCCATACAATGGATTGCCCCGAATGCTGGCACGCCACATCATGCTTGTCTGCAGTTTGTCAATGTGGTTTTCATATAGGCAACTTTCGCAAAGAACAAGTTGAACTTCGGGAAAAACATAAACGTCTGAGTCGAAATGCGATCCGTAAGCGCGTCGGTCACTACACAAGTCTCAGCGGTATATTGTGTTTAATCTTTCTTCAATGGCAAGGCATCGGGGACATCCCGTGGCAACTATTATCCTACGCATTAATAGCTACTGGGGTAGTATTGATATGCACCTTGAAAAAAGAAGTACGATAGGAAGCGTTCCGTTAATGGGGTTTGTGGGCATCGTAATTTTGCCTTGAAAATAGGTGATGGCTTTAATGTGTTGGCGAACAGCACGGAGGTATTGCTACCCACCGTGAAGTCCTACTCCAACTAAGTACGATTTACCCCGTTGGTTCGCATGCTGGCACCCACAGGCGCAAAGCTATTTTTGGCCTTCCATTTGGGTTTTATCAGCGACAAGGGTACGACCCGCTTTTTGGCGACAATAATGTACATTGATGACAGTGCAGGTAAATATTTTTCACACCACTGATAAAGCTTTCCTTGGGGATTGAATTGCCGATTGAAAAATAATTCCGAGAACACTAACTGTTGCTGAATCTTCACTTCAAAGCCCAATAAACCCAACCAGTCTTTAATTCTTGGCGCACTAAAAAAGCGAGCTTCATGTAATATATTTTGTCGATTAACCGGCAAGTACTTAAGCACGCCGGCCAGACTAAGTGGATTAAAACCAACGATTACCACATGACCATTAGGGATAATTGCCCGGTCTACTTCACGCAAAATTTGGTGAGGATCTTGGGCAAAATCTAATTCATGGGCAAGCAAAAAGGCATCGACACTATTTTCGTTTAGGGGTAATTCTCTTGATAAGGAACACAGTGAACTAAACTGATTTATCTGGGGAGTAAGGTTAACAACATGTTTTATCGGGCATTGAGGCAGGTTAATTTCACTGCTTAAATTACCTACTTTGACTAAGTGATAACCAAAAAACTGCCGACTGACCTCCGCTAATTGCTGCTCAATTAGCCCTTTTATTTCATCACCCAGCGGTATATCGTGCCAGGATGTTGGATAATTGGGGGCAGTATGTGTAAACGCAGGTCTCATAGCACTTGAGCTTACGCAATTGAATTAACTTTTGCGAGTATTTATATTTAGGCCATAAGGCTACAATCGTCCAGTTAATATAATTAAACAGAGGTAAATATGTCGTCAGTCAACGTTGTTCCGCTCAAAGCCTTTAATGACAATTACATTTGGTGTGCAGTCAATGGCGCTAGCTGCATGGTCGTTGATCCTGGTGACGCGGAGCCTGTTCTAAAATACTGTAAACTTAAGGGCTTAACCCTCAGTGATATATTGATTACCCACCATCATTGGGATCATACCAATGGCTTGAGTGATCTGCTCAAGGCCTTCCCTGAGGTTAATATCTACGGCCCAAAAAATCACAAGATCCCTCTCATCACCGTGCCATTGGCAGAAGGTGATGAGATT
>JBLHIW010000207.1:0-4786 GCA_047618055.1 Paraglaciecola sp. | reverse complement strand
TGGAGTGACATACACTCCCATGGCAATTTTTCATGAAGTACCCACCGGCATGGCGTTTAAAATTAGGTGTAATAAGTAAGTTAAAATGCTTAAGTACTGAAATGCATGGACTTTTTGTAAAAATAATCATTGGCTTACTGATTTTACCGTGACACCCGTCATACTAAAATACCAAACGAGTTGAGGTCTTTTATGCCTAAGAATACTGTCCGATTGATGTGTCTGTTAGACGATATAATGTGTAAAATATTCTGACAAAAAAAGTTCATGTTTTGACGAAATAAACGAGTTGAAATCACCGGATGACATAAGCTTCCATTGCATTTTTCATGGAGTACATCCCTCCTGCGTGACGTTTAAAATCAGCTGTTATTAAGCAAGTTTAAATTCTTAAGTACTGAAATAATTGGAGTTTTTTATGGAAAATCATCGATTTACTGATCTTATGGTGACATCCATCATGCCAAACGAGTTTGTGTCTTTTATCCCTAAGATGACTGTCTGGTTAATTTGTCTCATCAAAAAAAATTCACCACTGAGCTCGCAGCGATCACCGAGAAAGAAACCAAGACTGTAAAAAATGCTATCTTAAACATTATTCCTTCAGTGCCTTTTGTGGTGAGCTTTTGTTTTTTGCCGCCTGACTGCAAGCCCAATGGCTTTGGGTATATAATGCTGAAGTTAATTTAGACCTAAACGATCCTTATGGGATCAACTACGAGTGCAATTATGGTTATCGCTCATTCCCCGTCCAAGCTCAGCCTGCCCCAGCACAATCCTGGGGTGACGACGGTGCTGGAATTTCTTATTCTCAAGTTTCCCGCCATCCCAAGTGCTATGTGGCAACAACGTATGGCGGATGGCAAGGTGCATTGGCATGACGGTAGTTTGATCAACAGCCAAACGCCTTATGCGGCCCAGCAACGGGTGTATTATTATCGGGAAGTGGAGAGTGAGCCGGTTATTCCGTTTGCAGAAAAAATTATTTTTCAGGACGAGTTGATCTTAGTGGCATACAAACCGCATTTTCTACCCGTAATGCCAGGCGGTGGATTTGTTGAAGAATGCCTGCAAAATCGCTTGCGCCGCAAAAGTGGCAACCCGCATCTGCAAGCCGTTCATCGTATCGATAATGGGACGGCAGGCCTGGTCTTGTTTTCGCTTCAGCCCGATTCACGCCAGCATTACCACCGTCTCTTTGCGACACATCAGGTCAACAAAACCTATCAGGCCATCGCCAGCACCATCCATCATCCGGTGTTGGATGAGCAGCAATGGGAGGTCAAAAATCGTTTGGAGAAATCCGAGCCGCGATTTTTGATGCGGATTGTTGAAGGACAGGCCAACAGCCATTCCCGCATTCGTTGTCTGCAACGTTCCCCCGACAAGGCTTTATTTGAGCTCAAGCCCATAACCGGCAAGACCCATCAATTGCGCCTGCATATGCAAAGCCTGGGCTGGCCCTTATTAAACGATAGCTACTATCCTGCGTTACAGCCCAGTCAAAGCGATGATTACAGCAAACCTCTGCAACTATTAGCGCAACAACTGGAATTTATTGATCCCATAACACAACAAAGCAGACGTTTTTCCAGCAATACCGCACTGTGTCTGGACTAAGGGCAGCCCCATCATGCCTAGCCATTTATTCGCGTGCGACGGCATAAGCCTTAATAGAATGTAGCTAAATATGACATTTAATTCGGATCTCAGCCCTTAGCCCTTCGCTTATCACACTAAATAGTGTTTACACTATCCGCCTTACACCACACAGGTAATTTGACCATGACGCAAACCTGCGCCGACTCCCTTATCGTACTTGATTTTGAAACCACGGGACTGTCACCGGATATGGGCGACAGAGCCATCGAAATAGGAGCGGTGCGTCTTGAAAAGGGCGAGGTGGTTGAGCGTTTTCAGGAACTGATGGATCCCGGTAAACGGGTCAGCGGATTTATTGAAAACTACACAGGTATCACTAATCGCATGTTAAGCCAAGCTGCACCCTGCGATGAAGTGATGGATCGCTTTGCGGACTTTATGGGCGACCGTAACCTGGTGGCCCATAATGCATCCTTTGATAAACGTTTTTTGGATGGAGAATTACGGCGTATTGGCCGATCCTATACGGGCCATTTTGCTTGCTCTTTACTTATTGCGAGACGTTTATACCCCCACGCGCCTAATCATAAATTGGGTTCGCTGATTAGCTATAAAAACATTCCTTCTCAGGGGGGCTTTCACCGGGCCTTATTCGACTCGGAAATGACGGCGAAATTGTGGATGACCATGCTCGGCGATATTCCCCAAAGAATATCAGGAACAGGGCTGCCCTTTAGCTTTATCCAAAAGCTCGCTAAAACACCCAAAAGCGGAGTGAATAAATTGCTGGCTTCAATTACGTAGTGACCCACTGCCGTTTTAAGGTCCTTAATGGTTCAATTCTGTCTGCTCGCGTAATGCCTATGGCAGTAATAACCCAGTTTTTCTAAGGCCTGACTGGCACGCTCTCTTGCGATGCAGTGCAACACATGCTGTCCGTCGACGCTTGCTGCCAAGCAAACCTTATGGCCGCGCCCTATCCCCGATACTTATTGAGCACGGCATCTTGTCGATGGTGTTTTAGCTCGGGGGGCGACATACTACCCGGGAACATTAAATTCTGGATTTTGGAGGATCAAACTATGTACAAGATCATGTTGCTGTGTCTGTTAGTAACGATGGCAGCTTGCCAGCCGACCGATGAGGGTAAGGGAGATACCGCAGACACCGGCTTTAAAAATATAATGGATGCACACTGGGCAGCCAGTTTGCTGCGAAACCCTGTTTTTGCTACCAGCCTTGGGATGCGGGATTATGATGACAGACTTGCCGATCCTTCCCTGCAAGCTTATGAAGACGCTGTGCTTGAAGCGCAAGATTTTCTTAAACAGCTTGGGAAGATAGACGTATCTGGCCTTACTGAAGCCAACCAACTCAACTATTCTCTGTTAAAACGGGAGCTTGAGACGGATGTAGAGGCGGGGCAATTTGGCGGCAAGTACCTGATTATTAATAACCGCAATGGACCCCATTTAAACCTGACGTCGATGGTTGAGCGCTTACCCTTTTTTAAGGAAGCCGACTACGCCAGCTACCTCAAACGTCTGGCCGCCATGCCCGAGTATTTAACCCGGGCAACCGGCCGTGTCCGCAGCGGTTTGCAGGCGGGCTGGGTCCAACCCTGTGAACCGATGAAAGGCTATGAGCAGTCAATCCAGGTGCACCTGGTGAAAAATGTCGACGAGAGTGCCTTCATGGTGCCATTTAAAAACAAGCCTGCGAATATCGATGAGGCGAAGTTCGAACAGATGAAGGCCAAGGCCGCCTTGCTTATCACTACCCAGGTATTACCGGCATTTTCTAGTTTCAATGACTTTTACCTTGATGAATACCAAAGCGCCTGTCGGGCAGAGGTAGGCACCGACAGCATGCCCGGTGGTAAGGAGTATTACGAGCATAGGGTGCGGCTATTTACCACCACATCACGCTCAGCGGATGAGGTTCACCAGATTGGCTTATCCGAAGTGGCACGGATACGGGCAGAAATGCTGGACGTTATCAAGGAGGCCCAGTTTGACGGCGACTTCGCACAATGGTTGGTCTATCTGCGGGATAATCCTGATTTCTACCCCAAAACGCCAGAAGAAAGGATGCAGGTGACGGCCAGCATAAGCAAACGAATGGACGGTGAGTTGCCCAAGTTATTCGGCAAGTTGCCACGGATGCCCTATGGATTGAAAGAGATACCCCTGGATATAGCGGAAAAAACCACCACGGCTTATTACCAAAGGCCAGCCGGCGATGGCACCCGCGCCGGCTTTTACTTTGTTAACACAACCTTACTCGACACCCGCCCCCTGTATCAGCTTGAGGCACTTTCACTGCATGAAGCGGTGCCGGGCCATCACCTGCAGATTGCACTGGCCCAGGAACTTGAGATCCCTAATTTTAGGCGCTACGGTGGTTTCACGGTGTTTACCGAGGGCTGGGGTTTATACGCTGAACGACTAGGACTGGAGGTTGGTTTCTACCAGACCCCGTATACCAACTTTGGTCGGCTCTCTTATGAAATGTGGCGTGCCTGCCGCTTGGTGGTGGATACCGGCTTGCACAGTAAGGGCTGGACCCGACAACAGGCGATTGACTATATGGCACAAAACTCAGGATTGTCGCTGAATAACGTTACCTCTGAAGTGGATCGATATATTTCATGGCCGGGCCAGGCTTTGGCTTACAAAACCGGTGAACTTAAGATTAGGGAGCTGCGCAGTCGTGCGGAACAGGCACTGGGGAACAAATTCGACATCAGGTCCTTCCACGACAAAATTTTGGAAAACGGGGCGCTGCCCCTATCTATACTGGAAGAGATTATTGATGCCTGGATCGCGTCTGAGCTCAGCTCCGCTTAGGCAGATGACATTGAATCATGCAGGGGCCGTTTTTATCCTGCCCTTTTGATGCCCCGTTGATACCCTTTTGTCTGTGGCCTAAAAGAAGAACGAGTGAGTGGGCTGATAAAGGGCAAAACCCGGGGCATGATTTACCCTCGGACATGTACCCCGGGAAATGTACCCCGGGATCTGCCAGCCTCTTGGTATTATGGCCAGGCTAAGCCAGACCACGGTAAGGGTGATGACTAGGCAAGGGCCTGAATTTCGGCCAGGGCTAACTCAATCTCCTGCTCAGTGTTAAGCAGAGAAGGGGCAAACCTTGCATAGCTAATACGATAGGGCGTATTGCTCAT
>JBLHIW010000206.1:0-4789 GCA_047618055.1 Paraglaciecola sp. | reverse complement strand
ATCGTAGGCGGCGGCATTGCCAACACCTTTGTTGCGGCCACCGGCCACAATGTGGGCAAATCCTTATACGAAGAAGATTTGATCCCCCAAGCGAGGCGTTTACTCGCAGCCGCTAAGGCGAGGGGGGGCGATATTCCGGTACCGACGGATGTAGTCTGCGCCAAAGCCTTTTCAGAAAGCGCCGAGGGGAGTTTGAAATCAGTGGCCGATGTGGCAGATGACGATATGATCTTCGATATTGGTCCACAAACCGCAGCAGAGCTGGAAAAACTGATCAAAAATGCCGGAACCATTGTTTGGAATGGCCCCGTTGGGGTGTTTGAATTTGACCAATTTGGTGAAGGTACCAAGGCCCTTGCATTGGCTATTGCCAACAGCGATGCCTTTTCAATTGCGGGTGGCGGTGATACGTTGGCGGCGGTAGATAAATATAATATTGCCGACAAAATATCTTATATTTCCACTGGCGGTGGGGCCTTTCTTGAATTTCTAGAAGGGAAAGAATTACCGGCGGTAACCATGTTGCAAGCTCGCGGCACTGAATAAATAGCCGCTTAATATTAGCGCTGAAAAAGAAAAAATAACATGAAGAGCTTAAGCTCTCATCAATACCTTTGGTATAACTCTGTAACCTACAAGCCGATCACACCCGGCTTACAACATGAATGAAGGAATGTTGCCCATGGCATCACAAGCACAGTTGAATATGCTGGCAAAAATAGCCACTGAAGATGGATTTATTGCCGCTTTAGATCAAAGTGGTGGAAGTACACCTAAAGCCCTGGGTTTATATGGCGTTGAGGAGTCACAATACTCTGGTGACGAAGAAATGTTCGCCAAAGTGCACGAAATGAGAACACGGATTGTGACCACGCCAGCCTTTAGCGGAGAGCGTGTACTGGGTGCGATTTTGTTTGAAAACACCTTGGATCGAAAGGTTGAGGGTTTAAGTTCGGCCCATTATCTTTGGCAGGTCAAACATGTCGTGCCTTTTTTGAAGGTAGACAAAGGCCTTGAAGACGAAGTCAATGGTGCTCAGCTTATGAAAGCTATGCCACAGCTTGATGCATTACTTAGCAAAGCGAATGCTCAGGATGTCTTTGGGACTAAAATGCGCTCCGTAATCAAGCTCGCCAATGCCCAAGGGGTTAAGGCTGTTGTCGAACAACAGTTTGTGGTGGCTAAACAAATTATAGGGGCGGGCTTAGTGCCGATCATTGAGCCTGAGGTAGATATTACCAGCCCAGAAAAAGCCGAGGCCGAAGCACTACTCAAGGCGGCTTTACTTAAGCAACTTGATGGGCTGGATAGCAGCCAAAAGGTGATGTTGAAGCTGACCTTGCCAGAAACGGCAAACTTCTATCAGGAATGTATTGCGCATCCCAATGTGCTCAGGGTAGTTGCCTTGTCAGGAGGCTATAGCCGTGTTGAAGCGAATCGTCGCCTGAGTGAAAATAGTGGCATGATCGCAAGCTTCTCCCGGGCCTTAACCGAGGGAGTCAGTGCTCAACAATCAGATGCCCAATTTGATACTACCTTAGATGCGACGATTGAAAGTATTTATCAGGCGTCTAAGACCTAATACGCTGAGCCTGTTGGTCGTCAATAAAACCGAGCCAGTGCTCGGTTTTATTGTATGGATAATGATGTATTAGTGGGTGTTTTTGCTGTTTAAGATCATTCAGTAAAAATCTGCACGATCATGAAGTTTTTCTAATTTAAGACGCAATAAAGACATGACGTATTGACTATGGACTATGATCTTCCCCTCCCTCTATATAAAAAATTAACAGTCACCTTCAGGGTTGAACCGGGCTGCTTAGGCCCGGATGGACGGGATCACATAGAAGGTTTTTGCAAATTTGCCAAACAGGAAGTGCTCGATCTGGAGGCGGATTTTGTGCGTTGGGTGATCACGCCCAGATATGATAAAAGCTTAGCGGAAACCGAGTATAAAACTAACAATAAGCGCCTGACTCATGAGATGGCAGAAAAGTATCTTAGGGTGTTTGGCAAAAACCTGGATGAATTTGAAGCCCATCTGCAAGACAAGCTAGCGGCTCTTATTGATCAATATCTTGGGCGTTAGATATCCATTCCTAAGGCCATAAACACCCAATTTTAGTCTATTTCTCCTACTATACCTAAACATAGGCTAAGTTTACGGCATTATTACCATCGATTACTCGCCGTGCCATGGTGCTTGGACCTTAATCAAACCAATGACGGGTTCTATTCGCAAAATACACCAGGGACAGCATCACCGGGACCTCTACCAACACTCCCACTACCGTGGCCAGTGCGGCCCCTGAATGTAAGCCAAAAAGAGATATGGCAACGGCGACCGCCAGCTCGAAAAAATTAGAGGTACTAATCATGCAGGCTGGCGCGGCGACGTTATGGGGCAGCTTAAGTTTTTTGGCAAAATAGTAGGCAAGGGCAAAAATGCCGTAGGTTTGAATGATCAGGGGAATGGCAATCAACACAATGACCTGTGGTTTGGCAAGGATGGTTTCAGCTTGAAAACCGAACAGCAGCACCACGGTGGCCAGCAAGCCGATCATTGACCAGGGTTTTAATCTTGCAACAAAGGTATTGAGTTTATGGTGATCATTTTTATCCGCCGCGTTTTTTTCCAGTACCGCCCGGGTTAATACCCCGGCAATAAGGGGCAAGACAACGTAGAGTAGCACTGAAATCAGCAGGGTTTCCCAGGGCACCACAATGTCCGTTACACCCAATAAAAAAGCGGTGAGGGGGGCAAAGGCAAAGATCATGATCACGTCGTTAATCGAGACTTGGACCAGGGTGTAATTGGCGTCGCCCTTGGTCAACTGACTCCAGATAAATACCATGGCGGTGCACGGTGCCACACCAAGCAAGATCATGCCGGCAATGTATTCATTAGCCGATTGTGGATCAACCCAGTCGGCGAAAAACCCCTTAAAGAACAGCCAGCCTAGTGCAGCCATGGTAAAAGGTTTGACTAACCAGTTGATCACCAGCGTCAGCACAATGCCCTTGGGTTTTTTACCCACGTCTTTGATGGCCGAAAAATCTATCTGGATCATCATCGGGTAAATCATCAGCCAAATCAGCAGCGCAACCAGTAAATTCACATGGGCATATTCCCAGGAGGCAAACAGGCTAAAAGCCCCTGGAGCCAGGCTACCCAGCAGCACACCTGCGGCGATGCATAGGGCAACCCACAGTGATAAATAACGTTCAAATATTCCCATTTTTTTTTGTTCCTTTTAATGACTATATATACCCAAGTGACCTCAAAATGCAGAGATCAGCGGGAATTCAAATTTTCAAATACAAATAACGCAGTAGTTGGGGGTTTGAAACCCGCCCGAAGGGAGCTTAGGCAGAAATCCAGTGCCGCGTTACAACACTTGAAAAGGGAATGCCATTTCCTGCGTATTGTGCCTTGCCCTGACTTCCTGCCTAAGCTCTGAACCTGCATTTTGAGGTCACTTGGGTATAGTTCGCTGATTAACTCGCTGGCTAAGCTGTTCGACAGACTCGACTCGCTCAGAGTAACGATCCACCAAATAATCCTTATTGTCCCGGGTCAATAAAGTGAACTTCACTAATTCCTCCATCACATCCACAATACGGTTGTAGTAGGGTGAGGGTTTCATCCGTCCACTATCTTCAAACTCCATAAACGCTTTGGCTACGGAGCTTTGGTTGGGGATCGTCAGCATGCGCATCCAGCGGCCAAGGATCCTCATTTGATTGACCGCATTAAAGGATTGCGAGCCACCACAGACCTGCATCACCGCCAGAGTTTTGCCCTGAGTCGGTCGCATGCCCCCCAAAGACAGTGGCACCCAGTCAATCTGACTTTTTAGGATGCCGGTCATCGCACCATGGCGCTCAGGTGAACACCATACTTGTCCCTCTGACCACAGCATAAGCTCACGTAATTCTTGTACCTTTGTATGGCTATCATCGCTGCCATCGGGCAGGGGTAAGCCTTCAGGGTTAAAGATCCGCACCTCAGCCCCCATTGTGGTGAGTAATCTGGCCGCCTCTTCCGTCGCCAGGCGGCTAAAGGAGCGTTTTCGCAGTGAGCCGTAAAGCAACAAAATACGGGGCTGATGGGCCGGTGGTTTAGTGGCGAAGTCGTCACAAGTTGGCACTTTGAACTGGCTTTGTTCAAGGTTGGGTAATGAGGTATCGTTTAGGGACATTAGCGGGCGCCTAAAGCGGATAGTTGCGCTTGTAGCTGGTCATGGTCGAGGATTTCTCCCTTCACCAGGGATTTAAGTTGCAGCAGACTGTGCACCCGCTGGGTGATCTGTGTAATTGTCCCCCGAAATGCCTCTGCTATCTCTTGTTCGCTGCCCGTTAATTTTGAGGGATCAGCTAGGCCCCAATGTACCTTAATTGTGTGTGCAAACCACACAGGGCAGGTTTCTGCGGCGGCAGCGTCACACACCGTTACCACTATGTCCGGGGCAAAGTCCTCAAACTCATCCCAGCTTTGACTGCGTAAGCCCTCTGTGGAGATACCCGCTTCTTGCAGATACTTTAGGGATAGGGGATGTACTTCGCCAACAGGTTGGCTGCCGGCACTTCTTGCCTCAATCAGGCCGTTGGCCACATGATTTGTGATGGCTTCAGATAAGATGCTACGGCAACGATTATGGGTGCAGATATACAGTATTTTCATCTTCGTTCAGTTCCAGTAAAAAAAGAATTCCAGTTAACAAACTAAGGATAGCGACGGCCTAACAACAGGCTCCAGTGCCTTGTGCTGCCGTGAGATTGGCCAAAC
>JBLHIW010000205.1:0-4864 GCA_047618055.1 Paraglaciecola sp. | reverse complement strand
GTTCAAGCATATAACGGGTGAGTATTTGTCCGACAAAACTGGTGGCGCCAAATATGACGATATCGGAAGTAGGTGGATCAAGCTTGGGCATAAATCAGTCCTTGTTATTGCCACTCATTAGAAATAATGATGCAGGCACAATATTAAAAGTTGAATAAAAACATATAATTACTATAGCAGTTCAGCGCAAACAACAAGGACAAACTATGCCCAATTCTCACTTTGATATAACAGAAATCTGGATCAATAAAAACGATATCAGCCAGACGAAAGTAACAAAATTGCGCTTAGACAGCGCAAAATTAAACGATCAACAAGTGATACTTAAAATCGACACATTTGGATTTTCTGCGAATAACATTACCTATGCTCTGATGGGCGAAAAAATGGCTTATTGGGGTTTTTTTGCGGCCGATGACGGTTGGGGAAAGGTCCCGGTGTGGGGCTTTGCCACGGTAGTGGCCTCAAAGCATCCAGATGTGCAGGTGGGCGAGAAAGTATTCGGTTATTTACCGATGGCTTCCCACTTGCTTATTACTGCGGGTAAAACCTCAGCGACGCATTTTTTTGATGTAGATGAAAAACGTAAGAGCATTTCTCCTGTTTATGACAATTATGTGCGCTGTGCCACCGATCCGGGTTATCAGGCAGACAGGGAAGCCTGGCAATTAAACTACCGTCCCTTATTTATGACTTCTTTTGTATTAGACGATTATGTGGGCGAGCAACTAGAAGGTGGGCTTGAAAATACAGCAAATAGCGCGGCAGACACCAGGGTAAAAAATGTGCTGCTAAGTAGCGCATCCAGTAAAACCGCTTATGGTGCCGCCCATTTATTGATGAAACATAAGGCTGAACGGGGCGCAAACTACCAGGTTATTGGTTTAACCTCGGCCAGCAACAAAGCCTTTACTGAAAGTCTGGGCTGTTATGATCGGGTGTTAACGTACCAGGAAATTGACGCTATCCCTGTGGATGGCTTAAGCTGGTTGCTGGATTTTGCCGGGAATAAAAGTTTTATCCTCGCCCTGCAAAAGCAATTGGGTAAGCACTTAAGTAAAATGATTTTCATTGGTGCGACCGATGTCAAAGCACAGGATGACAAGCCAATTGGTCATCTCGATGGCGAACTGTTTTTTGCGCCTTCCCAGGTTAAGAAGCGCACAGTTGAGTGGGGATCGGCTGGTTTTGGGCAGAAATACGCCCAGGCATGGCAGAGTTTCTCAGCGCAAATCGCTGACAAGGTTAGCGTAGCTGATTATGCAGGTGCGGATGAAATTCAGCGAGTGTATAAAGTTGGCCTGGAAGGTAAGCTGAATAATCTTGAAATAAACGTACTTAAATTTTAGGCAATAAGTTGCATTAGTCTTGAAGAAAAATGCTGGACAAGGACGTCCTGCCATTGTCTAAAGGACAATGGCAGTCACGCTTAAAGGAGTAGAACCACGCTTGTGCCCTATCTTTTAGTGTTGTTTAGTTAGCGAGCCACCACTTGTTACTATGTACCCTTAACCCTGCCTCTTTAAGATATCGCAGGGCTATTTTTCTGTCATCCTGATTCAAAAAACAGCCCAGTTCTACGATCGAATTTTTGTCTCCAAGGCTTATCTTGGTTAGCCCATAAGGCCCCTGTGGCTCGATGATAGCAAGTTTGGCAGCGTCCCGGGTAAAGGAGCGGCTTTGCTTAGGGAAATACACGCCCGCTTCGAATCTTACGTGCTGTGAATCGATGGTAATAAGCTGTTTTTGATAGCTGGAGTAGGATACCCGATACAGCAGAAATGCCAATAAACTGACCTCAAAACCAGCAAAGGGCAGGATCATCCAAACACCCGCGACACTCCAGGCAAGGGCGATCAGCAGCACAAATAGCCCAATACTCACGATTAGGATTTTCGTCTGCAGCCAATTCGCCGAGCGATTGGGTGACAGGGTGATAATGCTCTCATTTACACGGGTACAGGCATTAACCATGGTCTGTGATCCTATCTGCGTTGATAAACGTTGAGTTTACTTTGCGAGCCGGTGATTTTCTAGCAAGGTCCGCCTCCAATAAAAAATAGCTTAAAATTGGGTATATACCAACAAGTTGACTTACATTATACGTAAGGGAATGTAGCAGAAGGTTTATGAGTCTGGACAAACCTAGGGTTATCTATTTGTAATCAAGGGCGATTAGCGAAGCCCTAAAAACTCAGATAATAAAACCATCCATGATGAGTTTTATAAGCGGTGTGGCGATAAGCGCAAATAGGTCATTGCCAGCCCAGTGAGTTCAAGCCCTATTTCTTTTTAGTTTTTATATAGCAGAGTAAATTTTCAGCTGCGCTTATTTTTCCCTTGGTGTTTTACTGATAACCTAAAGCCACTCCAAATTTCCACACGGGTAAGTCTCTTTGCAGGTGATCCGCAGCTTTTCCATTAAAAAGGCAAACCTTAAGGCAAGTTCTAATTCTGCTGACGACGCTTCGCCGACGCTGTGGCAGTGTGCAGGGGCCTTTAATAATATTATCAGTGAAGAACCTCTGGAAATTTGGCTCAAGCAGCAACATGCTGTTGCTGCCACTTCAGCCCCAGAGCATTCTTCCGAAAAGTTTACCGCACATACCGAGCGATTGATGACCACTATGCGCAGCCCCGGTGACGACATTAATTTAGTCCGTGGTTGGCTGCATACCCGCGGCCTGCTAACCGATGCGGGCAGATTTCACAAGGAGCTTTAGCATGAGTCTAAGTAAAGTCGAAAAATACAAAATGGCTGGGAATATTTCAATTACCCAGCCTAAAGAATGTGCAGCGGGTGTGCCAGCTGTCGCCCGCGCCTATAAATCAGTGGTGATCAGTCTACATAGGAATGCTCGGGACGCATTAATTCGCTCTGGGGATGATAGATAAGTGTCACAATTTCTTGATATTGATAGTTGGAATCGAAAACCACATTACCTGCACTTTAAGGCATTCGACGACCCATTTTATAATATGAGTGCTGAAGTTGATGTCACTGCAAGCTTAAAATATTCAAAAAAACACCAGCTATCATTTTTTCATGTTTGCTTGTTTTTAACAATTTCTGCCGCCAATCAGGTGAAAGAGTTTCGTTACCGAACGCGTAACGAAAAAGTCTGGGTGCACGACTACATTCATCCAAGTTGTACCTTGTTAAATGCTAATAACACCTTTAGTTTTTGTCATTTTGTCTATGCAGAAACATTTAGTCATTTTGATCAAATGGCTCAAACAGCCAAAAAAAAGCTAATTTTACCTGGCGCAAGTCCCTTATCAGAAGCGCCGCGAGACGATGTGATCCATTATTCGGTTATTCCCTGGGTAAGTTTTAAGACCTTTACCCACCCCAAAGCAGGTGGAACAAATAATGCTATTCCAAAAATTACTCTGGGTAAATATTTTACCAGTAACGATCAGGTGAAAATGCCAATATCACTAGAAGTGAACCACATGTTTATCGATGGCTATCACTTAGGTCAGTTTTTTCAGAATCTGCAAAACTTGTTAGATAATCCGGAAACCTCACTGGGGTGAATAGGCCATCAAAAGGGCCGTAAAACAAAGTAAATTAAGCATATTCCTTGCTATTCAATGTGAGCTTCCCCCCCGTGAGGATCAATTAACCGAGTAAAAGTCCCCAAAAGGAAGTTTACTATTTAATAATATTGAATTGACTAAACGCTGACGTGTCTGGGATGGCAAGGGCCGGCAGCAAGCTTAGGTTTTCGGCTGTTTATGCAACGTCAAAGTGCTAAAGGGATAACACGGCAGGCATTCACTATGCTCAAACTCAAAAATGTTGTCACTCACATAGCCTAAAGAATATTTGAGAATGCAATTAAAGCCTGATTAATGGCTCAGACTTTGGCATAATCTCGACACTTTTTTCCCTTGTCCTCTCTAAAGTTGCAACGTTGACACCCTATGTCGAAGACCTCAAAATTATTTTCTAAAGACGGCATTTTGTCTCAGGCCATTGCCGGCTTTTCCCCCCGTCAGGCTCAGACGGACATGGCGGTGGCGATTGAAACCGCTATCGGGCACAAATCATCATTAATTGTTGAGGCAGGTACCGGCACCGGTAAGACCTTTGCTTATTTAGCCCCTGCCTTGTTATCAGATAAAAAAACTATTATTTCTACCGGTACCAAAAACCTGCAAGAGCAGCTTTTTCATCGGGACTTGCCCTTAGTTAAGAAGGCCCTGGCCAGTAATCGCAAAACCGCATTGCTAAAAGGTCGAGCCAATTACTTGTGCTTACACCGCTTGCGTCAGCATGGGGGCAATAGCACGCTGGTGGATAGAACTACGCTGGTGGAATTGAGCCAGGTCAGGCAGTGGGCATCGACTACCAAATCCGGGGATATGGGGGATATGAAATCCCTGGCCGAAGATGCCAAAGTCTTACCGTTTGTGACCTCCACCGCCGATAATTGCCTGGGTAAAGATTGCCCGGATTACGATGATTGCTACATGATCAAAGCCCGGCGACGGGCATTAGATGCAGACGTTGTCGTGGTCAATCATCACCTGTTTTTTGCCGATATGGCCCTTAAAGATACCGGCTTTGGTGAGCTGATCCCTGAAGCGGATCTGGTGGTATTTGATGAAGCCCATCAAATACCTGATATTGCTAGTGAGTATTTTGGCGAGGCGCTCTCCAGTCGTCAGCTACAAGATCTAAGTCGTGACATCGAAGTGGTGTATCGCACGACACTTAAAGATGCCAAGCAACTGCAAAGCTTTGCGGAAAAGTGCAAGTTTATTGCCGCTGATCTACGTTTAATGTTTCCGGAAAAGGCCCAAAAGGGCAACTGGCGACAAATGCTGATTCAGGATGAAGTGCAAACGCAAATTA
>JBLHIW010000204.1:0-4955 GCA_047618055.1 Paraglaciecola sp. | reverse complement strand
CATATTTGCGTCTGATAAAGCCAAATTCATGTTAACTTTGCCACTGATACCAACGACTACGCTCTCTTCAACAGTCGTTCTGTAACCGTTTTTCTCGGCCATGACCTTGTAATTACCTGGAGGTAAAAGAGGGAAACGGAAACTGCCGTTGGCGTTAGAAGTTGATTGTCTGGTTAGGCCAGTATCAATGTTTTCTACTGTGACTGTTACATCAGTAAGTACTGTACCGTTAGTCGTTACAGAATTACCCGTAATATAACCATTCGTGTTGGTGGCAAGTGCTGGCAAAGATAAACCCAAGCACGCCGCTACTGAAAGCGCAGCAGCGCTCTTTTTAAATGTAAACATGTATGTCTCCCGGACCACTGGTTTTAGGTGTAGTTAGTCACTTTATGTGACTTTTATTAAGTAAGGTAGTGAACCTCGGCGGAGATAATAAACATATCAGGTGGCACGGGTCAACTTGTCACTCTGATAGTGACGCAAAAAGTTCAATTTATTTTTAGTGTCATCGCCTTAACTCTAGTACGTTTTTGTTTACAAGCCTTGGATTCAACTAAGTAAGTGCATAATTTGCCTAGCTAGGTGCCTGATCAAGTTGCGATGGATAAAAGTAGCATCATCACGGTGTGTTTACCGGTCTAAGGGATAATGCGTAAGCGACTTTGGTATCGCCCTTTAAGAAGGGCTGGCAAGCTCCCTGGCGGGATGGCGTCAATTTAAAAGGGAACGAGCGAATGCATAGACATACTTTGCTAGGAAACGTGTCAGCGCCATGTGAGCTAAGCACATATCAAGGAGGATTAATGGAATGAACCCTCGTCTCCCAAAACCCCTCCAAATGAGCCAAGGTAGACAGGGTTAAATCAACTAGCTATGACAATGTGAGAGCGGATATATAATACCGAGGGCCAATCGGGTGCTCAGCATTTTTCAACTCCAAAATTCGAAATATTCCTTACTGGATTTGAGCGATTTTGCTACGGTTTTTAACACCGTGCTACCCAGGTACAAAAAGCCGACGATCTCATCTTGTTCGCCTAATTCAAAGGCGTGTTTAACCACCTCACTTTGTGCATAACTGCCCGTTCGCCACACGCCTGCATAGCCTTGGGCTAAGGCGGCCATTTGCATCGCGCTAACCGCACAAGAAGCAGAGGCAACTTGCTCTATCCATGGAACTTTTTCATGTTCTTTATATTTGGCAATAGCGACGATGACCATGGGGGCCCTGTGCGGCAATTGGGATGCACGTTCAATATGTTTTTCACCCTTATCCTCAATAATGGCCGCTTGTTCAAATATATCCCCCAGCCTCTTCAGACCGGCTTTATGACAAACAACAAAACGCCATGGCGTTAGCCCCATATGATCCGGCACCCGCAGTGCCGCTTGCATAATATTTTCTAATACCTTCTCGCTGGGAGCGGGTGCCTGCAAACGTGGTTGAGAACGTCGGGTTAATAATAATTCAAGTGCATCCATAGGGGCTTATTTTCTCTGCTGGTGATCACAAACTGTGAGAAGAAGTATGGCTACAATGCCTTTGCCAGGCAAGTCTTACCTGGCCTTGTCGTTGCCACAACCTTATTGTTTTTGGCGTTTAATGAGCCAGAGCATTAATGACCTAAGACCCGCGCCGGATTAATTTTTGCGGCTTTTCGCGCAGGATAAATTGTCGCAAACAAACTTAAGGTGATGGCAATTAGCCCGGCCAAATAGACCTCGCTCCAATTAAGGCGTGAAGGTAAAAAATCAATAAAATAAATGTCCCCAGACAAAAACTGCACACCAACCACACGCTCTATGGCTTGTGCCATCTCGGCTAGGTTTAAGGCGAACACCACGCCAAGTACCAACCCACAAACCGTGCCTAACACACCATTGATCAGGCCCTGTAACATAAAAGTGCCGATGATCAGCGAATCCCTCGCACCCATGCTCTTGAGCATCGCAATCTCCGCTTGTTTTTCGTTAACCGCCATGACCAGGGTCGATACTATATTAAAACAAGCCACGCCTATTACCAGGCTCAGCGCGATATAAACCACCACCCTTACAAGCTGTATATCCTGATATAAATGTCCTTGAGTGCGAGTCCAATCAGACATATACACGCCCTGAGTGAAATCATAGCCAATTTTACGGGTAAGTTGTGGTGCCTGAAATGGCTCATCAAAACGAAAGCGGATACCTTGGGCACCATGGGTTACCCCAAGTGATTGTGAGGCTAATGATAGGTGCATATAGCCAATATGATTATCCAACTCACCGCCAATTTTGACGATGCCATACACCGTTAACCAAATGCTTTTCAGTGCTTTTAGGGATAAGTCGCCACTGGTTTGTGGCAACAATAGCTGGACTCTGTCACCAAGCTTAAGTTGTAATTGTTGCATCACTCCCTGGCCCAATAAAACACCATGATCGTTGTGGGTAAAAGCTTGCCATTGATCTGCAGAAACATTGGCAATCATCTTATTTTGCTGAGCATATTCAGGCGCAATGCCGGTTAACTCAATTGATTTCATCTTGCTGCCTTTTTGCAGCATACCCGTGGCTTTAGTATAGGGCTCAATAGATTCAAACCGTCCATTCTGTTGTAGCCTTTTTATTTCCTCTTGCCAATGGTCGATACCCTTTGGATCCAAAGCGTACAATTCCCCGTGGGGGATCACGGATAATAAGCGCTCTTTTAACTCATACTCAAAACCGTTCATCACCGATAGCAACAAGATCAATACACAACACCCAAGCCCGATACCCATCGTTGACGAGGCTGAAATAAATGAAATAAAACCGTTTTGTTGCTTGCTGGAACGAAATCGCCAGGCTAACTGCCACATTAATCGCATCGTGATCAGGCTATCTCTGGTCGCTGAGCACTGAGTTCACCGTCAACCAGGTTAAGGGTACGATCTAACTTGCTTGCTAGCTCTATATCGTGGGTCACGACGACAAAGCTGGTGTGCATTTGCTCCCGCAACTCGCTTAATAATTGGTAGATACCCTCACCCGTTTTGTGATCCAAGTTACCAGTAGGCTCATCGGCTAAGACCAGTTTAGGTTGATTCACCAATGCTCTGGCAATCGCCACCCGCTGTCGCTCACCACCGGATAATTCCGCTGGTTTATGACTAACACGTTGGGCTAAGCCCACTCTTTTTAGCATATCGGCTGCTCTTTTCTCAGCTGTTTTGGGGCTCACTTTGGCTATCAACAATGGCATAGCGACATTTTCCAGGGCGGTAAATTCGGGCAATAAATGATGGGCCTGATAAACAAAACCAAGAGACTGGTTGCGAAACAAGGCTTGTTGTTTGTCTGAAAAGGTAAAAATATCCTGCTGTTCAAATAGCACCTTGCCCGAGGTGGGCTGATCGAGGGCACCTAACAAGTGCAACAGTGTGCTTTTCCCAGAGCCTGAGGTACCAACAATCGCCACCTGTTCAGCTCTTGCAACTGAAAAACTGAGTGTTTTAAGGACGTGTACTGAGTTTTTCCCCTCATTATATTCTTTACTTAATGCCACACATTTGAGTAATTCACTCATAACTTTATTTAGTTCCTGTCCGTCATACCTTACTGTTCGACTAGGGCGATACACTGGACTTCAATGTTACGCTACTTCGATTTACTCAGTCTGTTACGTTCTTGTCTACTTTTTTCTCTTCTTTTACCCATTATTTGCGCCAGTTTTTTCATGCTGACCACTTTATCCTTTTCATCCACAATTTCGATACCAAGCAGGCTTTCAAGCAAATCTTCGTTGGTCAAAACCCCCTCAAGGCCCCCATACTCATCCACTACCAGGAGCATATTACCCCGCTTACTATGCAGGGCTTTAAAAGTCTGGCTTAAGGGCATACTACTTAGTAGGGTCACCATCTCTTTACGATAACGACTGACCTGATAGGCTGAATTACCTCTGGCCTGGGCCAACAATAAATCAGTTCTGAGTACGTAGCCGTTAATTTTTTCCGGCTCTTTTCCTTCGTATAGGGGAATGCGGGAAAATACCACGCTGCCATGTTTGTAAAAAAAGGCTTCTACTGTCATATCTTCTGAGATCGAAAACACCACAGTGCGATGGGTCATGCCATCACGCACGGTTAAGTGCTGCAGGCTCAAAATATTTTGCACGATACTGGCTTCTTGCAACGCTATTTGCCCTCCCTCATGAGATAGACTGGCCATGGCAGACAATTCATCCCGGTTTAAACCCTTTAATGGGCTGCCTTCACTAAAACCAGAAGTTAGTTTTTGCGCCAGCAGTACAAAAGGGTATAACAACAAGATCAAATACTTTAAAAAATACGCGGTCATCGGGGCGAGCCGGCGCCAATAGGTCGCACCAAGTGTTTTGGGAATGATTTCGGAAAACACCAGTATCATTAACGTTAGCACCCCAGAGGCTATGCCTAAATAGGCATCACCAAACACCCGCGCTGCCTGGGCTCCGGCACCCGCAGCGCCCATGGTATGGGCAATGGTATTGAGCGTTAAAATCGCGGCTAGTGGACGATTAATGTCATCCACTTGGGATCTCAGTAATTTAGCACTTGCCTGCTGTTTTTTTTCCATCACCGATATATAGGCCGAGGAAACGCTGAGTATCACTGCCTCGGCCACCGAGCAAATAAACGAAAAGCCCAGTGCGATCACAATGTAGATAAAAAGCAAAAGCATAAGGTTGCTTATTTACTCCTGGCGTCTGAGGGGCGGGTGATTTTGCAAATTAGAGACTAGCTTACCTTAATTAGCGGCGGCTCGGAAAAAATTTTGAGGGTTACATTAGCTAAATTTGTACTGTTGAATTTCACTGCAATATTAGAGATATAGGCGGGAGTAACTGAATTTTTATAATTTAATGGCGGAACGGACGAGACTCGAACTCGCGACCCCCGGCGTGACAGGCCGGTATTCTAACCAACTGAACTACCGCTCCCCAAATA
>JBLHIW010000203.1:0-4960 GCA_047618055.1 Paraglaciecola sp. | reverse complement strand
TAAAAGTGGTTAGGGCAGCGCCTTTCTGGCTGCGCTCTTCTTTATCTATTTGTACTATGACTTGCTGGCCTTCTCTGATCACTTCCTTGATATTAGGACGACCTTCAAACTTATAGCCTTGTGGGAAATACGTACGGGCAATTTCTTTTAGGGGAAGGAAACCATGACGGTCGGCGCCATAATCAACAAAAGCGGCTTCTAAACTAGGTTCTACGCGGGTAATGGTACCCTTATATATATTGGCTTTTTTTTGCTCGTGACCTGGACTTTCAATATCCAAATCATACAGCTTTTGGCCATCAACTAGGGCCACACGCAATTCTTCTTGCTGTGTGCCATTGATCAACATTCTTTTCATTCTATTTTACTCGGTGGTGTACCGACCGCCATTGATGAAAGACTTGCAGTGAGCTTAGACAAATTGTGTATGCAGCCTCACGGCTGTATTGTTCTAACGTTAAGTTTTATCGCTTAAGTGCTACATTAGGTGCTAATTTAATGTATGTTTTTCTATGCACTCTCCCAAATTTATGGGGTTAGGTACAGCGTATTATCTAACTTTTTTACTATTCTTAAAACGTTCTAATATTCGGTGTTTACACAACTATTTAATGTGTTTTATAAGACCAAATATTTTGTCAATTCAAATACATTCTTTACATCTATTGCGATCATAAAGGTTATTTTATCGCTGATGTTTGGGTTCTGTTTTACCTGACATACGAAAAGTTACTCACTTCGCAGTTGGTAGGGCAATGTCTTAAAACGATATTTTATCGCATTTTGCTACCAGAACGGACTATCACATCTGTTTGTTACAGCTCATCATATTAATGACTGCTTACCCCAGCATTATCACACTAAAGAACTAATGCTGGCAAGAGATTAAAATTCTACTCAATTATTAACATAATTCAGTTACAATGCGCCGCTTATGGCAGATATATCATTTGAAAAAGTACAGTTTATCGACATTGATCCTGACCTGGAAGGGCAAAGGGTCGATAACTTTTTGCGCACCTTATTAAAAGGTGTGCCAAAAAGTCTTATTTATCGCATTTTACGCAAGGGCGAGGTCAGAGTTAATAAGAAACGGGTGAAGCCTGAGTATAAGTTGCAGCCCAACGATCAATTACGCCTCCCGCCCATACGTGTATCAGAGCCCACGGCAGTGCCTTCGACTAAGTTAGATAAGGTGGCAAGCCTGGAATCACACATCTTGTATGAAGATGAGTGGTTGATGGTGCTGAATAAGCCTTCTGGTATGGCGGTACACGGCGGCAGTGGTTTGAGCTTTGGGGTGATTGAGGCCCTTCGAGCCTTGCGGCCTGCGCAGAAGTATTTGGAACTGGTACATCGATTAGATCGAGACACCTCAGGTTGCCTGTTGATTGCCAAAAAACGTTCCGCCCTAAGAAGCCTCCATGAGCAGCTTAGGGATAAAAAATTCGACAAACGTTATCAGGCACTGGTTTGCGGCGAGTGGCCAGCCAATCGCTTCAAGGTAAAAGCTCCCTTACTCAAAAACACCCTGAAGTCGGGGGAACGTATGGTGTTGGTGCAGGAGGAGGGCAAACCCTCAGAAACCCGTTTTAGGATACTTGAACAGTTTAAGGACGCGACCCTGGTAGAAGCGTCACCGATAACCGGGCGTACCCACCAAATACGGGTGCATTGCTTACACGCGGGCCATCCTATTGCCTGTGATGATAAATACGGTGATGCTGACTTTAGTCTGCGAATGCAGAAGCTCACATTGAAACGGCTTTTTTTACACGCCCGCTCACTGGCATTTATCCATCCTGCAACGGAGGAAAGAGTCAGTTTTAACGCGCCTCTGGATAAACAACTCAGCTATGCCCTTAAGAGGTTAAACGATGAAGTATAAGCTGATCATTTTTGATTGGGATGGCACGCTGATGGACTCCGCTGACAAGATTGTGCAGTGCATACAAGTCGCGGCAAAGACTCTTGAGTTACCGGTACCCAGTGCAGAAAATGCCCGGAATATAATTGGCTTGAGTCTGGCCCCGGCGTTAAAACAGTTATTCTGTATAGAAAATGATCTGGGGGTGGAAGAGTTGGTTAAAGCCTATAGGGCTGCCTTTGTTGGTCATGCGGAAACGTCAAGCCCACTGTTTCATGGGGCATCGTCGTTATTGGAAACGCTCAAGGCTCAGGGACACTTATTGGCGGTGGCCACGGGGAAGGGGCGCCGGGGCCTGGAAGGTGCGTGGCAACATACGCAAACAGGTCATTATTTCCATACGTCCCGCTGTGCAGATGATGCCCAGTCAAAACCCTCGCCGGATATGTTGCAGCAAATACTGGAAGAATTGTCGCTGGCACCTCACCAGGCCCTAATGATCGGGGATACCAGCTACGATATGGCGATGGCTGAATCCATTGGTATGGACAGGATCGGTGTGAGCTTTGGTGTACATAAAGCCCAGCAGCTAAATAAGCACCAACCCCTGGGAATTATCGATAGACTGGATGAACTGCATGCTTATCTATGAGGTATTAAGCTCTAATATGCTCAAACAAATCGATCCCCAGTTCAGTAAATAATTCTGTGAGACGTATCAAGGGCAAACCGACTAAGGTATTAGGGTCTCTTCCATTAAGTGCGCTAAATAACATGATCCCCAGGCCTTCACTTTTAAAACTCCCGGCACAATCATAAGGTTGTTCTGCGTGTAAGTAGCGGGTAATCTGCTCGTCACTTAGAGACTTAAAAGATACGACAAAGTCTTCTACCGTTGAGTGGTAGGTGTTGGTGTTGGTATCAAAGATACATAGGCCCGTATGAAAGGTGACAGCTCGTCCACTGGCGGCTTTAAGTTGGGCAAAGGCAATGTCATAGTTGCCGGGTTTGCCGAGGATCTTGTCATCAAGACTTGCCACCTGATCAGAGCCAATAACATAGGCCTTAGGGATACCGGTGCCAACAGCTTGAGCCTTGCTACGTGCTAGTCTTTCCACCAGATCCCTAGCGGGCTCTCGGTTTTTAGGGCTTTCATCTACGTTTGGACGGCTGCAAGTAAAGGGGATTTTAAGTTTTTCCAGCAAGGTTTTTCGGTACGGCGATGTGGATGCTAAAATTAATTTCATAAAGTTGTTGATCTAAGGTTAGCCAAAGTAGGTAAATCAAAGCATAATTCACCCTAATCATACACCAAAAGCTAACAGTCCTTTACTTTAAGGAGTAATTTTTCTTTGACTAAACCCCCATCTGCCTATAATATGCGCGCGCTATGCAGAGAGTGAAACTGCCCAAGCAGGTTGATCCTGTCAAAAGTGCAACAATATGCTCCGATTATCGGGGTGTGATGTTAACAGCTGATATGCCAAGATTGCTTGACGCGGTAGCTGACATTGCCGATGAAATTGACATTGATCTTAAGTTTAATAAAGACGAGCAGGGTCTGACTTATTTTCATGGTCATATGACATCTTCAGCCTCACTTCTGTGTCAGAGATGTAATAATGTCTTTGCTCATCAAATTGATGTGTCGTTTTGCCTCAGTCCTGTGCAGGGTACTGAAGCTAAAGATACGGATGAGCTACCGGACGCTTACGAACCGGTTGTGGTCGATGACCAAGGAGAAATCAACTTACTGCAGACGTTTGAAGACGAGCTGATTTTATCGTTGCCCATTGTAGCCCTTCATGCAGAGGAGGATTGCAGTGTGAAACGCAATGAAATGAGTTATGGAGTAATTGAACCGGCCGATGAGCGCCCAAACCCCTTCGCAGTTTTGAAAGAACTTAAGCGAGACTAGGAGCAAAGTAATGGCAGTACAAAAGAGTCGAAAAACCCGTTCAAGGCGTGGTATGCGTCGTTCACACGATGCATTAAGCACAACAACTTTGTCTGTAGATTCAACGTCAGGTGAGACGCACATTCGTCATCACGTGACTGCTGATGGTTACTATAAAGGCAAAAAAGTTCTCTCATTATAATCTGAGATAATTTTGAGCCATCTGACCTTAGCGTTAGATATTATGGGGGGCGATAACGGCCCCCATATCATCCTTTTGGCAGCCCATAGTGCGCTGCAAGAATATCCCTATTTGAATATCATTGTGTGTGGCGATCAGCCAATCATGCAAGCCTGGCTTGAAACTTTACCAGCCCAACTATGTAGCCGTATTGAGTTATCTGCCTGTAGCCAAACCGTGTTAATGGACGACCGTCCTACTTCAGCTCTGCGTAATAAAAAAGATTCTTCCATGCGCCGCGCCCTTGAATTGGTTGAGCAACAACGAGCCGACGCCTGTGTCAGTGCGGGTAACACCGGGGCACTTTTAGCGATGGCTTATTATGTATTGAAAACCTTGCCAGGTATTGACCGCCCTGCGTTAATTTCGTCCCTTCCCTCTATCTCCGGGAAAAAAGTTTATTTGTTGGACTTAGGTGCTAATGTAGTTTGTGATTCTGAAGTGTTATTTCAATATGCAGTAATGGGCTCAGTATTAGCCCAGGAGGTTGCCGGCATAAAACAACCCCGGGTGGCCTTGTTAAACGTTGGCGCAGAAGAAATTAAGGGTAACGATCAGGTCAAATATGCGGCCCAAATCCTGTCTAATGCTAAAGGTATAAATTACATAGGGTATATCGAAGGTAACGATATTTTCACCGAAAAGGCCGATGTGATCGTGACCGACGGCTTTGTCGGAAATATTGCATTAAAGTCATGTGAAGGCCTGGCTAAATTGCTCATGGACGAAGTTAAAGTCGTTTCTGAGCAAAGTATTTGGACTAAGATAATGGCGAAAATAGCCCTGCCTCTGTTACGTAAAATTTATTCCAGAGTGAACCCCGACCAGTATAATGGAGCGAGTCTGATAGGATTGCGCGCAACAGTAGTCAAGAGTCACGGAAACGCCTCATCCGAGGCCTTTTTGTATGCAATACGTGAAGCGATACAAGAAGTCACCATGCAGGTTCCTAGCA
>JBLHIW010000202.1:0-4974 GCA_047618055.1 Paraglaciecola sp. | reverse complement strand
GATTTTGTGATGAAGGGTGGCAAGGTGTTTGTACACAAATAAGTAAAAAAATAATAAGTTTGAAAACATTTTGCGACCAACTTATGCCCATGCCTTGTCAGTTGAACACATATCAAGGAGGACGGGGATAACGCTCTTATTAGTTAGGGCCTTGGATCTTGCCCCAACGGTGGTTAATTATTATTTAATAAAAACCCATCGCGGGCCATTCAATTTTATTATGTGATGCTTAAAACAAGTGGCCCGGGACTTACAGAGTCTAGTTGGCGTTTTGCGTCGCACTCCAACGGCGATTGATTTTTTGCAAACTGTCGTTGTTTTTAAGGGTAGTGATTGCCTGGTTAATTTTATTCAATAAAAACTCATCTCCGGTGATTTTACTGAGCATCAGGTGGATATCTGCGCTATAGATCTCTACCGGGTGTGGTTCGAAAGTGTTGTGCATATCGTACTTGTTAACAAACGCTTTCATGGTAACCGGGTCAACTAAAAATCCATCTAGTTTCCCTTCCAGCAGCATACTTACATTTTGCTCTAAATCGATTACCTCACTAATATTATTTTGGAAGTCAGGGTCTTTGATTAAGTCCTGATAGGCTTTCCCATAGTAATATCCTGCCTCAACGCCAATCTTATAGGGGCTAGCCGCCAGGTCAGACAATGATGTTAACGGTGTCTGACTTGCATTGCCCTTTTTAACAAATAGTTTTACCGTTTCTTGTCGATAAGGCAGGGAAAAATACGCGTACTGTTGCCTATCGTCGGTTTTAGATGCGCCCATGGCCATATCTATTTTACCGGTCTTGATAAAGTGCAAATGGGTCTTCCAGGGGATCTCTGCGCTAGTAAATTTTAGCTTTGCCTGGGCCATTATTGCGTTAAAGGACTCAATATCCAGTCCAACAAGCTCAATTTTTTTATTGTGATATTGATAGGGATACCACAACTCCCAGCCAACAGATAAGTCCTTTGCCTGGGACATGGGAATAAAGCATAAAATGATTACCATGGAGAAAAAACGGGCTTTCATTCACTTCACCTATTGGAAGAGTTCAGAGGATTTGACCGTTTTAACACTCATAATGTAGATTTGACACTCATAATGTATATTTATTTCGTCAGTCATATGGCCCGTTTGATTTGACAACATGAGCAGAGCCCTATATGCCTCCCATACAAACTGGTATCGCCATCATCCTGGTTGGCGATACCAGGTTTATACACAAAGGGGGTCCTAGGTGCGTATTTCACCATCCCCCATTACAATAAACTTCTCTGTGGTTAGGGATTCGGCGCCCATGGGACCGTATGCATGTAATTTGCTGGTGGAAATGCCGATCTCCGCCCCCAGGCCTAATTGGCCCCCATCAGAAAACCGCGATGAGGCATTGGCGATAACAACGGCGGAATTAACTGTGCGAATAAATTCCTGAGCACGGCTGTAATCACACGTGGCAATCACTTCGGTATGACCTGAGCTATAGGCTTCGATATGCTCGATGGCCTGAGCGAAATCACTTACTACTCTAACGGCGATTTCCATGGCCAGATATTCCGCATGCCAGTCATCTTCAGTCGCAGGAGTTGCGTCAGGGAAATACGCCATACTTCGTTCGCAGGCGTGGATTTTAGTACCATGCTTGGCAAGCAAACTCGCCGCTTGTGGTAAAAAACTGGGGGCAATGTCCTGGTGAACTAGCAAGGTTTCCAGGGAGTTACACACCCCCGTGCGCTGACATTTGCCATTTTCTAAGAGTTTTAGGGCTTTTTCTTGATCTGCCCCGTCGTCCACATATAGGTGACATACGCCCTTGTAATGTTGGATCACCGGAATGCGACTATTTTGTGACACAAAGCGGATCAGTCCTTCACCTCCCCGGGGAATAATCAAATCAATATATTGATCCAGGGTCATCAATTCATTCATTACCGCCCGGTCGGGATCGGGTACCACGGTGACTGCCGCAGGATCGAGTTGATGTTTCTCAAGCCCGTAGCGAATGCACTCGGCTAATGAGAGATTAGAATGTAAGGCCTCTTTCCCCCCGCGCAGTATCACCGCGTTACCCGCCTTTAAGCACAGGGCTGCGGCGTCAATGGTGACATTCGGACGTGATTCATAAATCATGGCTATGACACCTAAGGGAATGCGCATTTTACCGACCTGGATACCGCTTGGCATGCGCTGGATGTTGGCGACATTGCCTACCGGATCAGGCTGAGCGGCTATTTCCAATACGGCATCGCCTATGTCCTGAATGCGCTGAGGGCTTAACTTAAGCCGGTCTAACATTGCTGCATCGAGGTTATTCGCCCTTGCAGCAGCCAAATCCTGCTCATTTGCCACTAATATCTGTGCGGTTTGCTCAAGCATACGCGCCGCGATATCCCTTAAGAGTTGGTTCTTTTGCTCTGCACTTAACTTAGCGACTTGTCTGGACGCATGCCTGGCCTTGCGAGCCGCTTCTTCAATAGAAAAACCCATAAAATTATCCTTCGTGGTTATTTATCAGCTGATTTATATCAGCACCATATCATCTCTGTGCACTGTTGCTTCGCCATAGGTATAGCCCAGGGTATGCTCTATATTGTCACTGCGCATGCCTTTTATGGCCCGTAAATCATCGGCACTGTAAAGGCTCAGGCCTTTGGCAATAACATGCCCTTCACTGACAATTTCAACGGCTTCCCCAGGCTTAAAAAAACCATCGACATCCACTATTCCAGAAGGCAACAGGGATGCGCCATTTTTCTGCAAGGCCTGTTTTGCACCCACGTCAATTTGGATCCTGCCAGCGGTCTTTAAGGTATGCCGGAGCCATTGACTGCGGGCGTTATTTTGGGTTTTGACCGGCTTAAACAAAGTGCCTTGTCGCTTGCCCTGCAGTAAACTATCAAATATTGACCCATCGCGACCATTTACTATCAGGGTCTGAATGCCACTTTGGGTGCATTTTTCAGCCGCCTGCAATTTAGTTCGCATCCCTCCTGTACCAACAACGCTGCCAGCCCCGCCGGCCAAAGAGTATATGTACGAGTTAATCTCATCTACCTCGCGGATCAACTTCGCATTGGGCTGGGTTCTGGGATCGCCATCATACAAACCGTCAATGTCTGAGCAAATAATCAAGGTATCAGCTTGAGCGACCAGGGCAGTATACGCAGCGAGATTGTCGTTATCACCGACTTTTAGTTCATTGATCGCCACCGTGTCATTCTCATTAACGATCGGTAAGGCACGATTTTTCAGCAACTCCCGCAAGGTATTCTTGATATTCACATAGCGGGTGCGATTATGCAGATCGTCTGAGGTCAATAGTATCTGGGCGCAATCACACTCAAAGAGTCGCGCCCAGTTAGCCATCATCTGGGTCTGACCAATGGCCGCCATGGCCTGTTTTTCGGCAATAGAGGGCAAATGTTTGTGGGCTATTTTACTGCGCCCCGCTGCCACACTGCCAGAGGAGACCAAGACCACCTCTTTACCCTGAGCCCGGCTCTCACTGATAAAGCGGGCTATGGGCAGTAAAAATTGTGGGCTGCATTGATGACCGTCTGGGGCAATCAAGCTGCTGCCTACTTTGATCACCGCTCTTTCCCAGCTAAATTCAGGCATAAGTCACCAACAAAATGATTCAGCGTTTTAGAATACGACAAAGCCTCTGAGAAACAAGCATTTGTCGTTATAAGCTATGAGCGAAACACCGCTGCTAAAACCACTGTATACCCTGTGTTGCACGTGTTTGTTTACAATTTACAAGGTGCCTTAGACGGTAAATTGCAGATCTAGAGCTCAATTTGTAATATCATCCGCGCCGACAGGGCACAGTAAATGCCGTTGTATAAGCTGCACCATTGAATCCAGGGAAAAACATGTTAAATAAAATGATTATGACGGTAATGCTGTCGCTGTTATCGATTGTCATGGCAAACGCTGCCATAAAGCAAAGCAAAGGCGATTTTGAAGATAAGTTTCGTCAACTAGACGAAGTGCTCCCCACCCCGAATGTTTATCGCAATGCCGCCGGCGAGCCGGGCCATCAATACTGGCAGCAAAAAGTAGATTATCAAATAAAAGTTCGATTAGACGAGAAAAAACGTCGCATCGAAGCCTCTGAAACCATTACCTATAAAAATAACTCGCCGGATACCCTTAAGTATTTATGGCTGCAGCTGGATCAAAACAAATTCAGAAACGATTCATTATCGGCCATGTCGACTAATTTTGGTGGACTGGGTAATCGTGGTCCTGCTGCCAGTGCAGGGTCCAGTGGTAAACCTGCTAAGCTTAGTCTAAGTGCCCTGCGCCGTCAGCAATTTGTCGCCGACCACGAGCTGGGCTACGAGATAAAAGATATTAGTAGCACGTCTGGCAAGGCGCTTAGGCATGTGATTGTGGGTACCAATATGCGTATTGACCTGCCCAAGCCATTAAAGCCAGGCAAAACAACCACCTTTAACATCGATTTTGCCTTTAATATTGTTGAAGAAGATGCGGTATCGGCTCGCTCAGGTTATGAACATTTCCCTGATGATGAGCGTGAAGGCGGCAATGATATTTTTCTCTTAGCCCAATGGTTTCCCCGTTTACATTCCTACACAGATTATGAAGCTTGGACCAACAAAGAATTTATTGGCCGCGGCGAATTCACCCTTGAATTTGGTGACTATGAAGTAGAGATGACCGTGCCTGCGGATCATATCGTAAGCTCAACGGGCGTATTACAGAATCCCAAGCAAGTACTTACTAATACTCAGCGTAAACGTTTAAAAGAAGCAGAAGGCGCAGAGCGTATCGTATTTATTGTGACCGATGAAGAAGCCCTGGAAAATGAAAAAGCCGGGACGGATAAGCAGCAAACCTGGAAATTCTCCGCTAAAAATGTGCGTGATTTTGCCTGGGCTTCGTCACGTAAATTTATGTGGGATGCTAGAGGGTATGCACAAGGAGGCGATGAACAACCATTCGTGATG
>JBLHIW010000201.1:0-5063 GCA_047618055.1 Paraglaciecola sp. | reverse complement strand
CAAGCGCTGGGAACAAACCTATCTAAAACTTAATTGTGCTGCACTAAATGAGAATTTGTTGGAGAGTGAACTATTTGGCTATGAAGCAGGTGCGTTTACGGGGGCGTCAAAACGCCGGGAAGGACGATTTGAAACAGCGGATAACGGCACCTTATTTTTGGACGAATTGGCTAATACATCCGGTATGATCCAGGAAAAATTGCTCCGAGTGATTGAATACGGTGAGTTTGAACGGGTCGGTGGCTCCCGTAGTGTCAAGGTTGATGTGCGCTTAGTCGCCGCTACCAATGAAGACTTGCCTGCATTAGCCGAGTCAGGAGAGTTTCGCGCAGATTTACTGGACAGATTAGCCTTCGACGTCATTACTTTGCCTCCTTTGCGCGAACGCAGAGATGATATTTTAATGCTGGCCGAACATTTTGCGATTAATATGGCTCGTGAGCTGGAAATGGAGCTATTTAGCGGTTTTAGCGAAAAAGCCAAAAGAATATTGTTGGATCACCCGTGGCCAGGCAATATTCGTGAGTTAAAAAATGTGGTGGAACGAGCCGTATACAGAAGTAATAACCCCAATATCCCGGTGCACAATATTGTGCTCGATCCCTTTGAGTCTGCGTATCGTCCAAAGGCTAGAATGAAGACGCAAGATAGGATCGCGATACTGCCACCAGCACTGCCTGTCGCCCTTGCCAGTGATGTAACGCCAGAGCCGCCGGCTGCCCTTAGTCATAATCAAGCATTCTACGAATTCCCGGTAGATTTAAAAAACCTGTCTCAGGAATTTGAGATTGATTTACTTAAACAAGCCCTGGCAGACAGCCAGTACAATCAAAAAAAGACCGCCGAAAAACTTTTTCTAAGCTACCACCAACTGCGTGGCTACCTTAAAAAATATAATTTACTGGACTCAACGGGCGAGGATCTGGAGTAATGCAATGATCTCCTTATCTCTTCCAGAGTTGATTAAAAAGAAGCACTGCCTGTGGCTTTTATGTGCCACACTACTTGGCGGATGTAGTGATTTTGTTCAGGTTGAACATGACCTGAAAGGCATCGTCTATTGCTCTGAGGGGAGCCCAGTGGGTTTCAATCCCCAACTAGATGCATCCGGCACAACAGTTGATGCATCATCACACCAGATTTACGATCGTCTGATTGACTTTGACCCAGCCAGCGGTGAAATCGTGTCAGCCTTAGCGACAAGCTGGTTGGTTAGCGATGACGGTCTGCGTTACACCTTTCAGCTGCGTAAAAACGTTAGCTTTCATAGTACCCCTTACTTTACACCCAGTCGTAACTTGGATGCCGACGACGTTTTGTTTAGTTTTGATCGCTGGCGTTTAGTAGAACACCCTTTTCACCAGGTATCTGGGGGGGACTACCCTTATATTAATAGCGTAGGTTTGGATCAGCTCATAAGTAATGTTACGCGCATTAATGGTTATCGGGTAGAGATTGAACTGGTGCGTTCCGATAGTTCGTTTTTGGCGAACTTGGCCACCGACTCGGCGATCATACTATCGGCTGAATACGGGGGAAAACTTGAGCAAAGCAAGACCAAAGAACTCATTGATAGCCAACCTATAGGCACCGGCCCCTATAAATTTGTGAGTTATCGTCAAGACCGATTTGTTCGCTTTGTCAGGCATGAAGCTTACTGGGGGAAAGAAAATAAAACAGAGCAACTGATTTTTGATATCACCCCGTCCAGCGCCCTTAGATTAGCAAAACTGATAACCGGTGAGTGTGATGTCATGGCCTTTCCAGCCCACAGTGAATTGGATATTATTCGTCAGCGAAAAGAATTATCACTGGATGAAAAACCGGGTTTAAACGTGGGTTTTTGGGCCTTCAATACCTCTAAAGCCCCGTTTGACAATCCGCAAGTTCGTAAAGCATTGACAATGGCCATTGACCGGGACGCGTTACTGGACGCCATTTATTTCGGCAGTGCGGCACCGGCGGTGAGTATTCTTCCCCCCACCTCCTGGGCGTTTCAAGGCGATTTAAAAAAGATTAACTACAACCCCGTGGCGGCAAAAAAACTTCTCGTTAAAAATGGTATCGAACCGGGCTTTGTCATGAACATATGGGCAATGCCGGTTGAGCGTGCCTATAATCCAAATGCGATGAAAATGGCAGCCCTGATACAGGCTTATTTACAAGACGTTGATATCCGGGCAAACATTGTCAGTTATGAGTGGAGTACCTTTAGGGGACGACTAAAACAAGGCGCCCACGATTCCGTACTGATAGGTTGGTCTGCCGACAATGGCGACCCAGATAATTTTTACCGTCCCTTATTATCTTGCCCGGCGATTAAATTTGGTACCAATAGGGCAATGTGGTGTTCACCAGAATATGACTCTTATATTGATCGGGCCCTGCAATTTACCAATCAGGAAGAACGTGCCTATTTTTACAGTAAGGCCAATGAATTGTTATTAGAAGAAATGCCCCTTGTACCGATCGCTCATGCAATCCATTACCAGGCCTATCGCAAAAATTTAACCGGGCTGGTGATTAATCCTTATGGGGGTATTCGTTTTGCTCCGGCCGAGAAAAACTGATGGGAAACTTCATCCTTAGGCAGTTTAACCTGCTGATCCTAACGCTGTTTATCCTCAGTCTATTTTCATTTTTTTTAGCCTACTTATTTCCTGGGGATCCCTTAACAAACTTGACCGGTATCGCCAGCAGTGAACACGCACACTATCAGCGATTAAATGATGCATTTCATATGCAAGGCAATGTGCTTCAACAGTATTTACATTATTTGGGCGCACTATTTAAAGGCGATTGGGGAGTAAGTTTTAGTTCAGGCTTACCCTTGCTAAACGAAATTAGTCGAACCATTGCGGCCAGTATTGAACTCAGTACCTACGCCTTTATATTTTCATTTTCACTGGGGATTCCTCTGGGATTTCTCGCCGGATTACGTCATAACAAAAGCACAGACCATGTATTATTGTCCGTCAGTGTTATCGGCTATTCTATCCCAGTCTTTTGGTTGGCACTCATCGTTATCCTGCTATTTTCCCTGCAACTTGGCTGGTTTCCCCTGTCAGGTCGAATAAGCTTGTTATTTGATGTTCCCCTTAAAACAGGCTTTATCTTATTCGATATACTGCTCTCTGATTTACCAGACAAAAGAGAAGCATTTTATGATGCTTTGCGACATTTGGTGCTGCCGACCCTGTCCATATCTATTGTCACGACGGCAATGGTAGTGCGTATCACCAGGCGTTCGGTAATTGAAATCATGAACAGTGAATTTATCCAAGCCGCCTATGCCCGGGGCTTAACATCACGACAAGTATTACAACACCATGGTATCGCCAACGCGTTAATCCCCATATTGCCTATTTTAGCCATGCAATTTACGACCTTGCTAACCAACGCTATGATAGTTGAAATCATATTCTCCTGGCCAGGTATTGGGAACTTTTTGATTCAGGCTATTTATCAGCGAGACTACCCGGCCATTAGCGCTGGAATGCTGGCAGTCTCAAGCCTGGTAGTCATTTTCAACATGTCAGTTGAGTTAATTATTCGCTTAATTGACCCCACTCAAAGTAGGCTAGAACGTGTCACAATATAACCTGTATCAAGAGGAATTCCATCCTTCTCCTCTGCAATCTACCTGGCAGGAATTTCAGCTTAATCACATCGCTGTTGTGGGCCTTTACTGTTTAATGTTTTTTGTGGTGTTAGCCGTACTGGGTCCGTTTTTAGCACCTTTTGATCCCTTACAACAACAAACTGATTCACTGTTAATCCCCCCATCCTGGGATGCCAGCGGCGGGATTACTCATTTGTTTGGTAGCGATGGCCTGGGTCGGGATATTTTATCTCGTGTCATTTATGGATGCAGAATGACTTTTGGTATCAGTATATTGTTAGTCTTAGTCGCCCTGTTACTTGGGGTCGCGCTGGGCGCCATCGCCGGCATGAACCAAGGCTTTCGCTCCAGCTTTGTGAATCATTTGCTAGACTCGTTGATGGCTATACCGACCTTACTGATTGCCATTATTATTATCGCCATTTTAGGTACTGGCCTCGTTAACAGCATGTGGGCGATAACACTGGCCTTAATACCAAAATTTATCCATCAAGTCAGAGACTTTGTGCGTAACGAAGTGAGTAAAGAATATGTTATGGCGGCGAAATTGGATGGTGCAAATAAGCGGCAGCTGTTTTTTAATTCCATCTTGCCGAACATGGGAGAGATGCTGGTTGTGCAAGGCACATTTGCCTTGTCTATTGCTATTCTTGACGTCAGCGCCCTGGGTTTTCTCAATCTTGGCGCTCAGGCTCCTACGCCAGAGTTGGGCGCAATGCTATCCGAAGGCATAGAAGTTGCCTATATTGCCCCCTGGAATATCGCGCTACCCGGCGCGGCCATTTTTCTGATGATCGTTTCCATAAATTTAGTGGGTGATGGTTTACGCTCAGCCCTTAGAAACAGGTTACTGCACTCATGAATTTACTGGACGTTAAAAATCTAACTTTGGAAATTGATGTACATGGTGGCTGGATAAAAGCCTTAGAGAAAGTCAATCTGGTCATTAGCGAAGGGCAAATACACGCTCTGGTTGGGGAGTCGGGTTCTGGAAAAAGTATCATTGTTAAAGCCATCGTCGGCGCGATCCCCGAGAGATGGCGGATCACTGCTGATAGAATGACCTGGCGAGGACAAGACTTGTTAACAATGTCGGTCAGCGCACGACGCAAAATTATTCGCAGTGACATCTCGGTCATTTTTCAAAATCCCATGGGCTCACTCGATCCCATTGCCACCTTAGGGGATCAACTCATTGAGATTATCCCGGCGAAGCGTGTCGGCGTACCCTGGTATAAGAGCGATAAAAAACAACGCCTGAAAATCGCGGCTAATTTATTACATCGAGTTGGCATAAAGGATCACGAACAATGCATGAACAGCTATGTCCACCAAATAGCCAATGACGTTTGCCAGAAATATATGATTGCCATGGCACTGGCATCTGAGCCAAAGCTCATTATTGCTGACGATCCAACACGTGGCATGGAAATTACCGCCA
>JBLHIW010000200.1:0-5066 GCA_047618055.1 Paraglaciecola sp. | reverse complement strand
TTGATAAAAAAACCTATTTTTATGATATTGAGTACACAGTACACAGCACGCTAGTTAGTCTTATTTGGATTGTAAATTAACTACATACCCATACCACCTCAAAATGCGCGTTACCTTCGGGTGGGTTTTAAAGGGATTTATCCCTTGTTGGCCATTTTTGACTTAGACTGTTAAGCCTATAAATAGCCGCCTAGACTAAATTCCTTTAAACTGCGGTTGTTAAAATGTGTATGGAACACATTTTAACAACCGCAGGTTGGCCTATGGTGAATACCATGGATGGTATTCGTAAGCTGTGATTTTGAGGTGGTATGGGTATATGACATCGTTAGTTTTTCATCCCATATATAGTCGTCTTGAGTTGCCAGACAGGCACCGTTTCCCAGTGGAAAAGTATCAGGGAATACGCAATGCTTTAGCTGATATGGGGGTTGGGGATGAGATGTTTCACCAGCCAGAGGCAGTTGAATTAGCGCAATTGAAACGGGTGTTTTCTCCCGGCTATATACATGACTTAAGTACGAATGGTTTAGACAAAAAAGCCATGAGGCGAATTGGCTTTCCCTGGTCTGAACAACTTATCACACGCACCTTAACGGCGGTTGGCGGTACCTTATTAACGGCTAAATTGGCCTTAGAGCAAGGCAAAGCCTTAAACCTAACGGGCGGTTATCACCATGCCTATGCTAATTTTGGCTCCGGGTTTTGTATGGTTAATGACTTGTATTTAGCCGCCTTACAGATGCTGCAAAGTGCGCACATTAATAAGGTGCTGATCTTTGACTGTGATGTGCACCAGGGGGATGGCACGGCCAAGTTGGCCTCAAATAACCCCCATATCTATACGGTGTCGATCCATGGTGAAAAGAATTTCCCCCATCGCAAACAAGTCTCCGATCTGGATTTTGGCTTGGCCAAGGGTACAGGTGATGAAGAGTATCTGGATACGGTGGACAGCGCCTTGCACTTAGCGATTAATACCTGTCAGCCAGATGCGGTGATCTATGATGCGGGGGTGGATATTCACATAGACGATGATCTGGGCCATCTCAATATCACTACGGGCGCTGTGTTACAGCGGGACAAACTGGTAGTTTCGGCCTGTGAGCGCTTTGGCTTACCCGTGGCTGGGGTGATTGGTGGAGGCTATCAGCGTGATATTCCGGCACTGGTAGAGGTGCATTTGCAGTTGTTTAAAGCATTTGCTGTGATTGCTTAAGGAAAATTAGTGGGAGGGAAATTGGAATGGGTGACGATACCCATTCCATCTAGTTAGAAATAGCCTGGCCTCAGCCGGCCCTGCAAGGCCTACATTAAAGGGTGATTTTTGCGCGAGTGCCTAAACCAGCGCCATATACGATGGCATTCAGCAACAGACGATTGGTCCCCCGAGCTGCGCCGCGGAAATTTGGCTGACCAGAGAATAATATAATCTGACCGTTACCGGCTTTTTCCTGAGTAAGATAAGCTGAATTTGCAATCCGCAGTGCGGCCTCAGGCCAGAGTAAACCACTCATACGCACCAATAACTCTTGTCCTTCGGGCAGCGTAGACCAACCGATGGCATTCGATGTAGGTTTGTCTGACTCGCTCTGTTCCTCGTCACCTCCTTGTTTGGTTTTATTAGCTTGCTCAATTTTTTTGGCTTTTTCCATTTCTGACATAGGATTGAACACACCTATTCTCACTACCGCAATGCTGTCATCGGCAGACATCAGTACCGGTTGATCGCTATATAACAGCGGCAAGGTGGCATTAACCCCAAAACTCAACCAATGTTTCTGGTCGACCCGTCCGGCCACCATCGCGCCAGAAGGCATAAAGCGTTTTTGCCATTTTTCGCGCTTTTCCAAGAGCTCTTTTTTCAAGGGTTTGCGGGTATCGTCCCAGGGGTAGCTGAGTTGGGTATTAATTTTATGCTGCATAACAAGCTCAACATCTAATTCCTCTTGCAAGGCTAACCATTCCCGCTGTATGGCCAGATCATATTCTTGTGCTTTGTCTAATACATCAGCGACTTGTCTTACCTTGCTCAAGCCATCTTTTTTGCGGGCTAAGTCGGCCGCACTGCGGCTATGGGCAATCAACGTACCCCCTTGCTCGACCCAGGCTTTTAGTTTTGCTTGTTGCTCCTTGCTCAATTCACCATAACCAAGGGGCATGATCAGCGTGTTGTAGCGACGTAAATCGGCATTAGTGATCGAGTTGATATCTAACTGACTGTGACGGACGCCCAGATAGGTATCCAGACTCCACCAGGTCGCTCCCACGTCATAACTACTAAAAGACCCATGACTCAATATGCCTATTTGTGGTTTACTCAATAAGCGGAAGTGTTGTCCGCCCCAATCCGGCAAGATCCCCGCACCGGAGCCACTGAATATGGAAATAGGAGCCAATTCAAGTTCCTGTGCAGTTTGATTGATATGGCCCAATAATTCAGTATTGTGGGGATTATCGGTCCTGGTGACAATGACCGAGCCTCTGCTGAGTTGCTGCTCACTGAGCGTGGTGGCCTTGTCAATAACCCTGACCTGCACCCCTCTTTCCATCAGACGGGCGGCAAAGCCAACCGAGCGATCATCCCCACCGTCTATGGCCCAGGCAATCGCATTTTCGGCTGCATCCGGGGATATGACCTCCGGGGCTTGGTAAGGACTGAGATGACGTTGCATGTGCGTCGGCACCATTAGAGCCGAAAGCCCATACATCATGCTGAGATTCCATGCCGTGGTGTCATACATTACCGATGAACCATCACGGAGCGTCTTCTGGCGCTCTTCAAGCAGTACCTCCGGTTTTACCGCGGCATCAAACTCCATAATGGCCGCCAGTAATCGTGCTTCCGGTTGGCGATTGGGAATAACCAAACTGCCTGCAGGTATATCGCTTGTAACAAGGGTCTGGCCCAAGTGATTGACCGCGTTTTTGACCTTAATGTTTTTCTGGGCAACAAATACTTCGATATCCTGGGCGAGTAAACGCTCGACAAAATCCTCCGTCCGGCCAATATTTTTGTTAGCTAAAATGACAAATGAACGCTCAGCGTAGGGCCCTTTGCTGGCGACGTTTTGTTTTCGCCCCTGCCAATAATCGGCGTACATCTCCTGAGAATGGGTCGCCAGGGTACGTAAGTTAGCCATGGTGCTAACAAATTGGTGATGCACAGACTCCTTGTAGGTTTGCACGGTTCCTTCTGGGCGGCGCACGCCGTCTTCTGCCATACGGCTTTGCTCATACAAGATGTGCATACTGCCGCGATATTCAGCATAGTTAGAATAGCCGGGGTACCAATTTTCGAACCACTCACCGGTAAAATAACGCCAGCCTTTTTTATCAAAGGCCGCCCCTTGATCTTTGGCGAAAGTGAGCGCCCACTTTTGCAAGCTAGAGTTAATGTTGGCATTGAGGGGATCTCTGGGCGGGCCCATTAAATAGGTACTTTGTGGCCCCATTTCATGACCATCAATCATCAGCTGGGGTCGCCAGCGATTAATCAGACTAACTCTGCCCCGAGTCTCCGGCTGGGTTAGATAGAAAAAATCTCGATTCAAATCAAAGAAATAATGATTGGTGCGCCCATAAGGCCAGTCACTCCGATGCAATAACGACTGGTCATCAACATTGGGCGCTGTCCCTCTATATTGCTCCAGAGATTTGGCAAACCGCGCCCGGCCATCTGGATTCATCATGGGATCAATGACCACGATCATATTGTCCAACATCTCCAGCACATCTTGCTCTTTCGATGCGGCTAAATGATAAATGGCGGTAATGGCGGCATCTGCACCCGAGGTTTCATTACCATGGATCGAATAAGCCATCCATGCGAGGGCAGGCAATTTCTGAATAATATTGTTTGCCTGACGATCGTTTAATCCACGGGCATCCGCCAGCGTAGTGATATCGGCTTGTATTTCGTCAAGGCGCTGCAAGTTTTTTGGGCTGGAAATGAATACTGCAAAAAGGGGACGACCTTCATGGGATTTTGCATATTCCACCACTTTCAAACGTGGGCTTTGTTTACCCCAGATGCCTACCGCTTCAGCAATCTGTGCCGGACTCGCTACCCGCTGTCCAACCGGAAAACCCAGAATTTTATCCGGATGGGTGATGGCCGGATCATAGTTAGCGCCCAGTAAACTAAGGGGATACTGTAACTGATCATCGACAACCGGTTTCATTAATAAACTGGCGTATGAAACATGACAAACACATAAATAAACCATTGCCATGGCGAGTAAATTGGTAAGTCGCATATGGAATTCCCTTTTTCTTATGATTAAACGATAGCCAAAGCCATTTTAGTTGCCGCCAGGCTGCAAAGGACTTAGCCCCATGCGCTTAGACGTATAAGTGATTGGGGAGAGCAGCTAACAATGCTGCTTCAAGGATGACAGGTATAGATACATAACGGCTTTAAATAGACAGGGTACTATATGACAATTTTCCAAGGTAAAGCAATGCCTTGAGAACGAAAAGTATATGTACCCAGGTGATGATAAAATATGGTTCAAGCTTTGGTGGCAGGATGATGCCGGGCTTGTTTTATGCAGGGGAGGATGAGCAGAGCACCCTGGCGAGTATAGGTAAAAAAAACGTTATGTTGGATAAAATATAGAAAACAAGCTACATCCTGTTTTCTATATTGACCTCTCATTTACATGATCTAGTGAGTGACGCTGGCTATTTATCGTCTATTACTCAACCGTTTTTCACATCATTGAGAATTAATAAATATCTGGGGTCAGAAATATCTGGGGTCAAAGTAAACTTTTCTAATATTTATTGCGGAAATATCTGAGGTCAAAGTAAACTTTTCTAATATTTATTGCGCGGCTTTAACTTTAGGTCTTGCCATTTTGGCTGAGCGGATTCTTCTGCCTGTTACCGCTTCTATTTGTTGTTTAAACTCTTCACTGCCAATAGCCATCCCTCTATTCGTCACTTGTCTGATATCCGTTATTAACGCTTTATCCACATGCTCAAATATCCTTTGTTTTGATTTCCGAATATTAGATTAAGCGCTAATGGCGACTCACTGACCAAAAAACAATTAATAATTG
>JBLHIW010000199.1:0-5116 GCA_047618055.1 Paraglaciecola sp. | reverse complement strand
GATCACCAAATCGCTGTCCAACCATATATCTGCTTGGGACTGGCCACGCATCTTGGCGTAGGCTACAGTCCAGGGGCCGATGCCCTTAATCGTCAGCCAGGTATCTGGATGGTGATTTTCAGCCACCGGGTAAAATGCCGCTAAAGCACGTAGGGTGTTGCGGCGACTGGCGGGCATCTTTAGAAACAGCAAGTCACTGGCGGCGACCTTCCCAGGGGGAGGGAAATAAATCCTGTCCCCCTCACGCTCGCCAAGCTCGGTGACCACTTGCGTGACGAGCTTAATGGCCGCGCTGACCGAAATTTGCTGGCCCAATATTGCCCGGCAGCCGGCTTCAAAGGTATCCCATATCCCTGGCAGCCTAAGGCCCCGACGAAGTGCGGTGTGACTGACACCACTGCTGATTAGCCGGTCCTGGATAACAGTGATGTCGGCATCCAGATCGAAAATTCTGCGAATATTCTGTAATATTGTCTTTAAATGCCGGATATTTTCCAGTTCTAACTGCACGGCAAAGTGTCGTTTTTGTGGAACAAAGCGCGCACAAAACCATCCTTTGTCCTGACCTATATAAAACGTTCTGGCATAACTGTCCGCTGTCAGTTGTTCCATTTCAGGGATCGCCCGCATCCCCAGAAAGTCCCGAATATGTTGCCAGTCATACGGGGGACGAAACCCCAATTCCACAGTAATCGTTTGCGAGCTGCTCACCCTGTCTTTGCGAATTTGTCTAGGACTTAAACCCGTGTGCTGTTTAATATTGTCCTGCAAACGTCTGGCGCTGGCAAAACCACTTGCCTGGGCAACCTGTTCAATTGACAGGGCGCTTTGATGGAGTAATTGCTTGGCAAACAACAATTGCTCAAAAAGCTGATATTGCTTGGGGCTGACGCCCAAAGCATCTTGAAATAATAAACGAAAATATCTGCCACTGATCCCCAGCTTAATAGCGATGTCCTGGATTGGCGTATCCGGGTTATCCCGGAGTAATTTTACCGCCCGTTCGACCGTGGTATTCACCCCTTGCCAGGCGCAGGACTTCGGTGCGCTGTCTGGCCGGCAACGCAAGCAAGGGCGATAGCCTGCGTGCATTGCTTGTTGAGCAAAGGTGAAGTATTCAACGTTGTCCTCCTTCGGCAGCCTGGCAGGGCAAATAGGGCGGCAAAATATGCGGGTGGTTTGCACCGCGACAAAGAACTGGCCGTCGAAGCGAGCATCTCTTGTCATCCGCGCCTGTTGACATTGTTGTTGGCTTAACACCTGGCAGTGCCCTGTCTATTAATTGTCGTGCATAGTCTAGCGACTTTGGAATATATAATACGACGAAAACGGAAGTAATATACGAAGTAAGCTCAAAATGAAAAATTCAGAGTGCAGCTGGTATCAAAAAATAAAAAATACTATCGTTTAGACTCATAGTGGTGCCGGGTTGAGGATGCTTAAACCTTGACTCAATCCCCGCTATACAGCGCATTTTTTACCTGACTTAGGTGTGGCTATTGATCCGAGGTACCAACGCAGCGGATAATGTACACCTTAGCCTTAATAATCATTACCAAACGGATCTTCGATTTTGCAAGTTTGTACCCTATCTTTATGCTTCTTTGAGTTTAATCATGACTAGCTCCTTAGGCATTCGCCTGCTGTTTTGCCTGATTTTATGCCTGCCTAGTGTGACAGCATGGGCTGAAGCCTGGTTAAAAGACTACGCTGAGTATGTGCAAGCCAAGGCACAGAAACAGAATGTGCCCGGTTATCTATTTGCCTTTGTAGAAAAAGGTAAACCTGCGAAAATCATAAGCTATGGTAAAACCAGGCGTTTAGGTAAGGCCATTGATCAAGATACGGCATTTCGACTCGCCTCTGTATCCAAAACGTTTACCGCCATGCTGGTCGCTAAGCTGGTGGAACAAAATCGTTTTAATTGGCGGACCTCTATTTCTACGCTTTCGCCCGAATATGGCTTTACCCCGGTGGGCACTAACAGGCTCAATCTAAGCCATCTTATTGGCCAGTCCAGTGGTTTTACGCCCAATGCCTATGATAATTTGATCGAGGCCAATTATCCGGTCAAGCGTGTGCTGAATATGCTGGCAGATCTGAAACCCTTGTGTGCGCCGGGTCAATGTTATACCTATCAAAATACCTTATTTGGTGTATTGGCCGAGTACTTTGATGAGCAAGATAGCTCTTACGCTGTAGAGTTACAGCGTGAAATATTGTCGCCCCTTGGCATGGTGACGGCCAGTGTTGGCAGCGCCGCGTTGCGCGCGTCCGATGTGTGGGCAAGGCCCCATGTGGCCATTGCCAAACGCCGATGGCGAGATGTAAAGGTAAGCGAAGACTATTATCGCTACTCTCCGGCAGCGGGAGTGAATGCCAGCAGTAAAGATATGGTCTTATGGTTACGGGCCATGTTAGGAGAAATGCCGCAGGTCATTAGCCCCCAACTGATTGAAAAAGTGACCACAGCCCAGGTGGTGACAAAACGAGAGTTATATCGCAAGGGCTGGCGTAAATACTTAAAAAGTGCCCACTATGGTTTGGGCTGGCGGATTTATAATTTTGAGGGACATAAACTCAACTATCATGGTGGCTGGGTACAGGGCTATCGGGCGGACGTCGCCTTTGCACCGGATCAAGACGTGGCTTATGTGATGTTGATGAACGCCGAGTCTAATTTAATTAACGAATTTACCGCTGAATTTTGGCATCGCTATTTTGAGGAATATCAAAGAAATCAGAACGTGCCGCCGCTTGCTAGTATTGATGAAGCTAAATAGAAGGTAGGCTTTATTTCGGGTTTGAGCAGGGGAACGGGAATAGTTCAAGCCCCGCCCCCCACAATATTTTGAGCTTAGCGGTTTGTCTTTAGATAGGTATAGCCCTTCAGGCAGTTTTCGTAGAAGTCGGTCCATTTCACCCCTTCCCGGGGTTTGATTTCGCCACTGGCAATATGTTTGTCGATTAGCTTTTTAACGGTTTGGGCCATGGAGGCAGGATGATACTGCATAATCTTGAGTACATCATCTACCCTGGAACCTGCCACTACTTCTTCGATATAAAAGTCCAGGGGATCATCGTCGTGGCTATAAATATGCACTTCGTTTAAACGCCCAAATAGGTTGTGCATGTCGCCCATAACGTCCTGATAGGCACCGGTTAAAAATAAGCCTAAATAGTAGTCTTCATCCGCTTTTAAGGGATGCATGGGGAGTATATTCGAAATACCCTTGGCACTGACAAACTTATCGATCTTGCCATCACTGTCACAGGTGATATCCGCCAATGAGCAGTTTACTGTCGGCTCTTCATTCATGCGCATAAGAGGCACAATGGGCAATACCTGGTCGATTGCCCAGGTATCGGCGGCAGATTGGAATACCGAAAAGTTGCATAGGTATTGGGAAGACAAGGCGTGATCCAACTCCCTTAGTTCTTCTGGAACAAATTCCAAATGTTTAACCCGGGCTTGAACCTTAACCATAATTTGCCAGTACAGTGTTTCTATTTTGGCCAGTTCTTCCAACGATATGACGCGCAGTTTAAAGGCATCCATGGCCTGCTCTTTCCACTGCGATGCATCGTTGAATATTTCCTGAAGATTATCCTGCTGGTCCACACCCTCAGCCAGTTCACGAATATTACTGAGTAAAATATGTTCACCGTCAACTTTTGCCGTAGATATTTCAGTGCTGTTTGATCTGATTTCACCCACTACCTGAGCGACAACACAACTGTGGTGGGCAGTGATGGCCCGGCCACTTTCGCTGACTAAATTAGGGTGGGGGACGCTTTCCAGATCGCACACCTCTTTCATGCCATACACCACATCAGCAACATATTCGTCCATACTGTAATTGCGAGACGAATCATTGGTGGATTGACTGCCGTCATAGTCAATACCCAGACCGCCGCCTACGTCAACATAGTCCAGCTTAAATCCCATTCTATATAATTCAGCATAGATACGAGCCCCTTCACTGACCGCTTCCTTTACGGCGCGAATGTCGGTTAACTGGCTGCCAATATGAAAATGCAACAGAGTTAGACATTCTGCCATTCCTTCCGCTTTGAGATAGCGGGCGGCACTGATGATTTCAGCAATGGTTAAGCCAAACTTGGCCCTTTCACCGGCAGATCCTTCCCACTTACCCCGGCCTTTTACCGTCATTTTTGAGCGCAGGCCGATGAGGGGGGATATACCAAGTTTTTTGGCTGTATTGACCAATAACTGTAGTTCTGAGTATTCCTCAATAACGACAATAGCCTTGCGCCCAAGTTTGCGACTCAGTAACGCCAGTTGCATAAATTCTTCGTCTTTATAGCCATTGAGAATAGTAAGGGAGTCACTATTGGTATTGTAAGCCATGACTGTGAGTAATTCGGCTTTTGAACCTGCCTCAAGACCGTAGTTGTAGGGTTTCCCTGCGTCGACGATTTCTTCCACCACCTCGCGGATCTGGTTGACTTTAACCGGATATACACCCATGTACTGTGCCTGATAATCCGCTTCTTTAATGGTGCGATCAAATACCTGATTTAAATTAGCAACCTGAGAGCGCAAGATATCGTGAAAGCGCAGAACCACAGGGAATTGTATGCCTTCTTCCTTGATTTCATCGATCACAGCTTTGAAGTCAATGCGCATCTCTTGATTAGCATGATCCGGTGTGACCTGTAGATTGCCATTTTGACCAATTTCAAAATAACCAGAGCCCCAGCGTTTTACGCCATATAACTGTTCTGAGTCATCTACTGTCCAGTTGCGGTTATTACTCATACTGCTTTGTCACTCATGCTAGTAATAGGATGGATGCCAGCAACCCTTGCTTGCGCCCAAAAGAGCGATTATAGAGAACAAATAGCCGCAATTCTATGCTTCAGTGGCGACAGTATCAGATTGCCTTCGGACTGGGGCTTCAATCTTATTCAGTTCTGCCATGATGCCCAGTGTTTTGGCGAAGCAAAGTTGCATAAAATATATTGCCAGTTTCTGTTCAATGGGCAATGCCTGTTCGGTAGTAAAGAACATAGTAAATTCCGTTTAGGTGTCGCCTAGTTCATCGCCTAGCTCAGATGTAGCAATATGAATTTATAAACGCTTCACGAGCAC
>JBLHIW010000198.1:0-5186 GCA_047618055.1 Paraglaciecola sp. | reverse complement strand
CTGGTTATCGGCCTAAGTGGCGGGATAGGCAGTGGTAAAACCACTGTGAGCGATTTGTTTGCCGAATTGGGTGTAGATATTATTGACGCAGATGTGATTGCCCGCCAGGTAGTTGAACCAGGCACCCACACTTTGGGGGAAATTGTTAAAAAATTTGGCGAAGGGATAATCGACAAACAAGGCCATTTAGACCGGGGAAAATTACGCCGTCTCATATTCCAGCAGCCAGCCTTAAAAAATTGGTTAAATGGGCTATTACACCCACTTATTCGACAGCAAATGCAGTATTTAACGCAAAAGGCATGCTCCCCTTACTGTATTTTAAGTGTGCCCCTGTTGTTTGAAAATAAGTTGAATAAGAGCGTTGACCGGGTGTTAATTGTCGATGTAGACGAACAGGCCCAGTTGGCAAGAACAATAGGGCGGGATGAGGCCGACGAACAACAAATTCAGGCCATTATGGATTCACAAGCCAGTAGAGCCCAGCGTTTGACGATCGCAGATGATGTGATTGATAATAATGGCAACAGAGCGGCCCTGCTAAGTCAGGTCCGGCGCTTGCATGGTAATTACTTGCAACAGGCTAAAACGCTACAGGCCCAGAACTAAGGTCTGCAGTTTCAGCTTAACCATACTCGCAAGTTTGAATTAGACTTGTTTTTACCTTTTAGTGACAAAAATTTAATTGAGATACTGAATGTCCCAAGCTATTTACGAATTTCCGCTCAATGAAAAGGTCCGGACCTATCTGCGCCTAGAGCAGCTATTTAAACAGCTGGTACAGGCCAAAGAAGCCACCGAAGACTGGCAATTTATCAATTTTCTTAATTCTCTGTTCACTCTGTTAGATTTGCTGGAAAGGCTTGACCTGCGCAGTGATGTCCTCAGAGACATTGATGCGCATGAGAAAAATTTAGTTGTGTGGTCTGAGCACCCCAATATTGACAACGAGGCGCTCCAGCAAACCTTACAAAAAATTCTACGATTGCGGGAAGCATTGAAGAGTGTAAAAAAAGTGGGGGCGGATCTGAAGGAAGACCGATTTTTATCGTCTATCCGTCAACGATTTTCCCTACCCGGAGGCACATGCAGCTTTGATTTGCCTAATCTGCATTATTGGCTTCAGCAGCCTGGAGAGCTTATACAGCAGGATATTCAACGATGGTTGCAAGAAGTGGCACTGATTAACGAAGCCATCGATATTACCCTAGCGTTTTTGCGAGAAAGAGGGCGGTTTAGTGAGGTGCAGGCTAAAAAGGGATTTTATCAGGGTGTTGCAGACGATAAAAATGAACTGATCCGCGTCTTTGGCCTGAGCAATCAGGGCTATTACCCCGTGTTAAGCGGCAATAAGTATCGTTATGCTATTCGTTTCACTCTATTTACCCCCAATATGCAGGGCAATACGGCTGTCGATGACACCGTAGCCTTTAAGTTAGCCTGTTGTTGATCTAAGGTGTAAGCCATGAACGTAAATTGTCCCTCTTGTCACAAAGAAGTTGAATGGATCGAAAGCAGTCTATTTCGCCCATTTTGCAGCAAAAAATGTCAGCTGATTGATTTGGGCGAATGGGCCGATGAAGAGAAATCTATCCCCTGTGGTGCAAATAAGGATGCTGAATTAAGTGAGATGCCTGATATTGAAGATATCGAAGCGATGTTAAGTCACCAGGAGCAGGACTTTTTCAAAAACTAAGGTAGATTTACTGCCGCGCCCGGTCTTAATCTTATTTATCGATTAAAGTAATCCAATTTAATTATTGTACTCATTATGCTTAAGACGGTAGGCTTTTCCCATCAGGTATTTTACTAATAACGACGGAGATATTATGTCAAACCCAAATTTCGAAGATAAAACAGGTCAAAAAATTCCCTCAGTTACGTTCTCTATGCGGATCAACGATGAGTGGGTAAAGCGCAGTAGTGATGAAATCTTTGCCGGTAAAAACGTGGTGGTCTTCTCACTGCCCGGCGCCTTTACGCCGACGTGCTCCTCGACCCACTTGCCTCGCTACAATGAGTTAGCCGCTGCCTTTAAGGCTAATGGTGTGGATGAAATTGTCTGTATATCAGTGAATGATACCTTTGTGATGAACGCCTGGGCGGCAGATCAAGAAGCGGACAATATTACTCTGATACCTGATGGTAACGGTGAGTTTACGGCTGGCATGGGCTTGTTGGTAGATAAAGGTGATATTGGTTTTGGTAAGCGTAGCTGGCGCTATTCTATGTTGGTAAAAGATGGCGTGGTAGATAAAATGTTTATCGAGCCGGATCTGCCAGGCGACCCCTTCGAAGTGTCTGATGCAGACACGATGCTGGCTTATGTGGCCCCCAATGCTTCCAAACCAGAGCCTGTCGCAATTTTAACCAAGCCCGGTTGCCCGCATTGTGCCAAAGCTAAAGCTATGTTGACTGAGCACGGCTACCAATACCAAGAGCTAGTGATGGGTAAAAACGTCTCCTTTACCTCACTTAAAGCCATATCAGGGGCGGAGAGCTGGCCTCAGATATTTATTGGCGGAAAACATATCGGCGATAGTGACCATCTGGAATCGTTTCTGAGTAAGTAGTGGCTCAATACTACACGCATATAAAAAGCCACCTTCGGGTGGTTTTTTTTGGATTGATATTTTATATACGTAAAGAAGGGTGGGGATAAATATTAGTAATCTAATACTTGGCTGGTTATAGTAGTCTCTGCTGCTTGCAACGATGATGAAAACGCAAATATGAAGCTCAGTACCTTACTTTTCGTCCCTGTATTTTTTAGCGCTTGTTTCGCCCATTCCCAGCAACTTGATCCTGCCTTTGATGAATTTTCTGAAATTTACCAGCAAGAGTTAGGTAGTACAAAAAGTTGTCACTGGCCTGAAAAGGCTATTTTTCGGGTCTGCTCGGATGCCTTAAAAAATGAGGGAAACGGACCTTATATCCTGCATCATGGGCACGTCACTGACAAAGTTGTAGTGCTATTTCATGGCTTGAGTGATTCCCCGTTCTTTTTTAAATCTATTGCCGAGGCACTCTATCAGCAAGGTAATAATGTGGTGGTAGCTCTGTTACCAGGTCATGGCAAAAAAGAGGCCGATGCCGATATGCGAGATCCCCGTTTAGCCAAACGCTGGTCCCGGCATGTCGCCGAGGTCATGGGGTTTTCTCAGCGCCTGGGGCAGCAAAAGTATATTGGTGGCTTTTCGACCGGCGGTGCATTGGCGACGCAATATATTCTGAGGGATCCCGGGCAGGTGAAAGGCTTGATGTTATTTTCTGGCGCCCTGGCTTTAGCCTCGAGTGTTGAAAATATGGCGGGTATCTGGGGAATGAAATGGCTGGCAAATATCCTTGATGAAGATTATGCGGCGATCGGTCCCAATCCCTATAAATATCCCCATATAGCCAGTTTTTCCGCCTTTCAGTTAATGGATATCATATTTGATGTGCGTGAACGCCTTGAAAAAAAACAAGGTATTGATGTACCGATTTTTGCAGCTCATTCATTAGCAGATACGACCACCAAGTATGCCGGAATTGAGCATTTGATGGGGCAAAATAAGGGTGGCAATAGCCTGTTCAAAATACCTGCTGATATCCATGTTTGTCATGCGGATGTGGTGATAAGTCAGCAGCAATTACTTGATATGCATTATGATAGCGCTGGAGTGAGTGAGCCTGGGGCCTGCGATATTCCCATGGCCAATCCCCAACATCCGCAAATGGTGGCAGCGACCCTTAAATTTCTCGAAGGTCATTAAATAAGTAGTTTATACCCAAAGCCATTGAGCTTGCAGCCAACAAGGCTGCAGCTTCAAGGGGGCGGGTATAAACCACAGAGCACACAGAACACAGGGGGAATGACTGTTAAGACAGAACTTTCATCTGTTTTTACTCTGGGAGCTCGGTGGTGAATTTTCTTTTGGATCACCCAAGGTTATTGCCTTGCAGACAAGCGACACAGAGCTTCGACGTATAAAGTCCTACGCCGTTGGCGATAGAGGGGAGTGACAGACACCGGCGACTGATCTAGTTCTGCCATGGTAGGTTGTTAATTAAAAAATATCACCATAGGTGGTTTCAGTATAGGTATAAATCGCCCAATAAAATGGCACTGTGTTCAAAGGGGTATAGTTTAATCGGTAATTCTTAGCCAGGGGGTAGTTTAATTAAAACTAGTTACACATTCAATGGTGCACCCTTATCCTTATACACGGGCTAGGCCCGGGCCTAGCCCGTATATAAGTAAGTGGCTTATGAAGAATTTTTTTCGTCCATGAGGTTGGATAAAAATATCATTATCCCTAATACGAGGGGGCGTTTTGTGCCGTTGCTCAAAATAGAGCTGGAGGTGTACCTGCAAGATAACAGGTATATTATCGAAACCCTTGAGCTGAATCACCCCGCAGACCCTTCATTGCAAATGAGCCAAAGCAAAAATTCCTTGCCTATTTATTTGAGCTTTGGGCGGATGAATGGTTATTGATACCCGCCATCCATGCCAGCCTTTGTCCCTCGTTTTGGTATCACTAAACAAAGTAGTCCGGCCATCAAAGACGGGTATGAGGCACATGTCCTGCTGCACCTTAATCAGCATTTGCTAAGCACGATTACCTGTTAGGTAGGGCGCCCACCTAGGATGATTTTCCTTTACTGGGCCCCCTTTATGCTCATTTGTATCGTGACTGGCCCCCGGTGTACTTATGGGAACGGTGACACCCATGTCACAAAGTGGGTGGAAAGAATACATCAGCCTCAATCAGAGCTTGGTAAGCTGCTGCCTGATGATCACATCTGGGAAACCTTGCTGCCAATGCTACTCAGAATGTTTAAAGAACACAGGCCCGTGCTGCTGAGTATGGTCACGGACATCAAAAAATGAGCTGAGACTCATCCCAATGTAAGAGAGGTTCCCCGCACAATTGGCGATCATGCATGCCTTTGCTATTGGTGATGTTAGCGCAGCGGGCGATTATGACTTTCAAGCACGGGAGGATGCAGCGGGTACTAGATGGTTATCAGGGCTTTAAGACCAGTGAAAAACACCCACGTCGCTGCCTATTATGTAAATTTGGCTGGTCTCCTTTTGTTTTCTTAGAAATCTCTAAGTTACTAATTCAGTGATGGAAAATTCAATACATATGGTTTTTAATGGGCAGCATCAAAGGCTCGTTAAAGTCAGGCCCCTTTTG
>JBLHIW010000197.1:0-5224 GCA_047618055.1 Paraglaciecola sp. | reverse complement strand
CGTTGGCACTAAGGTGAACACGCCAAACAACCCTCGGATTACCCTGCTCAGGCTCCAGATAGCGCTTAATTTGGGATAAACGATAATCATCCCTAAAGACACTATCCACCATAGGGCTGCCAGTCCTAAGATAAAACGATATAGGCTATTTAACTGCCCCTGATACCAGATCATATCTACCGGCAAAAAATAAATAAGACCGCCACAAGCCAGCGCTATCAAGGCGGTATAAATAGACTTGCTCACCGGCGAGGTAAAGCCCGACATATTGGCCCATTCCCACGCCCCCAATGCGAGGACGCCCGCAACGGCGAGTTCAAAACTCAACAGGGGCAGAAAAAGAATGGCAAAAAGCACAAGGGGTGCCAGGATAAGTGCGGTAATAATACGCTGTTTTAACATAGCAGATGTCCCAATTGACCAATGAAATTAGGGCTATAATCAGCACCTTTACACAAATAGTTCATTACCTCACCTGCTCGCTAGTCATACCGTATCGTCGTTGCCGCTCTGCGAAGTCGTCTACCGCAATTTGAAATGCGAGTTCATCGAAATCGGGCCAATAGCTATCGGTAAAATACAACTCCGCATAGGCCAATTGCCAGAGCAAAAAATTACTTATCCTGCGCTCGCCGCCGGTGCGGATCAATAAATCCAATGGGGGTAAATCGCTAACGCAGGTAAAGCGCTCAAATACGCTTTCATCAATATCCTGACTCTTCAGCTGTCCGGCCTCAACCTGCTCAAGTAATTGTTTCGTGGCGTTAATAATGTCCCACCGCCCGCCATAATTAGCCGCAATATTGAGGGTTAAGCTATCATTATCTGCCGTGATCACTTCGGCTTCGTCTATCTTGTCAACCAACTTACGGTCAAATCGACTGGTATCACCGACCACTTTGAGTCTGACATTATTCTTATGCAGCTTTTTCACCTCACTGGTCAACACCATCGTGAACAACTCCATCAGCACCCCGATTTCCTCAGCAGGGCGATTCCAGTTTTCGCTACTAAAGGCGAATAATGTCAGCACTTTGATGTTGTTTTTTAGCGCATAGGCCACAGACGCTCTAACAGCCTTGACGCCTGCTTTATGCCCAAAGGTGCGTATCTTGCCCTTTTCCTTGGCCCAACGGCCGTTACCATCCATGATAATGGCCACATGTTGGGGAACGCACTTGTTCTGAACTGGCGTAAGTGTCTTGTTTTTCAAGCTTAAATCGCCTTCTACACTTCCATTAATTCATGTTCTTTGGTGATCAATATGTCATCGACCTGTTTGACAAAAGTATCGGTTAGTTTTTGAATGGTTTCTTCTCCACGACGGCTGTCGTCTTCACTCACTTCTTTTTCTTTAAGCAGCTCTTTTATATCGCTATTTGCGTCACGACGAATACTGCGCAAGGCTACGCGTCCCTGTTCGGCCTCCGCACGTACCACACGGATAAGATCTTTTCGGCGCTCTTCGGTAAGGGCGGGCATAGGAATACGGATAACCGTACCGGCACTCATTGGGTTAAGCCCCAAATCTGCCTGCATGATCGCCTTTTCAACAGCCTTAGATAAACTTTTGTCAAAAACGGTTAAGGCTAAGGTGCGTGAATCTTCGGCGATCACATTTGCCAGCTGCTTTAAGGGAGTCGGTGCACCGTAATAAGGCACCATAATATTATCTAGCAAACTCGGGTGGGCACGGCCAGTACGGATTTTACTTAACTGGCTTTTCAATGCAGCAATACTTTTTTCCATACGCTGGCGAGCGTCGACACTAATTTCATCAATCATGAACTGTCTTCCTATTATTGATTTAGTTTTTCAGGATGGCTGATCAGGGTACCTTCATCTTCACCTAATACGACCGCCCGCAAACATCCTGGCTTGTTCATATTAAACACTCTGATAGGAATACTGTGATCTCGCGCTAAGGTAAAAGCGGCCAAATCCATTACTTTTAATTCTTTTTCCAATACTTCGCTGTAGCTCAGAGATTTAAGCAACACCGCTTCAGGATTTTTTACCGGGTCGTCACTATACACTCCGTCCACTTTCGTGCCCTTAAGCACGATTTCGGCTTCTATTTCGATACCCCGTAAACAGGCCGCAGAGTCCGTGGTAAAAAAAGGATTGCCCGTGCCGGCAGCAAAAATAACCACCCGTCCGGATTTTAGTGAGCTGATGGCTTCTGCCCAATTATAGGAATCACACACCCCATTAAGGGGGATGGCAGACATCAACCTGGCATTCACAAAAGCGCGATGCAATGCGTCACGCATGGCAAGTCCGTTCATGACGGTTGCCAACATGCCCATATGGTCGCCTACTACGCGATTCATGCCGGCTTTGGCCAAGCCTTCACCGCGAAATAAATTACCACCACCGATAACCAGGCCAACCTGGATACCTAGCTCAACCAGCTCTTTTATTTCCTGAGCCATACGCTCAAGTACCTTGGGATCAATGCCGAAGCCTTCGTCCCCCATTAGTGCTTCACCACTTAGTTTCAATAAAATTCTACGATAGGCGGATTTGGGTGTGGTACTCATAGACTGGCATTTCCTTTAGTGCGAAGAAAGCGATGATGGAGTAAATGTCATAAAAAAAAGCACCTCAAATTGATATGCTCAATCTAGGTGCTCGTATTCTATATGACAATGGCTTTAGGCAAAAGCCAAAGGCACAATTATTTCTTTGCTACGGCTGCCATTTGAGCAGCGACTTCTGCAGCGAAATCTTCTTCTTTCTTCTCAATACCTTCACCCACTTCAAAACGTACGAAGTTAATCACTTCAGCACCTTTAGATTTAAGTAATTGAGCAACGCTCATAGAAGGATCTTTAACAAAGGGTTGACCGGTTAAGCTAACTTCGCCGGTAAATTTCTTCATTCGGCCTTCAACCATTTTTTCAGCGATTTCAGCAGGCTTGCCAGACTTCATCGCAATATCCAATTGAATTTCTTTTTCTTTCGCTACCACTTCGGCTGGCACATCTGCAGGTGTGACAAATTGTGGGCTTGACGCCGCCACATGCATGGCTATGTCTTTTGCCAGAGCTTCGTCACCACCGTTTAGGATGGCAATAACACCGATGCGGGCTCCGTGAACATAGGCACCTAAATTAGCACCTTCAACGGTAACAACGCGACGAGGACTAATATTTTCGCCAATTTTAGTTACCAATGCATTGCGAAGATCACTCACTTTAACGCCATCAATTTCCGCGTTATTTAAGGTATCCATGTCGCTAATCTTGTTCGCTGCGGCAACGTTAATAAGTTGAGCACCAAATTTAACAAAGCTATCATCACGGGCTGCGAAGTCGGTTTCACTGTTTAATTCCATCATGGTGGCTACACCATTAGAAACTTTAGTTAAAATCACGCCTTCAGCGGCAATACGGCCTGCTTTTTTAGCGGCTTTCGCCTGACCGTTCTTACGCATGTTTTCAATTGCCAGCTCAATATCACCATCGGTTTCAACTAAAGCTTTTTTACAATCCAACATACCGGCGGCTGTACGCTCGCGCAATTCTTTCACTAGGGCTGCTGTCACTGCCATTATTCTTTCCTCGAAAAATATTTTTTACTTAATTCAGATTTAAAAACAGGGGCATACGCCCCTGTTTAAGTTTGTCCATTAGCGACTTAGTGGTGCGCTAAGGTGCAAAGTTGCTGATTACTCAGCAGCTTCTACAAACTCGCCTTGCTCAGCTTGTACTTCAAGGTTCTGTTCACGACCATCAGTTACAGCTTGAGCTGCAGCGTTCAAATATAATTGAACAGCACGGATCGCATCATCATTACCAGGAATGATGTAATCAACCCCATCAGGATTAGAATTAGTATCAACCACTGAAACAACTGGAATCCCAAGATTACGGGCTTCGGTAATAGCAATGTGCTCATGATCGGCATCGATAACAAATAAAACATCAGGCAAACCGCCCATGTTTTTGATCCCGCCGAGGCTTGACTCAAGCTTCGTCATTTCACGTGTTAACATTAGCACTTCTTTTTTAGTGATTTTGTCAAACGTGCCGTCTTGGCTTTGCTGTTCAAGGTCTTTCAAACGTTTGATGGATTGACGAACTGTTTTCCAGTTAGTCAACATGCCACCTAACCAACGCTTGTTTACATAAAACTGGTCGCAGTTATCAGCCGCTTCTTTTATTGCATCACTTGCAGCGCGTTTAGTGCCAACAAAAAGAATTTTACCTTTTTTCGAAGCAATACCACTGATGTAGTTAAGTGCTTCATTAAACAGTGGAACTGTTTTTTCAAGGTTGATGATATGTACTTTGTTACGTTTACCGAAAATGAAAGGCTTCATTTTTGGATTCCAATAACGAGTTTGATGTCCGAAGTGAACACCTGCTTGTAACATGTCGCGCATTGATACTTGTGCCATTATAACTTCCTCAATTTGGGGTTAGGCCTCCATACATCCCAGCTTTCGATCCGAGCCAAACGTGCTAGCTAAGACACCCCGAAAAATGTGTCGATGTATGTGTGATTTAGGATTATTTTCGCTCAAATTTATCTCTGTAAAAACAGGGATTAAATTCAGCGGTGCGCTTTATAGCATGGCGGTATGTAACATTCAAGTTTGCAGGCTCAATCAGAGGCATAAAAAAAGCACAAAATTCCCTCGCAAAACGGGGGACGGGTATACAGCAAGAGGTCTAGACGTTAATATAGAGTCAAGATCTCCATCCATAAGAAAAAATAGGAATACCGACTTTGCCAGCTACAATAAAAACCGCCCAGGAAATTGAAAAAATGCGTGTGGCCGGAAGACTTGCCGCTGATGTATTACAAATGATTGGCCCTTTTGTAAAAAAAGGCGTCACAACTGATGAATTAAATCAGATTTGTCATGATTACATCGTAAACGAGCAACACTGTATTCCTGCTCCCTTACATTACGGCAACCCGCCGTTTCCCAAGTCTGTTTGTACCTCAGTAAATCATGTGATCTGTCACGGCATTCCATCTGACAAAAAATTGAAGGATGGCGATAGTGTCAACATTGATGTCACTATTATCAAGGACGGGTACCACGGTGACACCTCAAAAATGTTTGTTGTGGGCAAAGCCAGTGTTCTGACTGAACGCCTGATTAAGGTAACCCAGGAGTCTTTGTATAAGGCAATACGTTTGGTCAAGCCAGGGATTCGCTTAGGTGACATAGGCCACGTTATTCAGCAATATGCCGAAGGCCATAACT
>JBLHIW010000196.1:0-5377 GCA_047618055.1 Paraglaciecola sp. | reverse complement strand
TCAGTCGCCCGTGCAGCTGCTTGACTATATAGAGACCTTAGAAAATGCTTTAGGTAAAAAAGCCGAAAAGGAATTATTGCCATTGCAGCCAGGCGATGTGCCTGATACCTATGCTGATGTTGAAGCATTAGTGAATGATGTAGGATATCGACCTGAAACGACCATTGAAGAGGGTATTGGTAACTTTGTTGACTGGTATAAAGGCTATTTTAAGGTCTAGAACCAGATGATATTATCATTTTAATTCAGGCGCTTAGCTAATGTTAAGCGCCTTTTTTATTTATTGGCCATGTAAGCGCAGTTTCATTTCTAAGCGTTTGGCATGTAATACCGGCTCCGTATAGCCGTTTGGCTGTTCGTGTCCCTTGAAGATCAATTCCGCCGCGGCCTGAAAGGCGACTGAGTCTTCAATATTGGGGGTCATATTAATATATCCAGGGTCGCCGGCATTCTGTTGGTCTACCAGTTCAGCCAGGCGTTGCATGGCCTCATCCACTTGTTGCCCACTTATAATACCGTGCACTAGCCAGTTAGCGAGGTGCTGACTGGATATGCGCAAGGTCGCCCGGTCTTCCATTAAGCCGACATTTTCAAGATCCGGTACCTTTGAACAACCAATGCCCTGATGCACCCAGCGCACCACATAACCCAGTATACCCTGTACGTTGTTGTCCAGCTCATATTGGATTTTCTCCTGACTGAGACGGGTGCTATCTTCGAGCAAAGGGACAGACAAGATATCATTTAGACCCACATAGTTATCCCTGGCGATTGGGGGGCGTTTGGCGAACACGTCACACTGGTGATAGTGCAGCGCATGCAGGGTCGCCGCGGTAGGTGAGGGTACCCAGGCGGTATTGGCGCCAGACAAAGGGTGAGCAAGTTTGGCCTCCATCATATTCGCCATTTGGTCAGGCACCGGCCACATGCCTTTGCCAATCTGGGCTTTACCCGATAAACCTGTAGCCAAACCATTGGCTACATTGGCTTTTTCGTAAGCGTGTATCCAGGGCATGGACTTTAATTGCGCTTTGGGTGCAAAGACGCCCTGCAACATGGAGGTATGTATTTCATCGCCGGTGCGATCTAAAAAGCCGGTGTTGATAAACACCACCCGCTCTTTGGCAGCGTAAATACAGGCTTTTAGGTTGACCGTGGTGCGCCGCTCTTCATCCATAATACCCATTTTAATGGTGTATCGGTCCAGGCCTAAGGCATCTTCTACCCGGGCAAACAGCAGGTCGGTAAAAGCGACTTCCTCTGGCCCGTGCATTTTGGGTTTAACGATATAGATACTGCCTGCTGGGCTATTGGTGAACTGACCCTGGCCTAAGAGGTCATGTTTGCCAATTAAACTGGTCAGCATGGCGTCCATGATCCCCTCAGGAATAGCTTTGCCCTTAAAGCGTATGGCATCGTTGCACATTAAATGGCCCACATTGCGCACAAACATCAGGCTCCTGCCCGCAAGCCTTATCTGATCATTTGCCAGCTTAGCGCCAATAGGGTGATATACACGGTCGCCATTCATTTTGCGACTAATCATCGTGTCCGCTTTTTTTACATCCGCATTTAAGGTGCCTTTCATCAAGCCCAGCCAGTTTCGATACACCAGAGTTTTATCCTCGGCATCCACGGCGGCAACCGAATCTTCGCAGTCCATAATAGTGGTCAGCGCTGCTTCCATGAGAATGTCCTTGATACCGGCTGGGTCCGTTTTGCCTATGGGGTGTTGCCGGTCTAACTGTATTTCGAAATGCAGGCCGTTGTGTACCAGTAATATACTGCTGGGATCACTTAGCTGTCCCTGATAGCCGATTAATTGGCTTGGCTCACTAAGTTCGCTTTGCTGATCACTGCCGAGGCTGACGAGCAGTTTTCCTGTTTGAATATCATAATGGGTCGCATTTTTATGGTCGCCGGTTTGCAAGGGGCAAAGGGTATTTAGCCAATGACGAGAAAATTCAATCACTTTTTGCCCGCGCACTGGATTGTAAGTGGAACCCTGCTCGGCACCCTTTTCATTACTGATGACATCGGTGCCGTAGGACGCGTCATATAGGCTTCCCCAACGGGCATTAGCGGCGTTTAAAGCGAAGCGTGCATTGTTGATTGGCACAACCAATTGGGGGCCGGCCATCAGAGCTATCTCAGGATCCACATGGGTGGTGGCGATCTGAAAATCCTCAGGCTCAGGTGCTAAATAGCCAATCTCAGTCAAAAATGCTCGGTACTGAGTCATATCCAGCTTGCCTTGATCTTTGCAGTAGGCGTCGATTTGTAACTGTAATTTATCTCGCTTTGCCAGCAGTGCCTCGTTTTTGGGCACAAGATCTTGCAGGATGTTTTCAAACTCTTGCCAGAAGGTATTAATAGAAACGTGGCTTCCCGGTAAGGCGTCTTGTTCGATAAACTGATCGAGCTGTGCTGCTACGTTTAACTGGCCCCGTTGAATATAGTCCTGCATATTTGACTCCGCTATTGTACCTTGCTTGGTAGTTTACTGACTTCGCTCACTTTTTTTCAATTTATGCTGACTATCTCAGCTATCATTCTGATGAATGTCTATTGAAGCTTCAGCGCCAATAGCCTTGAGTATATATTGTGTAAATCAAATTAAAATTCACCACCGAGAGCACACAGTACACAGAGAAAGCTTATCATTCTATCTTAAACATTATTCCCTCTGTGACTTTGTACCCACTGTGCAGTAAGACGACAACTACATTAGTTTGCCTATAATTTAGCCCCAATATCGGCAATTAATCGCCGTAACCAAATATGCCCGGCATCGTGTTGTAATAGGGCACTCCAGGCCATTTTTAATGCAATAGGCGGGATATCAAAGGGCGGTGGTAATATCTCAACCTGGGGATCACTGTGATATAAGTTTGCCGCCCTGGTGGGCAGGGTGGCCACCAAATCTTGTGCTTTAGCCAATTGCAGGGCTGAGTGGTAGTGGCGGGTAAAGACCCGAATATCACGTTTTTTACCTATTTTGGTTAACTCTGCATCAACCCAACCGAGTTTTTGTACTTCGTTTGGATCGATACCCACACCGACACCAAAGCCGGTTTTACTCACCCAGATATGCTTACTGCTTAAATAACTATCAAGGTTGAAGTGGGTTTTGATTGGGTTGTTACTACTTACTGCACAGGAAAAGGTGTCGTACCACACGACCTTTTGATGGAAAGAAAGGGGCAATTCTTCAAAACGGTTAATCGCCATATCTACCCTGCCTTGCTCCACGTCGTGAAAGGTCACGTCACTGGGGGTAATAATATCCAGCGTAATGTTGGGGGCAAGTTCGCCAAGTTGACCTATAACCTCGAGTAATAAGGTGGATTCGGCATAATCGCTGGCCATAATACGGAATGTGCGTTTGCTGGTGGCGGGAAAAAAATCAGTAGAGGGCTGGATCGAAGACTCTAACTTGGCCAGCACGTCGCGGATCACGGGTTTTAGTTCCAGTGCACGCTTGGTAGGGGTCATGCCATTGCTGGTGCGCACTAACAGGGGATCGTTAAATAAATCCCGCAATCGTTTTAAGCCATTACTCATCGCTGGCTGGGTAATGCTCAGCTGATTAGCCGCCTTGGTTACGCTGCCTTCCCGTAGCAACACATCCAGGTATACCAGCAGATTAAGATCGACTTTCGCTATATTCATTATGGTAATGACTCATTTAGTAAATATTTTTCAATTGAATTCTATCGTTAAAGGCCTGCGTTGTCAGAGCAATTTTTCAAATCTAAGGTATTAAAATAAATATAATATAATCAATAATATAGATGGATAATCACCCGGTTTGCGGTAATGCTTATTTCTGTTGAGGAATAATGAGTAAGTAAAATGTATTTCCTATAGAAATACCAGAAGTATAGGAAAGATAAACTAAAAAAGGGTCTGCCATCGCTGGCAGACCCTGGTCAATATTGAGAACTGTTTATCTAAACGGCTACGTCAAACTGATTCATCGTATTATCTTCGCCTGAGGCTTTGAGGGCTTGTTCACCAGAGAAATACTCCTTGTGATCATCGCCAATATTAGAGCCCGCCATCGCCTGGTGTTTAACACAGGCTAAGCCTTCGCGAATTTCCTTGCGCTGCACCCCTTTCACATAGGCAAGCATACCTTCTTCACCAAAGTAGCCCTTTGCCAGATTATCAGTCGATAAAGCTGCCGTGTGGTAAGTCGGCAGAGTAATTAGGTGATGGAAAATACCCGCTTCCCGCGCCGCATCGGCCTGGAAGGTACGTATTTTTTCGTCCGCTTCTATTGCCAAAGCTGAATCATCATACTTTTCTGCCATCAGGGCGTCTCGCTGATAATCACCCAGCTCTTTGCCATCTTCCTGCCATGCATCAAACACTTGTTGGCGGAAATTTAAGGTCCAGTTGAACGAGGGAGAATTGTTGTACACCAGCTTGGCGTTAGGCACCTGCTGACGGATGGCGTTTACCATCTCACCAATTTGCTTAACATGAGGTTTTTCGGTTTCTATCCACAATAAGTCGGCACCATTTTGTAATGAGGTGACGCAGTCCAGTACCACTCGTTCGAAGGCGGTGTCGTCTTTAAATTTATACAGGCCGTTTGCTAATCGCACGGGCTTAACTAAGCTGCCGTTCATCTTCAGTACCGAGTCTCCTTCTTGTAAATCAGCAACAGAGTTAACCGGCGTTGTATCTAAAAAGGCATTGTACTGGGCAGCTAAGTCCCCCTCTGATTGAGAGACGGGGATTTTTTGCGTTAAACCCGCGCCCAGGGAATCGGTGCGCGCGACAATCACGCCGTCATCGACACCCAGTTCAAGAAAGGCGTAACGTACGGCATTGATTTTGGCTAAAAAGTCTTCGTGTGGCACCGTGACTTTGCCGTCCTGATGGCCACACTGCTTGGCATCAGACACCTGGTTTTCAATTTGAATGCAACAGGCACCTGCTTCGATCATTTTTTTAGCCAGCAAGTAGGTCGCTTCTTCATTGCCAAAGCCTGCGTCAATATCTGCGACGATGGGTACCACGTGTGTTTCGTAATCATCAATTTGTGCCTGAACGCTGCGCTTTTCCTCAGCACTGTTTGTGGCATCCAGTCGCTTGAATAATTCACCTAATTCTTTGGCATCGGCCTGGCGTAAGAAAGTATATAGTTCCTCAATAAGGGCAGGGACCGATGTTTTTTCGTGCATTGACTGATCAGGTAAGGGACCAAATTCTGAACGCAGTGCAGCCACCATCCAACCTGAAAGATATAAATACCGCTTGGCGGTTGTGCCATGATGCTTCTTGATTGCCAGCATTTTTTGTTGGCCGATAAAACCATGCCAGCAGCCCAGAGATTGAGTATACTGGCTAGAGTCTGCATCATAGT
>JBLHIW010000195.1:0-5380 GCA_047618055.1 Paraglaciecola sp. | reverse complement strand
AGTGGTTTTGGATTTGGGTACCGGCACCGGCGCGATTGCCTTAGCTCTGGCCAGCGAGCGGCCAGCCTGGCAGGTAAGTGCCATTGACCAAAGTGCGGATGCGGTGGCATTGGCCTTAGATAATGCTAGGGTAAACAATTTAGGCCATGTAAATGTGCTACAAAGTGACTGGTTTAACCGCCTTGGGGCAAAACATTTTGATCTTATCGTGAGCAATCCCCCCTATGTTGAGCATGCCAGTCCTTATCTGGCCCTGGGAGATCTTCGGTTTGAGCCAAAGAGCGCCTTGGTATCCGGTATCGATGGTCTGGATGATATACGGATTATTATCGAGCAAAGTAAAGCACATCTTAATAGTCATGGCTGGTTGTTGCTGGAACATGGTTACGAGCAGGGTGCGCAGATAAGACAATTATTAGCTAGTCATCACTTTAGCGCCATTCAAACCATCAGGGATTTAAATGGCCTGGAGCGAGTCAGTCTGGGCCAATATCAATAAGCCTTTCTGTTGGATCATAAAATAGTACCAAAGCCATATAAATGTTTAACCTGCTGGATATGTTACACACAAATATCGATAAAATTGAACAAGATTTCATTACTTATCCGGATCCCGAATAAGCTACCAAGCAAAAAATAATAAAGGAAGTAAAAATGTACACCGCGATTAAACACATCCACCTAAGTATCATTGTCATCAGCGTGCTGTTATTTATCTTGCGTTTTATCTGGACTGTTAGTCAGTCTCAGATGATACAAAAGAAGTGGGTGAAGGTAGTACCCCATGTGGTCGACACGGTGTTGCTGCTTAGCGCCCTGATCTTATGTGTTTTGATTGGCCAATATCCCATCGTTGATGCCTGGTTAACGGAAAAGGTGCTGGGCTTAGTCATGTACATATTGATGGGCACCATTGCGCTGAAGATTGGACAAACAGGTTTTATGCGGGCAGTGGGGTTTGTGGGGGCACTGAGTTGGCTGGCATTTATTGCGGTTATTGCCGTCACCAAGCAGGCGCTACTTTTTGCATAGTCAATATTTGGGCCTATGGGCCAATTGTGTATAAATTTTCTTCGAAAGAAAAGGCGTTTGTGCGCGGCCTTGGTTCGACGACCTTGTTATATTAATTATACCTTTCAATAATATAGACGCTTAAGCTAACTATTAGGACAAGAATTGGCGATTAAGCGGTAAAGCTTATGCACAATATACCGATAAAAATAGAATAAGGATTAACGATGTTTTTAATTGAGGTGAATAAGTGTATAAGCTTAAACAGGCGATTGCAGACAATGATTTATTAAGCGCGGGTTTATGGCTTGCTTATCGCTTTTCCACCGGCGAGAAATTCGATGTGGCTCATTATCAGTCTTTATTGTCCGGGTGGGTATCACAGGCTAAAGTTACGGCGAATATCGTTGAGCCAGATGAAGCCGCCTTCGGGCGTTTTATTACCTTTTTCTATGTAGATTTGGCCTTTAGTGGCGATGAAAAACATTATTTTAGCTGCCAATATAACCTGTTAAATCAGGTGATAGATTATCGAACGGGTATTCCGGTCAGTCTGGCCATCATTTTCCAATCCCTGGCTCAGGGACTTGGCTTTGATGTGCAGGGTGTCAATTTTCCCGGACATTTTTTATTGCGCTATCAAGTCAGTCCCAATCGCAGTTTGTATATCGATCCCCTCAATGGAAGCTTTCTTTCTCCCCGGGATTTAGAGCAATTCTATTTTAGTATTTTGAGCGAAATTGACGACGAGAAGATGCCCCAGGAAGCTCTTCAACCAGCGGGTTGTGACGAGAGTGTGATGCGTTTATTACATAACTTGAAGGCCTCTTATATCAATGAAAAAGAATTTACTAAGGCACTGTTAGCCGTTGAATTATTGGTTGGCCTTAGCCCTGACGATCCCTACGAGCGACGTGACCGGGGTTTTCTCTTGCATCAACTAGACTGCACGCAAGTAGCGATTGCCGATTATCAGTATTTTATCCGTCGCTGTCCTAAAGATCCTGCCAATCAGCTGCTGGAAGCCCAGATACGACAGCTGGTTGAACATCCTCCTGTCGTACTGCATTAATTTACCAACTGATTGTGTTATTTCAGTACCTTGTAAATGGCCTCAGTTAGCTTACTTAGTTGCTGGGGCGTGATGATATACGGTGGCATTATGTACACCAACTTACCAAATGGCCGGATCCACACACCCTGGGCAACAAACTTGCGCTGTAAGGTCGCAACATCCACCGGGGTAATGCATTCTACTACGCCAATTGCCCCAAGCACCCTTACATCGGCTACGGCGGGAAGGGTAAGGCAGCGGGCAAGTTCAGCCTGTAATTGCTGTTCGATATGCGCGACCTGGCTTGGCCAAAGATTTTCTGCAATCAGATCTAAACTGGCGTTAGCTACTGCGCAGGCCAGAGGATTACCCATAAACGTTGGGCCGTGCATAAATACGCCGGGATCCCCCTGACACACGCCCTGAGCTACATCTTCGGTGCACAATGTGGCCGCCAGGGACATATATCCCCCTGTCAACGCTTTGCCGACACACATAATATCCGGGCTAATATCAGCATGTTCACAGGCAAAAAGTTTGCCTGTACGACCAAAACCGGTGGCGATTTCATCGCATATGAGCAACAAACCATAGTCGTCGCATAATTGGCGACAACGCTTAAGATATTCCGGGTGATAAATACGCATGCCGCCGGCATTTTGCACGATAGGCTCAATTATCAATGCAGCCAGATCTTTGTGATGTTCTTCGATCAATTCCGCCATGGCTTGAATGTCGTCTTCGTTCCACTGCCTGTTAAAGCGGGTCTGCGGCGCGGGAGCAAAAATCTGTTGCGGCAGGGCCTGACTGAATAAGCTGTGCATGCCATTAATGGGATCGCATACCGACATCGCCGCAAAGGTATCACCGTGATAGCCATTGCGAGGGGTGATAAATTTGTGCTTGCGGGTATTGCCCTGACATGCCCAATATTGCAGGGCCATTTTCATCGCCACTTCTACCGAGACCGAGCCCGAGTCTGCCAAAAAAACCCTGTCCAGGCCCGCCGGACTCATTTCAACGAGTTTACGACTCAAGTCTATCGCCGGTTGATGGGTCAGCCCACCAAACATTACGTGTGAAAATTGATCGATTTGTTCCTTGGCTGCTTGATTGAGTACGGGATGGTTGTAGCCATGGATCGCTGTCCACCAGGACGAAACACCATCAATCAACTTCTGCCCTGTACTCAGGTGAATATGTACGCCGTTGGCGCCGGTCACTTCATAACAGGGCAGGGGATCAATCGCCGAGGTATAGGGATGCCAAACATGTTGTTGATCGAAAATTAAATTAGCTTGAGACTGCTTGGTCAATATTTACTCACTTGTTAAGTTTTGAAATCAAATTTAGTTGACAATGTATTTATCCCCCATAGACTAAGCGCGTATAAAAATGATGTAAAGGATCAAAAATGTCGGTAACTGCACAAACAAGCACGAATAACAGCATGGAACTTCGTCATGATTGGACCGTAGGCGAAGTGAACGCCTTATTCCAGTTGCCTTTTAACGACCTGTTGTTTAAATCCCAGTGCGTACATCGTCAGCATTTTGACCCTAATCAGGTACAAGTTAGCACCCTGCTATCGATTAAAACCGGCGCCTGTCCGGAAGATTGCAAATATTGTCCGCAAAGTGCCCGTTATGATACAGGCCTGGAAAAAGAGCGTCTGTTGGAAATTGACAAGGTGATCCAGCGGGCTAAAGAAGCCAGGCAAGCCGGCTCAACCCGTTTTTGTATGGGCGCGGCCTGGCGTAATCCCCGGGAACGGGATATGCCATACGTGATAAATATGGTCAAAGAGGTCAAAAAGCTTGGGTTAGAAACCTGTATGACCCTGGGCATGTTAAGTCGTGAGCAGGCGACGGCCTTACAACAAGCCGGGCTGGATTATTACAACCATAACCTGGACACCTCTCCTGAATTCTATGGCACGGTGATCACTACCCGTACCTATCAGGACAGACTGGACACCCTGGCCAATGTCCGTGAGTCGGGCATGCATGTGTGCTCTGGTGGGATCGTAGGTATGGGCGAAAGCGCCTCTGACCGCTCGGGTCTATTGGTGCAACTGGCAAACCTGGAGCAGCACCCGGAAAGTGTGCCGATCAATATGTTGGTTAAAGTCAAAGGCACGCCAATGGAAAATGTCGAAGATTTAGACGCTTTTGCCTTTATTCGTACCATCGCCGTGGCGCGGATCATGATGCCTAAGTCTTATGTGCGTTTATCTGCTGGCCGTGAAGCCATGAATGAGCAGACCCAGGCCATGTGTTTTATGGCCGGTGCCAATTCCATATTTTACGGCTGCAAATTACTCACAACCTCTAATCCGGAAACTGACGTAGATGTGATGTTGTTTAAAAAGCTGGGAATTAATTCCCAGCAAACCCGCGATTATTCTGATGAAGCCCATGCGGCGGCCCTGCTGGAAGAAATTGAGGATAAGCAACAGCCCGAGCTGTTTTATGACGCGACGGCAAAAACCCCCAAGCGCTCCCCAGAGACCGTCCCTATTTAAAGGCACGCGCTAATATGGCCTTTAATTTTATCCCCGAGGCGCTTACCCAGCGCCTTGAACAATCCCTGTTTCGTCAGCGACAGCCTATCGAAGTGTCCACGGGCACCCTGATAAAGGTGGATGGTCAGCACTACATTAATTTTGCCAGTAATGACTATCTGGGCATGCGTCAGTCAATGGAGGTCATGCAGGCTTGGGTTGACGGGATCTCTGAATTTGGCGGAGGCAGCGGCGCCTCACCACTCGTAACAGGCTACACTCAGGCACATCATGCCCTGGAAACCTATCTGGCCGAGGCTCTGGGTCGTGAACAAGTCTTGTTATTTAACTCTGGTTTTGCCGCTAATCAGGCTATTTGCCAGGCTTTATTTAATGAGTCGAACGGACCGACAGGCAGTATTGTGGCAGATAAACTGATACATGCTTCGCTGATCGATGGGGCGCAGGCCTCATCGGCGCATTTTCTGCGTTATCGCCACAACGATCTTAATCATCTGCAGCAACAATTGTGCAAAACCAGCGGCGATACCTTAGTGGTTACAGAAGGGGTATTCAGCATGGATGGTGATGCGGCGCCAGTGCACAATATGCTGCCCATCGTTGATGCACATCAGGCCTGGTTAATGCTTGATGATGCCCACGGATTTGGGGTGCTTGGGACTACCGGTATGGGCAGCGCCGAGGCCTTGGCCTTATCCCAACAGCAGTTGCCGGTGTTGATGGCTACCTTTGGTAAAGCCATCGGCACCGCCGGTGCTTTTGTGGCGGGCAGTCGAGAACTTATTGATTAT
>JBLHIW010000194.1:0-5400 GCA_047618055.1 Paraglaciecola sp. | reverse complement strand
CCCCTTGGCTTTATGGAATGACTGGCATGTGAAGGCGAGACCTTCTTTTTGATATAACTCACCGCACCCAATACTGTAGCCCAAGCATTAACAACCCTTTGTGCAAACCGACTTTTAGGACGACGTAACCATGCCACAATCAGCACCGTGTTTTGTGCCCTTTAAACAGGGGATTGAGGCTTATGCTTTACCCGAGCGGTTTACGTTTCCGTTTTATTATCAGCCTCATGCTTTATGCTTGTTAGCGGCCCAAGAATTACAGCACTACCTGGGCAGCCAAAATCAGTGGCAGCACAACTTTGGCTTGGGTGAGGACCCAAACAAGATCATCGGTAAAATGTTTGGCGTACTAGTAGTGAAAGAACCTGATGGAAAAATAGGTTACCTGGCCGCATTTTCCGGCAAACTTGCCGAGCAAAATCACCTTGAATACTTTGTGCCACCGGTGTTTGATATGTTGGCCGAAGACAGTTTTTATCTACGTGAACAAAGCAGCATTAATCATTTGAATAAACAGATTACCCTACTTGAGACCAGTGCAGAGTTAGCCCACTGGCAGCAAACCGTCAACCTGCTGCTCACAGAACAAAAACAGCATATTGCCACCCAACGTGCCTTGATGATTGAACAACGTCAAAAACGTAAAGCCCAGCGTGAGATGGCCACCCTCTCACTCACGTCTACCCCTCTGGCACAATTAAACGCAGCCTTAAACCAGCAAAGCATCCATGACAAACTCACACTCAGGGAACTTAGCGTTCATTGGGATAACAAAGTCGCACCACCCCGGCAAAAACTAGCTGTGTTGAGTGAGCAATTACTCGGGCTAAAGGCGCGGCGTAAAGCAGAGTCTGCCGCCCTGCAACAACGCTTATTTAGCCAATACCGTTTTCTCAATATCAAGCAGCAAGAGCGGGATCTGCAGGATATTTTCAGTCACACCGCCTTGCGAACGCCGCCTGCGGGGGCGGGAGAATGTTGCGCCCCCAAGCTGTTGCAATATGCGTTTAAACATCAGCTAAAACCTGTCGCCCTGGGGGAGTTTTGGTGGGGTGCCTCACCTAAATCTGAAGTGAGAAAGCATCAACAGTTCTACCCTGCTTGCCTGGGAAAATGCCAGCCGATCCTGGCGCATATGCTCGATGGCATGGCGGTAGACGATAACCCGATGTTGAATGATCCCGCGGATATTCTGTCTCTGGACATTGTTTATCAGGACGATGTGATGTTGGTGGTAAATAAACCCGCTGAATTGTTGTCGGTGCCCGGCAAAAATAAGCATGACTGCGTTTACGCGCGAATAAAAAACCAATTCCCCAGTGCCACTGGCCCCATAATCGTACACCGCCTGGATATGGCTACCTCTGGCTTAATGGTGATTGCCTTAAACCAAAAAGCCCATAAATCCCTGCAAAAGCAGTTTATTCAGCGCGTAGTGAAAAAATGCTATGTGGCCATCATTGACGGTTTGCCGGAACAAGACAAGGGCACGATAAGCTTGCCTCTGCGGGGTGATTTATACGACAGGCCGAGGCAGTTAGTCTGTGAGGAGCATGGTAAAACAGCTCAGACAAGCTGGCAGGTGATAAGCCGTGATCAGGAACGGCAACAAAGCAAAGTTTACCTCTATCCTTATACCGGTAGAACCCACCAATTACGGGTGCACTGCGCCCATACACTTGGCTTAGATATGCCCATTGTGGGTGACGATCTCTACGGCAAAGGCGCCCATCGTTTGCATCTGCATGCACAAAGGCTTTCGCTGCAGCATCCCCTTACCCAGGAGACCATGCATTTTGAAGTCGAGGCTGAATTCTAATACCATTTTCGTTCAGACTTTTACTGACCCCTTCACGGGATTTACCTACCAACCCTAAACCTGCCAGTTGATCTCAGCCAGTCCTTGTTCACGTAATAGCTGATTGGCCACAGAGAAATGCCTGCAACCTAAAAATCCACGGTGGGCAGATAAGGGCGAGGGATGAGGGGCTTGCAGTACGTGGTGCTTGCTGGCGTCAATAGCCTGGCCTTTGCGCTGGGCGTGATTGCCCCAAAGCAAAAAAATTAAACCCTGGCGATGCTCACTGAGTTGTTGAATGACCGCATCGCTAAACTGCTCCCAACCAATTTTAGCGTGGGAATGGGCCTGTCCCTGCTCTACGGTGAGCACAGTATTGAGCAGTAATACCCCCTGCTCTGCCCAGGATTGCAAACAACCCTGCCCAGGAATGACAAATCCGGGAATATCCCGGGCTAATTCCTTGTAGATATTGACTAAAGACGGCGGTTTTTTGACCCCAGCTTGCACCGAAAAAGACAGTCCGTGGGCTTGATTGGGGCCGTGATAGGGATCTTGGCCCAGGATCACCACCTTGACCTGATCAAAGGGGGTGTGGTCAAAGGCTTTAAATACATCCTGTTGGGGCGGAAAGACCTCAATACCGGCACCACGTCTATCATCTACGTGCTGCACAATTGCCTTAAAATAAGGCAGCTGCTTTTGCGCAGCCAAAATATCCGTCCAGGTGGTCATGCTGGGTTAATCACGACTCGGCGAGTACATTAAACATATGCTGTTTAAGCTCTTGGTAATCATTGGGCAATTCTGCTGACAGCCCTTCTTTACCGGCGCAATCAGCCAAAGGCTGTGGCAAGCTGATCGGCTGACCCAGCACATTCTCAACGGTTTCACGGAATTTGGCGGGATGGGCAGTACCTAAAAATACTCCCGTTTGCCCCTCTTCCAGCTGACGAACCAGGGATTTGTAGGCAATGGCAGCATGAGGCTCACTCACATATCCTAACTGGGCGAGTTGGCGCATGGCAACCTGGGTATACTCTTCGTCGATTGTATCGCCAGAGACAACAGACTTATCTACATAGCCTTGTTCGATGATAGCTTCTATCCGGGGCCAGTTATTTGGCTGGCTCACGTCCATGGCGTTAGACAAGGTGGCTATCGTATCTTTGGGTGCCCACTCGCCGGTTTTCAAATAACGGGGAACCGTATCATTTATGTTGGTCGCCGCAATAAATTGCTGCACCGGTAAGCCCATCACCCTGGCGATCAAGCCGGCGGTTAGGTTACCAAAATTACCGCTGGGCACGGCAATGACTAACGCTTCCCGCTGCTTCAGACTAAGTTGGGATACGGCCTCAAAGTAATAACATACCTGAGCAACTAAACGACTAATGTTAATCGAGTTGGCCGAGTTAAGGTGCAAGCCTTCACGCACCTCGACATCATCAAAGGCAGATTTAACTAACTGCTGGCAGGCATCAAAATCACCTTCAATAGCTACCGTATGAATATTGTCACCAAGGGTGGTGAATAGTTTTTCTTGTAACTGACTAATCTTGCCTTTGGGATACAGGATCACCACGTTGATGTTATCCATACCATGAAACGCATGGGCGACCGCCGCGCCGGTATCACCAGATGTTGCAGTTAGGATGGTGATTTTTTCTCCCTTGGCTATTTCGCTTAGCACCTGAGCCATAAAACGCGCGCCAAAATCCTTAAAGGCAAGAGTCGGTCCGTGGAACAATTCCAGACTGTAAATATTATCGGTGACTTGCGCCAGTGGTGCGTCAAAGGTAAAGGCACGTTCCACAATACCCGCCAGCTTATCCCGGGGGATTTCATCACCAATTAACTGGCTAAGAATTTCCACCGAGCGCTCAACAAAGGGCATGGCTAAAATGGCGTCAATATCATCAAAGGTAGGTAATGTTGTCGGGAAGTATAAGCCCTGATGTTTACCCAAGCCTTTTTTTACGGCTTGGGCGAAGCTTACTGTATCGGATGAATCTTTTAAATTTACGAGTTCCACTTATTTATTACCTTTAAATCTTGTTATTCGAGTTGATTGTCGCACCACGTTGGTCGAGCTGGCATATATGGCTAAAGCCACTGTCATTTTGTTTATAATGCTCATTCAACCACTGCTTGATATTCTGTGCCTGCGCCAGGTCATTACATACGGCAAATACCGTCGGGCCAGAGCCTGAAATACCAAAGGCTAATGCGCCATTTTGCTCGGCATAATTGCGCGATTCATCAAAACGGGGCAGCAAAGACTTGCGATACGGTTCGGCCAATACGTCGGTCATCATCGCGGCTGCCAATGTTTCATCTTTGCGATATAAAGCATCAATAAAGACCCCTAGCTGACGGCCAAATTTTATCGTGTCTTGCATGGATACATGCTTGGGTAAAACTTCACGGGCGGCGGCTGTCGACACAGTGATGCCAGAGTAACACACCACCCAATACCAATTCTCAAATACCGGTAATTGTAATGCAACATGCTCTTGATGCTCAGCCATCAATGTTAGGCCCCCCAGAAAACAAGGCGCCACATTGTCGTAATGCACACTACCACTGATTTGCCCTTCCAGCTCTCCCATCATCAGCAACAGTTCGTTATCAGAAAACGCTGCCCTACCCAGATGATCTGAATAAAATTGATTTAAGGCATGTAATGCGGCAACAACCGAACTGGCACTTGAGCCCAAACCACTGCCAATCGGCAAGTGTTTGTGCAGAGTCATACTGACTGCAGGCAGCTCAACTTGGCTGCCTAATCGCTGGGCCAGCACCCGGGTAAAGTGCCCATAACAACGGCTAACAATATTGCTATCCGGATCAGGCGGCAGTTTATCGGCAAAGGCCCCTTTAACGTCTAAGCTAAAGGCCTCTGCCTGGCTCACTTCGACCTGATCCCCTAACAGACTGCCATCAATCGGGGCCAAAGCGGCGCCCAGCAAATCAAATCCTAAACTTACATTACCAATTGAAGCTGGCGCATAGGCACATAATGTCATCAATAGTTTCTTCTTTTGTTATGTTCGGTGGTGTTTATGTCATTTTTCAATAAAATTACGGGCATCATTACAAGTCTTGTTTCCAGGGCATCGTGCGTAATACATCCGCGAATACCCCCGCGGCAGTCACCGCGGCGCCGGCACCATATCCTCTGATCACAAACGGAATAGGCTGATAATAATGGCTATGGATCGCCAGCGCATTTTCACCGTCTTTGATGCTAGATAAAGGATGCTCCGCCCCTACCGCCTGTATCGACACCACGCATTGTCCATGGCTAATCGAGCCCACATAACGCAGCACTTTACCCTGCTGCTTGGCCTCGTGCACTCTCTTTGCAAACGCCTCGTCCAACTCGGGTAACTTAGCCATAAATGCGTCAATACTGCCACTGGCATCGAAGGAGCCTGGCAATACAGATTCAATGTTTATATCACTTAACTCAAGCTTCAGGTTAGCCTCTCGTGCCATGATCAGGAGTTTACGCGCCACATCCATACCGCTCAAATCATCACGGGGATCCGGTTCGGTAAATCCGTTTTGCCTGGCAATTTCGGTCGCCTGAGACAAAC
>JBLHIW010000193.1:0-5486 GCA_047618055.1 Paraglaciecola sp. | reverse complement strand
CGGGATCCGCAGTCTTGGCGCAAAGTTAATCACAGATACGACTGATATCCATATATTGCTCACCCACAACCATTGGGATCATATTCAGGGCTTTCCGTTTTTTGCCCCCATCTACCAAGCCCAACGCAATATTTTTATCACCCCCGGGCAGACTACCTTAAGTGAAGATAACAACATCCTGCATCAAATGAGTGGCAGTTACTTCCCGGTGGATTACCGCTCACTACCATCTAATATGCACATCAACACCCTCCCTAAAGAGACCCATAGCTGGAAGATTAATAGTGCCACCATCACCCGACTCCCCATGAATCATCCTGGCGGCGGTAGTTCATTTGTGATTGAAGCTGATGGTGCAAAAATAGCCTATATTACCGATAACGAGTTGTATCCCCCCTATCAGGAAGAGACTGACTTTGTAGACTGGGTGAGTTTCGCTAAGCAGGCCGATATCATTATCCACGATGCTCAGTATATGCTTTCGGATATGCCCGCCAAATCGGGATGGGGACATTCCATCGCCGAGGAAGCGGTTAAGCTGGCGATGGCCAGCGAGGCCAAATGTATTGCCTTATACAGCCATGATGTCACGCGGACGGACGCGCAAATCATCGAAATTGAACAGCACTGTCAGGCTATTATTGAAATTTCCGAGACGGATACCAGGCTCTTTGCTGCAGCAGAGGGAATGAGTATTGCTTTGTAATAGTCCGTTGTGCTGAGCTAATGTCAACACTGTCAATGTCTGTTTGCATCCCTGTGCCTTAGCGTTTATTCTGCGCCATATTGCCAAATAAAGACAAAGCAAACGAATGAATGTTATTACCCTACTTGATGGTGGTATGGGTCAAGAACTGCTACGCAGAAGCTGCCGAGCCATTACCCCCCTATGGTCTGCGGATATTATGTTGAATGAACCCTTGCTGGTACGAGATTTACATCGGGACTTTATACAAAGTGGTGCCCGAGTCATTACCCTCAATACCTATACCGCTACCCCACAACGCCTGGCACGGGAAAATGAGCTTGTTCACCTTAAAGCCCTTCATCAATCGGCTATGAGTGCAGCCTTAGACGCCATTGAACTTGCACAATGTAACGATGTTGCAATAGCGGGCTGTTTACCCCCTTTAGTGGCAAGCTACCGACCAGAGGTAACCTTATCGTTCAATGAGTCACTTGATAGCTATCGTCGTCTTGTTGAGTTGCAATCACCTGCCAGTAATGTTTTTTTGTGCGAAACGATGGCCTCGATTTCCGAGGCAACGGCTGCCTGTACCGCTGGCCTTGAAAGTGGAAAACCCGTGTGGGTTGCATTGACAGTTAGTGATACCGAGCCGGGACAATTACGCAGTGGCGAATCCTTAAGGGATGCCCTTGAGGCACTGGAGTCTCTAGGTGCAGATGCAACATTACTTAACTGCAGTCAACCTGAGGCAATCAGCGCGTCCTGGCCCCATTTAAGGCAAGCAAAAATGAAGGTAGGGGCATATGCCAATGGTTTTATATCAGTCGCGTCCTTACACCCCGGAGGCACCGTTGAACAGCTTGAATCACGGCAAGACTTGGATCCGCAACAGTACGCCGATCACGCCATGGTCTGGGCAAAAAATGGCGCATCAATTATTGGCGGATGCTGTGAAATAGGCCCTGCACACATTAAGGCTTTGCATGAAAGACTGGGTAAAGAAGGGTACATACCCAAGTCACATCCAAATGCATAGTTCAGCGGAATTCAAATCATCACATACCAGGCATTTGTGTTGAAGCATAGATAATTGCACCGGCGCAAAGTCATAAATACTTTTGCTGGTCTGTGTCGAGGAAGTTTTCTGAATAAAATTTGTCGGGTGACTCTTTTGCAGCCCCTGCGAAAAGAGACACCCCACACGGTATCTTTAAGTGACCTGGGTACAGCTACTTAGCTTGCCTCATCCGCTTCATCACCGCGCATTTTCATCTGTAAACCCTTTAAGAAATTGCGTAAAATTTGATCCTTGCACAGGCGGTATTGGCGATTTTCGGGTTTACGAAACAAGGCGCTCAGCTCGTGTTTAGAGATCTTAAAACCACTTAGGGCCATCAGGTTTAACACCTCTTCGGCCTGAAGATTAAGGGCGATTTTTAACTTGGTAAAGATAATATTATTGGTCAGGCGTCGTTCTACGGGGGCTTCGACCCCTTCCCGCTTGCCACGCTTGAGGTTAATCAAACCATTTAAGAACAGGGCAAACACAATATCCGGGCATTCAACAAATTCAGGATCATCGTCCTTACGCAACCAGCCATGCAATTGTGCCTGTGTGGCGGGATATTCTGCCTGAGTGAATACCTCAATCATTTGGCTGTCGCTAAAATCAAAAATATACCGAACCCGTCGCATCACATCATTATTAATCATTATCAGTACCTATTAGCGTTGAAAAGCACCGGCCAACAGGCTTAATGCTTTGAATGGCGCGTATAATACCTAGGATAGACACAGATAACGATAAAAAGAGTCCAGATAAGCACACTTATTCGGTCGGGAGGTAAATATCGCTGATCATATTATGTTCGGACACATCGGGATAAAATGTGAGGCGCTCTAAAAAAACAGGAAATCACGCAGACTTTTGCCGCTTTGCTCCAGCCAATTTCGATACAAAAAGTCTACTTTACTCCCGAGCTGGCTATCGGGGCCAATATGCCTTAACACCGCGCAGCGCCCAAAGGCGCTAATACTGCCATGGGGGTAGACGAAAATCGATAATCTCAATATCACCAAGCAATGGCTGGGTATTCATGCTTGACTGCTGAACATGAATTGACCGCGATTATTTACCTTAGATGCGGAAAGTCACCAAGGGCATGGAGAATTGTCTGGCGAGTGTCTTTTGGGTCAATCACTGCGTCGATTTCCAATACACTGGCGACTTCTGTGGCCTGGCCTCGCTGATACTGCTCGAGCAACAAACTATTATAAAGGACCTGCCGCTCCTGGGGATCCTCTATGGCTTCCAACTCCTTCTTAAAACCCAGTTTGACCGCTCCCTCCAGGCCCATAGGGCCAAATTCTCCCGTTGGCCAGGCAACCGTGTAATCAGGATTGCTGGTACTGCCGCCCAACAGCGCCTGGGCACCCAGGCCATAACACTTGCGCAGCACCACCGCGACAAGGGGTACCTTAAGTTTTGCCCCCGCCACAAAAAGCGAAGCCAGACGGCGTACCGCACCGCGTTTTTCATGCTCTGGCCCCACCATAAAACCGGGGGTATCGCACAGTGACACCAAGGGAATAGCAAAATTATTGCACAGCCGGATAAAGTCACTGGCCTTCTCCCCTGCGTCCACATCGATGGCCCCACCCAGTACCTTACAATCACTGCCGAGTAAGCCGACAGGGCGTCCTTCGAGCCGGATAAAGCCGGTGATGATAGCACCGCCAAAACGGCTTTTAAGTTCAATAAAAGAATCCCTGTCAGCAAGAATGTGGATAATCGCCCTGATATCGTAGACAAAACGCCGATCATTGGGCAGGGCTTGCCTGAGTTGAGTTTGATCAGCGTATCGCCACTGGCTTTCTTGCCCTTCCAACACCTTGCCTGCTAGGAATGGCCCCTGAAAGAAGGCCAAGCAGTGTTTGGCCAATTGAGTGGCATGGGCCTCATCATCCGCCACAATATCCACCACCCCGTTGGCCGCCTGTACCTCAATCGGGCCAATATCGGTGGGCGCATACACCCCCAAGCCGCCACCCTCAATCATGGCCGGACCTGCCATGCCTATCCAGGAGCGTTTTGTGGCGATAGTAATATCGGCCGCGCCAAATAAGGCCCCATTACCGGCAAAACAGTAGCCATTGGCAACGGCAATGCGCGGCACCGTACCGGCCAACTTGGCCCAGGAGAAAAAAGACTGGCACTGTAATCCGGAATTCACCGTGGTGATATCCGTATCACCAGGTCGCCCACCGCCGCCCTCCGTATACATGATGACCGGCAGTCTGTGCTGCTCAGCCGTGGCCAGCATACGGTCTAACTTATGATGATGGTAGTAACCCTGAGTACCTGCTAACACACTGTAATCATTAATAATAATAGCAGTACGGGTGGTGTTTTTTCCGAATAAATCAGCATTAACCGTGGCGGTACCGGTGATAATCCCATCTGCTGCGGTCTTGTTTTTCAATTCCTCATAATCAATACGTAAACGCTGGGCCGCGACGGCAAATTGACCATATTCGATAAATGAATGGGGATCACATAAATCAGCTAAATTTTCCCGGGCACTGCGGTAGCCCTTAGCATGACGCTTGTTTAATTGGGCCTGACGGGCCCCGTCAAGACTTTGTGCCTGGCGGTTTACAAATTGCCCACGCAGGGTCTCGGTTTGACTTACCGGCTCTTTAGCATCAGATTTAGCTTGGCTGCTCTGGTCTTTACGACCAGGGGGGATCACGTCAACTTCAATCATCGCCTGCCCCACTAAGACCTCGGTGCCTACCGCTACCAGGATAGCCTTAACCACACCAGATTGCTGCGCCACTACGGTGGTTTGCATTTTCATCGCTTCAATAATCAACAGGGGCTGCTCAGGCCGCACCTGCTCACCAATATTGGCACTGATTGCCGCAATCACGCCCATATTGGACGCGCATATAAACTCTGAATTAGACATCGTAGGACTCTTTAAATGCTGTTTAATTAACTGGGACCGGCCTAGTCACACACATATCTAGCAAGGGTAGCTGGTAAATTAATGCCCTTCTAACAAAAATCGCTCGGCACGCTCGACTCGCCGTGGCTTACCGGTTATCACCAGTACATCGCCCGCCACTAGCTCGGTCTCCCCGTCAGGATGAGATATCTCACTGTTGTCCCGGCGCAAACCCTTAACATTGACCCGCTTACGTTCAAGATCCAGCGCTTTGAGATTTTTGCCAACAGCAAAGGCATCGTCGGTTAAGATCACCGCATGCATAAATTCTAATTTATCCTGTTTAAGGTAATCCATCTCGGTCGTTTCACCGGGGAAAAAACCATGCATATTACCATAATGACCTTTGCGCTCTTTACGCACCCGTTTTAATATTCGTGACATGGGCACGCCGGATAAGTGTAATACCTGAGACACCAGCATCAGGCTTCCTTCGAGAATTTCAGGTACCACTTGTGATGCACCCGCCAGATACAATTCTTTCATCCGATCGTCTCTGCGCGTGCGCACAACAATGGGTAAATTAGGATACAAGCTCGCGATCAGCTCAATCACGTTAACCGCTTTATCATGTTGGTCAAAGGTCAGTAACACCAGTTTTGCTCGCTCAATACCCACTGCCCGCAGTATGTCTTTTTGCTTAACATCACCAAAATATACAGGCTCGCCGGCAGCTTGCGCTTCATGCACTCTTACCGGATCGGCATCCACCACAACATAAGGGATGGCTTCGGTTTTTAATAAGCGGCTGACCGACTGGCCGACACGCCCAAAACCGAAGATTAAGA
>JBLHIW010000192.1:0-5559 GCA_047618055.1 Paraglaciecola sp. | reverse complement strand
TTAGCTATTCTTGTTAAATATAAAAATAATAGCTAATTTTTTAGGGTGAATGCAAGCACATTATTTGACCCGAAAAATGCATCGTTGGTATCCAGTCCGTTAATAGTTTATCTTTGCCCCAGTTGAGCACTCAAAACTCGACAATTAAGTCTCTGATCTTGTCGCTTAGCGCCCTTACATTCTAATCCAAATATCTGTTAATATCCTGCGGATTGATTATTAAGCAACAGCCTAATCTAGAACGCCTTGGAATAAGATCTCAGTTCATTCTAGTCGGCTAAAAACAACAAAAAAGGAAACTTAATGAAAAACAACAAGACTATACCCTACCTAATTAGCTGTATTATTGTATCAAGTGCGCTGCTAAGTGGCTGTTCAAAACCCGTTTCAGACAACAACGACACCCCGAATAAAACACCCTCTAAGCCAATGCAGGCTCAGAGTTATCAATTGCTCGGCGACAAAAAAAACAGACTGGATATCTACTATCCTGTTGAACTTACCAGTGATTTGTCCAGCTTAAACGACAAACAAAGAAGCATGGTAAAGATATTAATTGATGCCTCAAAAATCATGGACGATCTTTTTTGGAGGCAAGCCTATGGGGATGATAAAAATTCCTTTTTATCTGCGATAGCCCCTTTGGATGTGCGCCAATTTGCTGAAATCAACTATGGCCCATGGGATCGCCTGGATGGCGATGCTCCCTTCCTAAGTAATACCAGCGAGAAGCCCCTGGGTGCCGAGTTTTATCCCCAAGACATGAGTAAGGCGGAGTTCGAACAAAGCGATTTTGCGGACAAAGCCGGTCTGTACTCCATGGTGCGACGAGATGACGCAGGCCAACTGTATGCAATACCCTACTCAGAGTACTTTCTTGTAGAGTTACAAAGGGCCGCCGCACTGCTTAACAATGCTGCTGAGCTTGCCAGTGATAGTAGCTTCGCCAATTATCTTACATTACGGGCTGAAGCTTTGTTGAATAACGACTATCAAGCCTCTGACATTGCTTGGATGGATATGAAAACCAATCCAATCGAGCTGGTTTATGGGCCGATTGAAACCTACGAAGATCAGTTGTTTGGCTACCGTGCGGCATTTGAAGCCTATGTCTTACTAAAAGATTTGGTCTGGAGCGAAAAGCTGAGTAAATACGCCAGCTACTTGCCCGAATTACAACGGGGTTTGCCGGTTGCTCAATCATACAAGGCGGTCATGCCAGGTGCCAATGCCGATCTAAATGCCTATGACGTTATTTACTACGCCGGTCATTCGAATGCCGGAAGTAAAACCATTGCTATTAACTTGCCAAACGATGAAGAAGTACAACTGCAAAAAGGTACCCGCCGCCTGCAACTCAAAAACGCCATGCGGGCAAAATTTGATAATATCCTGGTGCCCATCGCCGAACAACTCATTGCGCCTGAGCAACGTAAGCATATTACCTTTAATGCCTTTTTTGCCAATACCATGTTCCACGAGGTTGCCCACGGTTTAGGCATTAAAAACACCCTCGATGGCAGCGGTACAGTCCGTCAAGCTCTCAAAGAGCACGCTTCGGCACTGGAAGAAGGCAAGGCAGATATATTAGGCCTGTATATGGTGCGTCAACTGCTCGCCAAAGGCGTGATTGAGCAAGGCGTACTGGAAGATTACTATGTCACGTTTATGGCCGGTATATTCCGCTCTGTGCGTTTTGGTGCATCCAGCGCCCATGGTAAAGCCAATATGATCCGCTTTAACTTTTTCAATCAATACGAAGCCTTTAGCCGAGATGAGCAGGGTATGTACCAGGTAAATATGCAAAAAATGGGCGAAGCGATTGAGGCCTTATCTACACTTATTCTGACCTTACAAGGGGATGGTGATTATGCCGGAGTGGCCAAGCTTGTGGCTGAAAAAGGTATTATTAAAGCTGACTTAGCCGTCGATCTTGCCAAACTAACGTCGGCTAATATTCCCGTTGATATAAGCTTTAAACAAGGAAAAGACGTGTTAGGTCTCTAGGGACAAATAGTTTCAGCCCTTACCTTTGATAAAAAACCCACTTATTAGTGGGTTTTTTACATCTACAGCCTAATCAAGCTATCTTCAGACATTCAGTTACACCCTATTCAGAACGACTGGGGTGCTACAGTTCAGGGCCGGCCCTGAAGAAGGGTCGCCTAACTTTCGAAAGGGGGGAACCCAGAAGTGGGGTGTTTAGTTGTTGGATTTCGGCGGGCTTTAAAGGGATTTAGGCCTGCTAGATTGGCAAATAGCCACCATCGCCTTGGATAGAGTGAATGCCATTTATGCCGGAGCGATTAATTGCCTTGCCTAAATCCCTTTAAATTGCCGCTAAAAATGCCTTATGGCGTGACTGGGGTATAAGGCGGCCATCCCATGGGTTTACCCGCTAAGACATGGAGATGGATGTGATAGACCGTTTGTCCCCCATACTCATTACAGTTCATCACCGCACGGTAACCTTGTTCAGCAAAGCCTTTGTCAGCGGCAATCTGCGCTGCCACCCAATATAAGTGCCCCACTAAGGCCTTATCTTCAGCCTGGATGTCGTTAAGGGTCGCGATGGGTTTTTTTGGGATCACCAGGAAGTGGATCGGCGCCTGGGGATTAATATCACTAAAAGCCAATGCCAATTCGTCTTCGTAGAGGATCTCGGCCGGGATGGCTTTGCTGATAATTTTGTCGAAAATAGTCGCGCTCATGTTCGTTCTCCTAAACCGTTATGCAAAGACAAAATAAAGTAAAACCATGCCCAATAGCAAACGGTAGATCACAAAGGGCAGCATACCAATGCGAGAAATCCACGACAAAAACAGATAGATACAGGCATAGGCACTGACAAACGATAAGACTGCCCCATAGAGAAGGGCATTCCAGTCCACGGCATCCGGTGCCGACAATAAATCCAGGGTGGCCAGTAAACCTGCACCTAAAATTACCGGGACAGACAACAAAAACGAAAAGCGGGCGGCGCTTTCTCGGTCCAGGCCCACCATCAAACCAACAGTCATGGTGATGCCAGAGCGTGAAGTGCCGGGGATCAACGCCAGCGCCTGAGCAAAACCAATCACTACCGCATTTTTCCAGCTAAGCTGAGTCATAGTTTTACTCAGTAGCGCCTTTTTATCCGCGTACCACAGTAACAGGCCAAAACCGATAGTCGTGCAGGCAATAACCAGAGCCGAACGGGCATACTCTTCAATAAAGGCTTTACCGGCAAAACCGGCAACGACCGCAGGGATGGTGGCGATGATCACCCACCAGGCGAGTTTACTGTCATCGCTTTGGGTTTGGCTAAAGCCCTTATTCAGCCAGGCGAGTAGCAATCGCCCTATATCCTCGCGAAAATAAATCATCACCGCCAGTAAACTGCCCACATGCACTGCCACATCAAAAGCCAGGCCTTGATTGTTCCAACCCAAAATCTCTGAGGGCAAAATCAGGTGGGCAGAGCTTGATATAGGCAAAAATTCAGTGACCCCCTGTATTATCGCCAGAATTATAATTTCAAAAATTGTCATTGGCTGTTGGCACTCCAGGTAAATTCAATGGCCCATAGCTTTTGTTGGGACTGATCATAATCGTCCCACAGGGCCTGGTAAGTTCTGCGCTCAAGAGGATGGAGTCTGTGGGGCGCAATTTCGCTTAATGGTTTGAGTACGAAGGCATTAAAAAGGATTTCATCTCTGGGTAATTCGACACCCTCTTTAGTCACCAGCTCATCATACAACAGAAGATCTAAGTCCAGGGTACGAGGCGCAAACTTTTTATCTCCCCTGACTCGCAGATTATCTTCTTCAATTTTTTTTAAGACGCTACACACCTGTCTTACCGACAAGGTAGTGTCTGTCTTTACCACTAGATTATAGAAATGACTGCCGGCAAACCCGACGGCTTCACTTTCATAAACCCCCGAGAGGGTCAACTCACCAAAACGTTGATGCATGGCCTGCAAGCCAGAACGCACATGCTTATCACGGTCTATATTACTGCCGACGCTAATAAAAATGGTATGCACAGATGGTTTTTGTTGCTTCAAAGGGCTCTATTCCTGGTCAATTCCACTGCCACATTTTGCGCATCAGGCAGGATTTCGGGTTTACTTAACTTTAAGCTTATTTTATCTACCGGGAATAACGCAAACACCTGGCATAGCATCGCATTAGCCAGGGCCTCCAGTAGCTCAAACTCACTTTCGGCTGCGACCTTTTGCACACACTGTGCGACCTCTGCATAGTTTAAGGTGTCTGCTACCTTATCCGATAAGGCCGCGGGCTGAAGATCGGTAAATAATACTAAATCAACTAGCAAAGCTTGTTTCGCCTCACGCTCCCAGTCATACACGCCAATCAACGAATAAACCTGCAAGCCTTCAATATGAATTTTGTCCATTAGAGATCCGCGCTGTTTTTTTACTTAAATTAGGATACTCTGCAAATTGTACCCCGTTTAACGAACACAAGTACATGACAGCCCTGACAATTTTAATGCTCGCCACCGCCTACTTACTTGGCTCGATTTCAAGTGCGATAGTCGTCTGTCGTTTATTTCACTTAGGCGATCCCCGTTTAGCAGGCTCGGGTAACCCCGGAGCCACCAATGTATTGCGTATTGGGGGAAAACTCCCCGCCACACTGGTGCTCATCGTTGACATATTAAAAGGTACCCTTCCCGTATGGACTTGCTATTTTTTGGGATTTGAGCCGATTATATTGGGCATGGTCGGGATCGCAGCTTGCTTAGGTCATATCTGTCCGCTCTTTTTTGGTTTTAGAGGCGGAAAAGGGGTGGCAACAGCCTTTGGTGCTATGTTACCCATTGGCCTTGAGCTGTCTCTGGCACTCATTGGCTGCTGGCTGGTAGTGGGTGTGTTGAGTGGTTATTCTTCATTGGCAGCGATCATTTCTGTCAGTCTCTCGCCATTGCTTACCTGGTTTATTAAACCCGCCTATACCCTACCGGTGGCCATGCTTGCCCTGTTGATTATTGTTCGTCACAAGGACAACATCTTTCGACTCATTAAAGGGGAGGAAGGTAAGATATGGGACAAGGGAAAGACCAGAGAATAGTTCTAAGATACAGCCCAGAGCCCAGCTAAAATGCAGCACTCTCCAGGCTCTTAAGCCAAATCGAGTCAGGAACTTTTTTATTCAAACGGCTTTTTCACAGGGCATCGTCTGGTTCAAACGGGACTTATTCCTATCTTTCCTTATACATATTCCTTATAATTCTGCTCGTTTAAGGTGTCTTTGGTTCTAAATATTAGCCTATGTGTAGAGCCCAAGAGTAAACGGGAAGTCAGTCGAAGCTGACGCTGCCCCCGCAACGGTAAGTAAGTTCAAGCCGATTGATTGACCACTGCTGAAACCATTTCAGTGGGAAGGTGATCAGCCTGATGTGTTATGCATCCCTTACAAGCCCGGATACCGGCCTTAATAGGTACCAATGAGTCACGCTCAATGGTTGTTATGTATTGCACTCGGGCGGAGTGCATCATCAAGGTCATTTACTCATGAACGTTATTACAAAATTACTGAGCAGCAGCCTGCT
>JBLHIW010000191.1:0-5724 GCA_047618055.1 Paraglaciecola sp. | reverse complement strand
ATTTCCTGGTGGTGTATTATCAGGATTGGGTGTGGCCGGCGTTTAATGTGGCCGATAGCGCCATTTGTTTGGGTGCCATATTATTGATTGTTGATATGTTTATAAATAAAGAGCAAAAACATGACTGAAGCCCTTAAAGATACAGAAAATGCTGTTATACAGGCAAACAGCGAAGTGGTATTACACTTCGACTTAAAACTGGCAGACGGCTCGGCCGCAGACAGTACCCGGGTGAATAACAAGCCTGCCAAATTGGTGATCGGAGACGGTAGTTTAACGCCAAATTTTGAGGCTTGTTTACTCGGCCTGAAAACCAAGGATAAAAAATCGTTTACCCTTGAAGCGAATGATGCTTTTGGCATGCCTAATCCAGATAACATTCATCATCTTGAACGCAGCAAATTTAGTGCGCAGACACCCGCCGAAGAAGGCATGATCATCGCATTTAATCAGCCTGATGGCTCTGAGCTCCCGGGGATTATTCGTGAGGTAACGGGAGATTCGGTGACGGTAGATTTTAATCATCCTCTGGCCGGACAGGTGATCACCTTTGATGTGGAAATCATCTCAGTAATTTAACCATAAAAATAGATGTTGAGCTGGTGGGTTTTGCCAGTTGTGACAAAAGGTAAAAATATGCAAATTCATCTAGCTAACCCTCGCGGCTTTTGTGCCGGCGTTGACCGGGCAATTACCATTGTCGAGCGCGCTCTGGAAATGTTTTCGCCGCCTATTTATGTGCGTCATGAAGTCGTACACAACAAATTTGTGGTAGACGGTTTAAAACAGCGTGGCGCGGTGTTTGTTGATGAGTTACGGGAAGTGCCGGATGACAGTATCGTTATCTTCTCCGCCCATGGCGTCTCTCAGGCTGTGCGTAGTGAAGCGGGTGCAAGGGGTTTAAAGGTGTTTGATGCAACCTGTCCCCTGGTGACCAAAGTCCATATGGAAGTCATACGCGCAAGTAAAAAAAACACGGAATGTATTTTGATTGGCCATCAAGGACACCCTGAAGTGGAAGGTACCATGGGCCAGTACGATAATCCTCGCGCTGGAATTTACCTGGTGGAGTCGGTGAAAGATGTGGCTGCCCTTGAAGTTAAAGACCCACTACACCTATATTATTGTAGTCAAACAACCTTGTCGGTAGATGATACCGCTGACGTGATTGATGCCCTGCGGTCAAAATTTCCGGCAATCGACGGCCCACGCAAGGATGATATTTGTTACGCCACCCAAAACCGTCAGGACTCCGTTCGAGAACTGGCAGCCGATTGCGATGTGTTATTGGTGGTTGGGGCGCAAAATAGTTCTAACTCCAATCGTTTAAAAGAACTGGCTGGAAAGATTGGCGCACAGGCCCATTTGATAGCCGATGCCCAGTGTATCCAAAAAGAATGGCTGATCGATGCCAAACATATTGGCGTAACCGCAGGGGCTTCTGCTCCTGAAATCTTGGTGCAAGGGGTCGTCGAGTGTCTGATGGCCTGGGGCGCAACAAAAGCCACTGAACGACCTGGCCGAGAAGAGAGTATTGAGTTTGCCGTCCCCAAAGAGTTAAGGATAAAGCAAATTATTTAATACGGTGGGCGCTAACACTACTATCTATGATAATGAGATTACGCCAGATTTTGATAGGGTAAGGCAAATTGCCAACTATTTTTATACCTATATCCGCCAGTTGATAACTTACTAGCAGTAAATTTACGTTATCTTATATGAGGCATAAATAAGTAAGCACAATTTAAATAGCTGTTGGAGTTTGTGTGACGTGTCGCGAATACAATAAAAATCAATTCAGTAACTATCCGGGCACACATGCTGGGGTAGGCATGATTGAGGTACTGATTACTTTATCTATTTTGTCAATCGGTTTACTCGGTGTGGCTTATCTGCAGTTTGTTGCTTCTTTTACTAACGCTGAAGCTTTGAGCCGCTCACAATCGGTTATGGTTGCTCAGCAGCTTAGCGAACGTTTGCGGGCCAACGCAGTAAATTCTACTACCGGCGATGGCTATATTGTCCATAATGCCTATTTTGACCCTGAGTTATATAACTTTTCAAATCTTAGCTGTGGGATCAACGCCTCACCCTATAAGTGCTTTTGCCTAGCCCTGCCCGTCGCTATTCCAGATTGTCGTAGCAATATATGTAGTGCCGCCCAATTTGCTGCTTTTGACGCTTATGAAGTGTCCTGCTCGGCCGCCGCGAGCGGCGTGTCTATCGACTTAGCGCTAAGCTGCGATGACAATAATCCCAGTGATATTGATAGCTGCAGCGTAGGCTCTCGCCACAGTATTATTTTGGCCTGGCCAGTAGAGAATTGGCAAAACATAGATAGAACCTTAAACACACGATGCAATGTCGGCCGGGCAGAGCCCCATGACTGCGTAATATCGGATATAACCCTATGACGACCCCCTCCACACAAAGGGGCTTCACCTTAGTTGAAGTCATGATAAGCCTTACCTTAGGCCTGCTTATTTCCGGTGCAATTGTACAGCTCATGATCAGCAATAGTGCGGTGCAAAGCCTTAATGCAGCAATGACATCGGCCCAGGAGAGCGGTCGCTTTATTGTGTCAAGAATGCGCTCAGAAATCCTAATGACGGGACGCTACGACGCTCTTTCTCCACAATTAAATAGCACAGTCGACGTGGTAGCTGAAGCGGCATTTGTCAAAAATCATCCCATTCCATTGCCTGGTGATTTTGTAAACGGCGCAGAAATTGGTGCGCTGCAAGGTGCAAGCGGCGCCAATGATACCCTTGTGACTGGTTTTCAAGGGGATAGCGACTGCAGAGGGTTCAAACTGGGTTATGCCCCGGGCGAAGAATTTTATGTGGTCAACCAATATTTTGTTGAGGATATGAAACTTAAATGCCGGGGCTTTGATGGGCGAGTCCTGCAAGGTCAAAAAACCGCAGTTGATAATGACGGGGACACGGCGTACACCCTATTGGATGATGTATACAGTTTTCAAGTTCAATACGGTATCACCAACAATGTGTTGGCGGGAGACGATTCCGCCAGGCCAGTTCGCTATCTCACGGCTAATTTTCTGGCCGCTGAATTGACGACTGGCAGCCAGGTACTGGCAGTGCGGATTGCCATATTGGTGAAAGGGGACTCAGAACTTGTCATCGAGCCCGTACCCTATTTCAAGTTGCTTAATGAGAGTGCGATTCAGCCCGGGGAAAAACGTTTTTTTAAACAATTTGAAACAACAATTTCCCTGCGAAATGTAAAGAATTTTATGAGAAGTAGAAAAATATGAAACGACTCACGACAAAAAAGCTAAGTATGCAAGATCAGCGAGGCATGGTGATGGTGCTTGCTCTGCTGATATTGATGAGTCTGACAGTGTTGGGCGTGACAGCGGTATCCAGTAGTTTAATGCAAAGTAAAATGGCCGGGTCAATGGAAAGGCGTTCGATAACCTTTGACGTGGCAGAGGCCGCCATTGCCGGTGTCTTATTTGAGGCAGAGGATAAAGAGGTACTTGGCTCTGCACTTAATGATCCCCTGTCCGCTGCCCGGGGCGGTAATCAGATTGACTTGGACGCTGAGCAGTTAAGTTGCTTCGACGACCTTAATTGGACTAATCGAACGGTAACTACTGCGGGATTAAGCAAAGGTACACAACATACGGCAGCCGGAAATTACACCGCTGAGCCAGAAATAAGCAGTTGGTCACGCACAGCTTTTGTGCGAGAGCAATCATGTATTGGTTCGAGTAATGTCATTGGCGGCAGCAACATTCGGTGCCATGTATTTATGGTCAAGGGGTGTGGGCAAATTCAGGGTAGCAGTTACGCGGTAGCTAACACTCTAAACGTCGCAGTGTTTGGTCCGGTTGGCGAATAGTGAGGGAGTAATAATGTCTATTCAAAAATTACGTATCAGTGTCGCTGCACTTGTCTTATCCAGCATGATATCCGCCACGGCAATCGGGGATGATCTGGAGATCTATTTGGGCATTGCCGGCTCAGAGGTTACTTACGATCCTAATGTGATCTTTATTATGGATACCTCAGGCAGTATGTCTGGAAAAGATGGTGGCGAGGAGTCGCGCATGTTGCGCGTGCAAAATGCTTTAAAACAGACCCTAGAATCAGTCACCAATATTAATGCCGGGTTAATGCGTTTCTCTGACTATGGTGGCCCGGTGTTATTTCCGGTCAGACCTATCGATGATCCGGTGGTACCAGAAATTATCGTGTCGGTTGCTCAATCCAGTGATGACGCCTATGAAATCGCGAGTGTGGTTAACCTAAGCAGCAACAAGATTAAGTTGTCCCAGGGTATGGATGTTGTATATGCAGGTCTTCGTTATCGGGATTTGGACATTCCCCAGGGTGCGACCATTACCAATGCCTATTTGCGCTTTACCTCTGTTCAGTCCAATGTTGCCCCTACGACATTGACCTTTAGCGCTGAACTTGGCCCAGACGCTCCCACTTTTTCTGCGCTAAGCAATAATATTTCCCAGCGAAGCTCGACGGCGGCAACGGTTGTCTGGAGCACCGATAATGACTGGCCAGTTGGAGGCGAAACTGTGACTTCTGCGGATCTAAGCACTGTCCTGCAGGAGGTGGTTAACCAGGACTCATGGTGTGGTGGCCAGGCCATGAATTTATTGATTGAAGGTGTGAGTGCCGGTGTGACAAGTGCGCGACAAGCCAAAGCCTTTGAAGACGGAACCAGCGCATCTCCCCAGTTGGTTGTCCTGTATGACGAGACGACCGCAACGGGGTGTATAAGGGGCAACCTAAGTTACCAGGTCAATTCTCAAAAAAACAATGCAGAAGAAAAAATTACCGGCTATGCCTCAACCGGCGCTGAATTGACATTTAATCCTTTCAGTAATGCCTATATTGGCATGCGTTTTCGCAATATCGCCCTGCCCAAAGATGCCACTGTAACCAACGCTTACTTAGTTTTTACTGCTTATCAGAATAGAACCGGTTCAGGTGCATCTTTTGATATTAGCGGATCGGATGAAAAGGATGCAAAAAGTTTCAAAAATCACACCCGTCATTTGCTCCGTGATAAGCCTAAAACTGCTCCGGTGAGCTGGACAAATATTCCGCCCTGGTACAAAAATAACACCTATCAGAGCCCGCCGGTGACGACTATTGTGCAGCACTTGGTTAACCGGGCTGACTGGGAGTTGGGTAATGATATGATGCTGGTGATCTCTAATATGAGCGGTAACCGGGGTGCGTATGCCTATAAGGGCAAACCGTCTGGCGCGCCAAGCTTAGTCATTGAGTATTCAGGCAATGCCACGCCCGGCGCTTCATCGACAGTGCGAAACCATTTAATTAATAAAGTGGATGGCCTAAGTGCCAGTGGCTTTACCCCGATAGTTGATACGCTGTACGAAGCGGCAAACTATTTTGGTGGCTTGGATGTGGATTATGGACTGGCACGGGGAACCTCCTCTACAAGCTCAAATGTGCGCAAGAATACGCGAGTGAGCCACAGGGCATCTTATGTTGGAGCTGATTCAGTGCTGCCGATGGGTTGTACCGAAGATAATTTAAGCGATTCTGCCTGCATAGGCGAAACCATTGCCCCAGGCGCAAGCTATATATCGCCTATTTTAGACCGACAGTGTCAAACCAATAATCATGTGGTGTTGCTGTCGGATGGTGTGGCCAATTACAACCATAGTGTGAGCAAAATTGAAAGCTTGCTTGGCGACACCTGTACCGGCAG
>JBLHIW010000190.1:0-5734 GCA_047618055.1 Paraglaciecola sp. | reverse complement strand
AGATTAAGACATGATCCTGCTGTCCCTGGTGTTTTTGTCCTATGGCACTGACGGAATCAGCCTGAGGAGGGGCTTCATTACTGATATAGCGGGCAAAATCGGGACTCTTATTAACCAGCCAGGGGGTAATGGCCATGCTCATGACCCCAATACTGAGCAATAAGGAACCTTGTTCGGTGGTTAAAATAGCATGATCCACTGCCAGGGCCGCCAGTACAAAACTAAATTCCCCCATCTGACATAATTTAAGTGCCGCCGCCCAGGCATCCTGTTTGGGTAATTTAAATATCCACGCTGAAAAGCGGATAAGCAGCACCTTGAGCAGCATTACTATCGTCAGCCCGAGTAAGGCCCAATGTAATTGAGAAAAAAGATAGTGTAAATCCAGGCGCATACCGATGGTGATAAAAAACAAACCCATCAGAATATCTCTGAAGGGGCGGATATCGGCTTCTAACTGATGCTTATATTGGCTCTCACCCAACATCATGCCTGCCAAAAATGCCCCCAGGGCCATGGATAAACCAAACGAAAACGCCAGCCCCGCGGCCATCAACGCAACCATAATGGAGGTTAATACAAACAGTTCATCGGTCCGTGTTCGCGCGACTTCACTGAACACCTTTGGCAGTAGCCATTTTCCAACAGACAACAAAATTGCCACCACAATAATGCCTTTAACAAAGGCCATAGAAATCGCCCAGGCCAGACTTTGCTCAGTGCCATCAGCCAATAAGGGTACCAGTATCAATAAGGGTACAACCGCTAAATCTTGTAGCAGTAAGATACTCACCGCCATTTGCGCACGGGGGGTATTGAGTATGCCTAAGTCACTGGTTTGTTTAATCACGATAGCGGTTGAAGACAGAGCGACCATGCCCCCTACCACCATAGCCGCACTGGTGCTTAGGCCAAATAATATGCCTAAGCCCATAAATAGGGCCGTGGTCAGGATCATCTGCGCCAGACCTACGCCAAACACCAAGTGACGCATCGCCAGCATTTTTGGCAACGAAAATTCAAGGCCCAGAGAGAAAAGTAAAAAAACAATACCCAGCTCGGCAAACACCTCCATACCTTCAGGGTGCGCAAATAATGCCAGTAGGTCCGGCCCGGCTAAAATACCACAGAACAGATAGGCCAATATTGGTGGCAGGTTAATCCGTCTGAATAACCATACCGTTGCCACCGCAACCGACATTAAAATTAAAATATTGCCAAAAATTCCATTCATAAGCCCAAATTTACTCCGCTAGTTTGCCCGTAGTCATAACTAGGCACAAGAATTGCTAAGCTATTAATAATATTATATTCGTTCAGTTATTTGCCAATTAATTGGCAGGAGAATAAGTTGGAAAAACTCGCTCAGCTATACGACGACACCGGTAGTGACAATTTTTTCAGCCTTGGGCACACAACTCAAGGAATGAATGATAATCAGCTAAATAGATTTATTCAGAAATTGTTAACGACAATTGACTTACCGGTACTCGCCGAATTGTTTTACCAGCAACTTACCTCCACGTTACAGTTGTCTGGATTAAAAATCCAGTTTAATGATGTGACAATTAACTTTGGAGAATCAAATAATACCAGTAATATCAAGACCTTAAATAGCATCTGTCAGGATGGAATTACATCAGCTATCAGCTACGGGTTTAATCACGTTTTAGGCCCACGTGACTGGCAGGTGTTACAGCAAATGCATCTTTATTTTCGTCACCCCCTTAAAAATGCCCTTGAGTACCGTAAAGTCAAACAGTTCGCCATGAAGGACTACCTTACGTCACTGGGCAACCGGGCAAACTTTGATGAAACCTTGGACCGCTTAATCAGCCAGGCTAATCGCTATGAACGGAAGTTTGGCTTGTTAATGATAGATATGGATAGATTCAAACAAGTTAACGACCAGTTCGGTCACGGCGAAGGGGATAATGTCCTGATTTCTTGTGCTAACACCTTAAAACGGTGTTTACGAGATACGGATTTTGCCTTTCGCTTTGGCGGTGATGAGTTTTGCTGTTTGTTGGCAGACAGTGACGGGCAAACCAATACGCTTATCGCCCAGCGCATATTAGACGCAATGCAAAGTAATGCCTTACTGAAAAAATACGGTGTATCTTGCAGTATTGGCAGCAGCCTTTATCTAGCTGGTGATTGCGCGATTTCCCTTTTCACCCGCGCAGATAAAGCATTGTATGGGGCCAAACAAACCGGGAGAGGTGGCTTTATAGCGGCATAATTTGGACCACATGGCTTAATCCATTAAAAAAGTGGCCCATTTTTGCCGCAAAATAATATCCGCTCATCACGGTGACATGGATAGATCATGGTTAACACCATGGGACTTTACCGTGCTTTACACCTATCCTTGTGGATATGAGTTTACGGAACATTCAGCCAAACATTAGGATTTATTAGCCTTACCAAGCTGGAACTCGCTAATTTTCTACTGCTACACCAGTACATTAATGGCAATGTTATTGACCCCATATTTTGTCTAATCAAGCACTGTCGGTAAAGCCCGGGCTTTGCTATGGTGAAAGACAATACTGGGATGTAAATAATATAAGAGTAATGTTTTATATGCATAATTTTTGGCGCATGCTAGGTTTTGGAAAAACCCTGAGTAAAACAAGTTGGTATAACAAAAAACCCCAGTGGCAAGCTAAACGCTTAGCATTAGCCGATGTCGCGGCAACGATCCCTAACGGCAGCAATATTACCATCGGTAGCACCTCAGCAACGGCTCACGCTACCTTAGGGGCAATCGTTGAGGATAAGAGTCTTTTCGATATCAACATTCTGCAATTTATTGTTGGCGGAGCGTTGCCACACTTAGAAGAAAGTCCCCATCGTTTTCGCACCACCACCAATTTTGCCTTTGACCGGGCCGGCCAAAAAATACGTCAGGGCATTGCGGATTACGTGCCCGTATCCGCCTCAAAAGTTAAGCGCCTGTTTGTGGAAAGGCTGATCGCCGTTGACGTGGCTATTATCAAAGTGACGCCTCCTAATAAACTGGGTTGGTGCAGCTTGGGTATGGGGGTAGATTTTACACATGAGTCAATCAGGGCTGCCAAGATCGTCATTGCTGAAGTGTCCGAGCACATGCCCTGGACTGAAGGTGACTCCTTAGTCCATGCCGACAAAATTGACTGGTGGGTCGAACATAACGCCCCCTTGCTCACCACCGAAGAACTATTTCCCAACCTGGATAGAAACGTCCTGCCTAACCCGGTACTGGCAAAAATCGCCGCTTATGTCATGCTTGAGATCCCCGATGGTGCCACGCTTAAATTTGATCTCAATATAGCGGTCAACCAACTTGTGCCCTTTTTAAAAGATAAAAAAGACCTGGGTCTGCACACTGACTTGCTGACCGACGAACTGCTACAACTGATTCAATCAGGCGTGATTAACAATAGTCGGAAAAATGTCTCTCGTGGTAAAAGCGTGGTCAGCCACGCCAGTGGTAGCAAAGCCTTATTTCGTTATATCCATCGTAATCCAGCCATTGAATTTCAATCACTGTATCAAATAAACCGTATTGATCAAATTGCCCAACAAGACAACTTAATCGCTATTATTGGTGGACTCAAGGTTGATTTAAGCGGCCAGGTAGCGGTTGACTCTGTCGGCAGTCGCTTCTATTCAGGGGTCGGCAGTGCAGATGACTCGATCCGCGGCGCAGGTAGTTCCAAAGGGGGAAAACCCATAGTGGTACTGCCATCGATGAGTCTCAAGGGACATTCAAATATTTTGTTCGCTCTACCCGAAGGTACGGGCGTGACCATAACCCGGTTGGACGTGCACTACGTGATCACCGAATACGGCACGGCATTTCTGTTTGGCAAAGGCATTCGGGAACGGTGCATGGCACTGATTGATATTGCCCATCCAGATTGTCGTAAAGTTTTATTAGATCAAGCCAAGGAGCGCTTTTATATCCACGGTGAACAATCCGGAGACTCCTACAAATCTGCCTATCCTAAACAGTGGGAGTGTTTACACCTAACTACGCAAGACCGCGAGGTATTTATACGGCCGATCAAAGCGGCGGATGAAGACCGTTTAAGGAACTTTTTCCACAAACTGTCGGATCACAACGTGTATATGCGTTACTTCACCCAAATACGCTCCCTACCGCAAAAAGTACTGAAGCGTTTCTCAGACATCGATTATCACAAAGACATGGCACTGCTTGCCCTATATCCAGAACAAACCACCCATCAGGAAATTATCGGCATTGCCCAGTGGATCATCGACGAACACGACGGTTTGCCCGAACTGGCCCTGCAAATACGCGACGACTGGCAGGGACAAGGCCTTGGGAGATTTCTGTTTTTACGCTTGATAGAGATTGCCACATCTTACAATATTAACAAATTGAAAGCTGATGTACTGGCCAATAATGATGCCATGAACCGGGTATTTGAAACGGCTGGCATTCCTTATCAGAGAAAAACCGAGATAGGTGTATACACTTATGTCTTTGATTTAATCGGCCCCAAGTAACGCGTTATACCACCAGGACCCGGTAGATAATTGTCTAGATAAGGTATATACCCAAGTGACCTCAAGATGTCGGTTCAAAGCGTAGCCAGGAAGTCAGGGCACAATACCTAGGCAATGACTTTCGGCCTAAGCTCCCTTCGGGTGGGTTTCAAATCCCCAACTACTGGGTTATTTATATGAGACGTAGAACGGCTATGCCCTCACACCTTTGCCTTGTATTTGACGATTTGAACTCCCGCTGAATTGGGCATCTCGAGGTCACTTGGGTATAATTCAGTTTTGATTATGCTTGTTTAGCCGCCAATCATAGGGGAGCTTATACCCGTCTTCCTTGAAGCTGCAGCGCTGTTGGCTGCGCTCACGCCGTAAAATCACTTAGTACCTCAAAGCTTATGGGTCTCGAGTTCATGGCCTCTGGCGGCCACGTAAAGGGCTTTGGGTATATGTCAGTTTTTTGCTCTATCTGCCCGTTTCATCGGACGTAAAAGGAAAGGCAGCACTATCGCTGCCAAAAAAGCGAGTTAATAACCCATATCAACGTCACTGTCCCTACCGATGGTATTGCCAATTGCCCTCTATGTATCGCCGTTTTCTGATTTGGGTTCAACGTCCTGCGGGGGGCTATTCTCGACCACTAGTTTTTGCAGACGCTTCTCTTCCTTCTTTTTCTTCTTAGCTATTTCTTTCTGGCGCTTTTCGAAAGCGTAATTGGGCTTCGCCACTCGTATTCTCCTCTACATAATTCTTGGATTAGAACCCATAGAATACGATATTTTGCGACTATTTGCGCCCCTCATCGCATAGTTAAAATTCACTGTGGCAAATCGGTGCTGGATCTTTAGCCTTCCTGAGACACCTAAACCCGTCATATAACGAGAAAACCCAAACGTTGGGAGTTCGAGCCCACTGAATATTTGTCATGTCCCTTGTTTGGGCAACGACTCGTGCACATAATATTTTTTAATACTTTATTTAAACACTTATACTCAAAGCTATTGGTGTTGCCACAGGCGGAAAATGCCCTAGGCGCCATGAACCTGGGTGAGTGGGAGCAGCCACCAACGCGGCTGTTTCCAGGAAGAAAGGATATACATATTTTGCGATATATCTGGCTTTTTTATTTTCTACATGACCTTAACTCAGGCATACTGATTTTCCTTAAATCAGCATGCCCTTCCCGTACTGTCATCCTTAAAAAAAGCAAATGCAGCGCATT
>JBLHIW010000189.1:0-5759 GCA_047618055.1 Paraglaciecola sp. | reverse complement strand
CAAACACCTTGTTCCCTTATGCCCGCGAAACCATTTCAAACCTGGTTAATCGCGGTACGTTCCCTGCCCTTAACCTGGCACCCGTTAACTTTGACGCCATTTTCGCCCAGTACATGCAAAAGCGTGCCCAACAGGCGCAAGAAGCGCAGACAGCGCTAGACGGCGCACCCGCTAAGTTAGACGCGTAAGTTAGCCAGCGCATTTTCTGATGCAAAACAATGTAAGCGTATTGGGGGCGGGGTCCTATGGCACCGCTCTTGCTTTTTGTCTGGCCCGAAATGGTATTCCTACCTATCTGTGGGGCCGTGACCCCAGGCAAATGGCAGTCATGAGCGAAAGCCGTTGCAACCAGCGTTATTTACCCGATGCCACCTTCCCGGATGCCCTGGTCATAGAAGCAGACCTAGAGACGGCAGTATCACTCAGCCGGGATTTACTGATCGTTACACCCAGCCATGGTTTTGCTGATTTACTCAAACAAATCAAACCCATGCTCAGGCCTGATCACCGCATTATCTGGGCCACCAAAGGTCTGGAGCCGGAGACGGGCCGTTTGTTGCACGATGTCGCCGCCGAGATATTGGGCACAGCGATCCCCTTTGCTGCGATAAGCGGACCCACCTTTGCCAAAGAAATGGTGGCGGGTCTGCCTACCGCCATTTCTCTTTCATCCACCGACGAACAACTCGCCCAGGATTTTGCTAATAAACTACATTGTGCCAAAACCTTTAGGGTGTATAAAAACAGCGACTTTATTGGCGTTCAGCTTGGCGGCGCAGTCAAAAATGTGATCGCCATTGGTGCGGGTTTGGCCGACGGTTTAGGCTTTGGCTCAAATGCCCGTACTGCCCTTATCACCCGAGGACTGGCGGAGCTCACCCGCCTTGGCGTTACGTTAGGGGCCCAGCCCGAAACTTTTATGGGCATGGCTGGTTTAGGGGATCTGGTCCTCACTTGCACAGACAACCAAAGTCGTAATCGTCGTTTTGGTTTAGCCCTTGGCCAGGGCATGGGTATTGAAGAGGCCATGGACAGCATCGGCCAGGTAGTTGAGGGGTATCGCAACACCAAAGAGGTCCATATATTAGCCAAGCGAATGGGTATTGAAATGCCTATTTGCGAACAAATATACCAGGTACTTTACCATGCTAAACCCCCAAAAGAGGCGGCCCTTGCTTTGTTAGGACGAGAACAAACCTTCGAATAGTTTATACCCAAGTGATTTCAAAATCCCGGTTAAGCGCTTAGGCAGGACTTAAGATAAATGCTAGATCCCAGGAATAATAGTCACTAGATTTTACTCACAACCTTATTTCGCCCGCTATTTTTAGCTTCATATAAAGCCTCATCGACGCGTTTAAATAAACTAGCGGTGTCGTCGAAACTCTGTCTAATCGTTCCCCCAAAAGATGCAGCACTTACCAGCCCGTTTGACAATGGCTTAGCGGCGATAAGCACCCGTAACTCTTCAGCTAAGGCGAATGTCTCATCCAGGTTGGCATCGGGTAAGATAAGCATAAACTCCTCACCGCCCCAACGGATAAAAAAGTCATGTAAGCGCACTCTGCTTTTACAACGTTGTACGATATTTTGTAGGGCTTTGTCCCCCACGTCATGTCCGTGCTCATCGTTAACACGTTTAAAGCGGTCTACATCAAACAATATGAGGCCAAAGTTGCTGTCTGTCTGTTGAAGGGCTTTTTTCAATAGTTCCTGACCGGCACGACGGTTCAATAAGCCGGTGAGTACATCTTGCTCTGCGATCGTTTTCAAATCACTCTTCTGAGCGTATAGCTGTAACACTTCCTGCTTTAAACCCTGACTGGCTAACAGTAGTGTAATGACTGACAGCATAATCGGCCCAAGCGTCACGGCAATTTCAATCCCACGGGGACTGCTTAGCTCCGACGAATGGGTGATTAAATAAGTGAGAATAGGGGCACTGAACACGAGCCAGGTAAGCAAAAAAACGGGAGGCGCATGACGAGGGTTTAAAAATGCCACTATGCCCAGTGCCAGGGGAAATATTATGGGTGTTATAGGGGGCAGGATCTCCAGCAAAGTATGTTGATCAGAGCGAAAAGCCAACAATGGATAGTACCAGGCAGGTACGCACAAGGCGATAATAGCAACGAATATCAAGGCTTGGATCACGACACTAATCTTATTTGGATATTTTGCGATATAAGCCAGATTTACCAGCAGGTAAATGGCTAATGTGGGGGGGATGACTAAATCAAGTATAAAGGGAGACACCTGAAAATAATGATGGATGGACACGCCACAAGCGGTCAGAAAAGCACCTATCAATAAAAACAATGTTGCATGGTATATATTATTATTGTGAATTTTAATCTAAGTCGCCTTGAATTTGAGACTATAAGTCAGTCTGAGTGTTGAGCCCGCCATAATACGGACGAGTTTGCGTTAAAAATTTACCCTTACCACCTTTCATATCTCACTCACCTATGTGCCGGTGCCAGGATTTACCTCTTATACCCAATGCGCTCCCAATAATAAGTGCAAAACGTGAACAAGTAGAAAACGGGGGCAGCTTAATAGGTTCCTGTATTGGCAAAAAACAACTCATGGCTAATGCTGTGCCTCAGAAAACCCTGCCCTGGCGAAGGCGAACCCAAACACTGCCGGCTAAATGACCGGGTGCGATGTGGCAATGCTTGATCCGTCTGTTTAATGCGGAAAAAGTGAGCTTGATATGCCCTCGAACAAATCATCAAGCCGGCCTCTTAACCAGGCCAGGGCAGTGTCTTGTTCGGTATTTTTGTGCCAATACAGATGGGTTTCGATCCGACTTCCCTCAAAGGGCACAGCACTAAGCTGTACGCGTTCCAGTGGCATTTGTGCGGCCAATTGCCTGGGTAAGGTTAAGAGATAGTCAGACGATTCGACCATGGTCTTTGCCGCAGCATAATTTTGACAGCGTATACTGATCTGTCTCGCCAGCCCCTGTTGCTGAAACAATATATCTTCCACTGCGGCACCACTTGGCCTGTTCGAAACACCAATATGCAGGGCACTGAAATAAGTTGCCTGCGTTAAGTTACCACCAAGGGGATGGTCCTTGCGCAGTAAGACACAAAATTCATCGTTGATCAGCTTCTTATGCAGCACGGGTGGCTTAATGGGCAATGCAACATCAAAGGCCATATCGATATGCCCCGCCCCGAGTTCCCGGGTTAGATGCTCCCGGTCAACTTTAACACTGGAAAATGTCGTGTTCGGGGCATGCTCCAGCACTTCTTTTGTCAACAGGGGCAATATATAAGGTTCCAGCGCATAGTGCATACCAATGCGAAAGTGATGCTGACTTGTGGCCGGCTCAAACTCTCCCCAATGCTGCAAAATCTGCCGCAATCTGCTCAGGGTATCAATGATTAACGGCGCCATGCGCTGGCAGGCTGGCGTTGGCAACATACGATTACGGCTGCGCTCAAACAAGGGATCTTCCAGGCAATCTCGCAGGCGCCTAAGCGCATGGCTCACCGCCGAAGGGCTAATGTGTAATAGTTCAGCAGTACGGGACATATTCTGCTCCTGGTAAATGCTTTCAAATACCTTGAGCAAATTTAAGTCGAGTTTCTGGATCGCCTGAAAATCTGCCATATTTATTGCTTCCTCTTAGCACTCGTATACTATGAATATAATTCATAGTATACCGTCATTATTTTTCATTTCATTCAATTTTAAAATAAGGTTATGCTTTGCCTGTGATCAAAAGATACCCAGCCCTGGAGTGAACCATGAACTTTGCCCATAGTGAAAAAACCCAAGATTATATTGCCCGTGTTAAGGCCTTTATGCACGAGCATATTTTCCCGGTGGAAGACAAAATCTATCAGGAAACCCACGCACTCAATCCCACTGCTGACTGGACAACGTGGCAATGTCACCCCCTCATTGAGCCCCTAAAGAAAAAAGCCCAAGAAGCCGGTTTGTGGAATTTATTTTTGCCTGACGCTACATTAGCCAAAGGTTTAACTACTCTGGAATACGCGCCCCTTGCCGAGGAAATGGGCCGGGTGCTGTTTGCCTCTGAAATATTCAACTGCAGTGCACCGGATACCGGCAATATGGAAGTGCTGTATCACTTCGGCAATGAACAACAGCAGGAAAAATGGCTAAAGCCTTTACTTGCCGGTGAGATCCGTTCGGTCTTTGGCATGACCGAACCGGACGTGGCCTCATCTGATGCCACCAATATGCAGGCAACGATTACCCATGATGGCAACGAACTCGTGCTAAAGGGTAAAAAGTGGTGGAGTACCGGTCTCGGTCACCCCAATGCTAGGTTTGTGATTTTTATGGGCTTGTCGAACCCTGAAAACCACAAACATAGTCAACACAGCATGGTCATTGTGCCATTAGACAGCCCTGGAATTGAAATAAAGCGCATGCTCAGCGCCTATGGTGACTACGATGCGCCATCAGGTCACGGAGAAATGCACTTTGAGAATGTGCGCGTCCCCATGGATAATTTATTGCTCGGTATGGGCAAAGGCTTTGCCATTGCTCAGGGCCGCTTAGGTCCAGGCCGCATACATCATTGCATGCGCTCAATCGGCGCCGCGGAAAAATCCCTCGAACTGGCGATAAAACGCAGTTTACGTCGCACGGCCTTTGGCAAACCCTTAATCGAACTCGGTGGCAACAAGGAACGCATCGCCGATGCGCGGATTGCCATCGATCAAGCCCGCTTAATGACCCTGCACGCCGCGTGGCTTATCGACAACGTGGGGGTAAAAAATGCCATGACCGAAATATCTGCGATAAAAGTAGCGGTGCCGACCATGCTGCAAAACGTGGTGGATATGGCCGTGCAACTCCATGGTGGAGGCGGCATGTGTGACGACTTCCCATTGGCACGTTTTGCCGCAGGTGCCCGGGCCTTACGTTTAGCCGATGGCCCGGACGAAGTGCACAAGGGCATGGTTGCCCGTTTAGAGCTAAGAAAGTACAGCTAAAACTTTATATAGAGAGCAGCATTATGACCCGACAAAATATCTTGATCACCGGCGCAAGCTCTGGCCTTGGCAGAGGCATGGCCGTGGAATTTGCCAAAATGGGCCGCAATCTCGCCCTGTGCGCCCGGCGGGTCGAGAACCTGGAAGAACTGAAACTAGAACTCCACTCGATTAATCCGCATATCCAGGTATTTGTGCGGCCTTTAGATGTTAACGATCACGAACAGGTTTTTAGCGTATTTAAGGCTTTCACTGAAGATATGGGCACCCTGGATAGGATTATTGTCAACGCCGGGATGGGCAAAGGCGCGTCCGTGGGCACCGGTTATTTTCACGCCAATAAACAAACGGCGGTGACTAACTTTGTGTCCGCTTTGGCCCAATGCGAGGCCGCCATGGAGATTTTCCGGGCGCAAAATTCAGGACACCTGGTGACGATATCGTCTGTTAGCGCGGTTCGTGGAGCAAGGCGGGCACTCACGGTTTATGCTGCCAGCAAAGCAGCTTTAAGCTCCATGACTGAGGGTATTCGCATCGATGTACTCAATACACCGATCCAAGTCACCACCATTCATCCCGGTTTTATCCGCACAGAGATCAACGAAAAAGTCAAAACCGTACCCTTTATTGTTGATTTACCAACGGGCTGCAAAGCCATCGTCAAAGATATCGAAAAAGAAGTCGCCAATAGCTTTGTACCTCGCTGGCCATGGGCTTTGTTCCGATATATTGCACGCATCGCCCCCCTTAGTCTGCTTAAGAAGATGAGCTAATGCC
>JBLHIW010000188.1:0-6009 GCA_047618055.1 Paraglaciecola sp. | reverse complement strand
TATTCTTAGGCAGAAAGTCAATTTAGCCATAGAAAATCAACAACGTTTAGACAAGGTAGAGCACCATTGTGCTCAACAGTAGCCGCAGGTATTTAGCAAAAAACAGCCTGTGGGCTATGGTTAATTAAGCACGTAATCTCATGAAAAACAGCTTTTGGTAATGGGGCATAAGATCGGCACAGAGCGCCTCTTGTTCCTCGTTTAATAGAAGCGTTTTCTGTTGATAGGGGGCAAAGCCGGTGGACTGCTCAACACTATGGTACCAGTGTTTCGCCCATATTCCATCGCTATCCCTGCTCCCTCTTGGCCAATCGAGCATGGCCTGATCAAAGGAGACGCCAAGTCGCTCGCACAGTTGTGACAAGACACCCCGGGGGTTGCGCAGTACATCGTTTGAATCAATGATTGGGATATTTTGCCCGGAAATGTCAGAGATTTGTTCATACAATTCTACCTGGCGCACAATGCCTATATCGTCGGCGCTGCACACACCACGGCTATTGGTGTAGGAGTGTACTACTTGCCTAGGGTCACGGATTAAGAAGCAGTGCTTGAGATCTTTGGTCCAGGATAGTTCCTCCCCCTGAAGCATATGGTGAGTCATATGTTTTTGATATTGGATTTTGGTTTTGCTGGGAGCCTGACTCAGTTGCTTAGCTACCTCGGCATAATCACGACTTTGACTGAGCACGACCTCATCAAAGCAAGGATGTGGGCTGCGCGTACGATTTAAGTAGTAGGCATAAAAGGGTTCATCTACGACTTCTGTGTCGGGACGACTCTCCCAGCTACGCATCATCGCAGTGGAAATATTTCGTGGTCCTGACCACATGGCGATGCGAATAGTCATGGCCTAACCCGCCTGGCTTTGTGATTCAATTAACTGCAGATAAAGTTGTTGCAGGCGCGCCAGCATCGAAGGCTCGCTAATACCTGTCATGCCATTGCCAATCACCCGACCGTCAACCTGCTTAACGCCTGACAGCCCGGCAAAGGTACCAGTAATGAAGGCCTCATCAGCACCATACACATCAGCCAGGCTAAAGTTGCGTTCAAATATCGGGATACCATTGGCTTTGCACAAATTAATCACATTGCGCCGGGTTATACCGTCCAGGCAAAAGTCGCCCGTTGAAGTCCACACTTCGCCGTCCCGGGCAATAAAGAAATGGGTGGAATTACAGGTAGCCACAAAACCGTGGGGATCGAGCATAAGAGCCTCATCGGCATGGGCCTTCGTCGCCTGAATACAGGCCAGAATACAGTTGAGTTTGGAATGGGTATTGAGTTTAGGATCTTGCACATCCGGATAGCCCCGGCGTACGTGTGTGGTAAACAAAGACACACCATCGCCAGGTGCTTGCATGACGGGTGACTTAAACTCGGCAATAATAACGATAGTGGGCGGCGAAATAGTCACCCGTGGGTCCTGATAAGGGGTTGCCTTGATCCCACGGCTTATCATCAAACGAATATGCACTCCATCGCGCATATTGTTTGCTTCGCAGGTCAGCATGATCCGCTCAGCCAGTGCCTCGGCGCTTAAGCCAATATCCATATCCAGGGCTTTAGCACCATCATACAGCCTGCGCATGTGTTGCTGCAAAAATACCAGTGTTCCGTGATGTAAACGCAGACCTTCCCACACCCCATCACCTAAAATAAATCCGCTGTCAAAAACAGATATCTTTGCCTCATTGCGGGGAAATAGCTCACCATTAATATTGATAAGTATGTTCTCATTACGAGGATCTTGTTGATATTGATGGGTGCCAGCGGCCATAAGTTATTATTTACCTGTTTTATTTATTGGGTTTATTTCTGCTTTGATTCACCCGGTGTTTCTTCACCGAACGACGCATACGGCTGATCTTGAGATGATCTAATTTCGTATCCTCTTCTTTGAGCATGCTTTCAGTTTCATTGGCCAACTTAACACTATTGCGAAGTACATTGAGGTCAATCAAAGGCAATTCTATCCAGCCCCCCTGGGGCAGGTTTTTCTGTAAATCTAGGGCGCCATACCGAACACGGATCAGGCGACTTACCTGTACTTCCTGTGACTCCCACAGACGGCGTACCTCCCGATTACGTCCTTCAGACAAGGTCACGTTGTACCAGGTATTCATGCTTTCGTCATCGCCGGGTTTTTTATGCACCGCAGTAAACTTGGCCTTACCATCTTCCAGCTCAACCCCCTTACAGAGGCGGCTGATCATCGCCTGATCGACTTCGCCAAACACCCGCACCGAGTATTCTCGCTCGATTTCGTGAGAGGGATGCATTAAGCGGTTCGCCAATTCTCCATCATTGGTAAATAACAGCAAACCACTGGTGTTGACATCCAGACGCCCAACCGCTATCCAGCGACCATTTTTGATCGCAGGCAAGCGATCAAACACGGTAGGACGGCCTTCAGGATCTTTTCGGCTACACAATTCACCTTCCGGCTTGTTGTACATCAGCACACGACAAGCCGCTTTTTCACGCTGGCTGTTGAGCAAATGCCCGTCAACCCGCAGTTTATCCCCCGGCTCCACTCTATCGCCCACTGTGGCAATTTTGCCATTTACCGATATGCGTCCTGCTGCGATCCATTTTTCCATCTCACGGCGGGAGCCTTGGCCAGCATTGGCTAGGACTTTCTGTAATTTTTCACTCATTAATGTAATTGCTCTTGGTCGTTTATTTCATTTGACTGCTCGGCACATTGTTCACCCGGCATGTCTGCATCATCAATACTGCTTAATTCTGGTTTCTCAGTTGGCGTGTCTGTGCTCACCTGAGGTGTAATAATATTCAATTCGTTTAGCCCTTGGGTCTGTGCAAACACCTCGGTGCTAGGTAAGTCACTCAAATTCTTTAGTGAAAAATAATTAAGGAATTCCCTGGTGGTGGCATACAACGATGGCCTTCCCGGCACTTCTTTGTGGCCCACCACTTTAATCCATCCCCGCTCACTGAGGGTCTTCATAATATGGCTACTTACCGACACCCCCCGTACATCCTCAATCTCTCCACGGGTAATGGGTTGGCGGTAGGCAATTAAGGATAGGATCTCCAACAGCGCCCTTGAATAACGGGGTGCCTGCTCCTGCCATAACTTGCTCAACCAGGGGCTTAAGCTGTCCATGGATTGAAAACGAAAGCCGGAAGCCACTTCAAGCAGTTGAATCCCCCGAGCCTGGTAGTCCAGTCGAATATCCTCCAGGACTTCATTGAGCATTTTACCGCTTACCTCAAGCCCATCTAACACTGTTCCTTGCAACTGCTCCTTACTCATGGCCTGGTCGGCAACAAAAATCGCGGCTTCGAGTAATTGCTTGAGTTGTACAGGGGATATTTTGACCATCAGATTTCCTATTCTCCTCAAACTGCCATGCTGTTGCTTTGCACTTTGATATGAATATTTCCGTATGCTTCGCCTTGCACCAATTCAATCAGGTTCTCTTTGACCAGTTCCAAGATGGCTAAAAAGGTCACCACCACGCCGGCCTTGCCCTCTGAGGCACTATATAGCTCATCAAAGCCGGTAAAATGATCCGGGCTTATTTTTTCCAGGATCATGGCCATGCGTTCTCTGGTCGACAAGGCTTCCGGGGCGATATGGTGATGTTCAAAGGCCTGTGAGCGCTGCATGGCCACTTGAAAACTCAAGACCAGCTCCTGCAAATTCACGGTAGGCAGAATTTTAACCGCGGCAATACTGCTATTAGGCTCAGCCCTGGCAGTAAATAAATCTCGCTCTTGACGGGGAATACCGTCCAGCTCCTGAGCTGCTTGTTTGATTAATTCGTACTCTTTTAAGCGCCGGATCAATTCAGCCCTGGGATCATCTTCGTCTTCTTCTGCGTCTGGGCGCTTAGGCAGCAACAATCTCGACTTGAGCTCTGCAAGGATCGCCGCCATCAACAAATATTCTGCCGCCAATTCCAGCTTAAGATCGAGCATAAGATCCACATATTCCATATATTGCCTGGTTACCTGATAAACCGGTAAATTGACAATATCAAACTTCTGTTTGCGAATTAAATACAACAGTAAATCTAACGGGCCTTCAAAGGCTTCTAGAATAAGCTCAAGGGCATCGGGGGGTATATATAAATCTTCCGGCTTTTCAATCATGGCTTGGCCATTGATAAAAGCTAGGGGCAAGGGTTGCTGCACAGGCTCTTTTGCAGACTCGCCAGGATTTGAGGGAACTTGCGCCACGTCAGACATCCTAGATAAACGGACGCGTATCGCCGCTGCCTTTGCGAATAATGGTGACCTCACCTTCAGACAAGTCAATAACCGTGGTGGGCTGCTCGGCCAGAAAGCCCCCATGAATGATCAGGCCAACTTGTTTTTCCAGCAAGTCGCGAATGTCATCAGGATTGGTCTCGGCGAGCTGTGCGCCGGGTAAAATAAGGGTAGTGGACATCAAAGGCTCACCCAACTGTTCAAGTAATGCAAGGGTAATGGCGTTGTCTGGCACACGAATACCGATGGTCTTGCGTTTGGGGTTTTGCAGACGTTTGGGCACCTCTTTGGTGGCCTTCAAAATAAAGGTATAAGGCCCGGGTGTGTTGTTTTTGATCATCCTGAATGCGGCGTTGTCTACTTTGGCGTATTCGCTAAGCTCCGACATATCCCGGCACATCAAGGTGAAGTTATGATCCTTATCAATTTTCCTAATCCGGCAAACTTGCTCCAATGCTTGTTTGTCATCCATATGACAACCTATGGAATAGCCTGAATCAGTGGGAAGAACCACGACCTGCCCCTGATGGATCAACTCGCATGCCTGCTTGATTAAGCGCGCCTGGGGATTATCCGGATGAATATAAAAAAATTGACTCATAATTGCCCTGTGTTGATTGTTACTATCTCAGTAAGAGGCACTAATTATTCTTTCTAACGCTAGCTTGCTGCTTTTGTTTGCAACTGCCAGTCCTGCCATATTGGCACAAGCTGGGGCGGAAGCGAAAGGTTTTTGCCCAGTTCGGTCCAACGGTTGGGATAATGGAAGTCAGATCCCGCCGATGCACGTAATGTGTGCTCCTGGGCCAGTTCCGCTAACAGCGCTCTTTTCTCTTGAGACAAGTGGGAATGGGTCACTTCCATACCATCTCCGCCCCCGCTTGCAAACTCGCCCACCAACCTACGTAACCATTTTGTGGTCATATCATAATGACCAGGATGAGCTAATACCGCCAAACCACCGGCATCCTGGATCCACTGAACGGCTTCAGCTATGCTGATCCATTGGGGTTTTACGTGGGCTTTTTTACCCTTACCAAGATATTTTCTAAATACGGCATCAAAATCTTTCGCTTCACCACGACTCACCAACACCCGGGCAAAATGGGCCCGGGTAAGTTGTCCCACACCCGCCAATATTTTAGCCTCAGCCAGGACGTTTTCAATCCCGACTTTTGCTAGTTTGTCCGACATTCGCTGGGCCCGTTCATCACGCTCCTGGGATTGCAGTTTTAATCGTTGTAAAAATTGGTCGTTAGTATGGTCAACATGTAAACCTAAAATATGAATATCAAAATTGTGCCACGAGGTGGAGATTTCCACTCCGGGTAAAATTTGCATCTGTCGTTTCTGCTGAGCCTGGTAATCCAACGCCTCAGGAATGCCTGCCACCGTGTCGTGATCGGTTATCGCCAACACATCTACCTGCATATTATGGGCACGATCAATTAACTCTTTGGGGGAAAGCTGACCATCTGAGTAATAAGTATGGCTGTGCAAATCAATTTTCATGCTTGAAACGACTTTAATGCTAAGGGTATTAATAGGCTGATATTCATTTTATATAGGTTATTACCAAATAGAGTATTGACAGAGAAGCGAATTTGTTTTCTTCTATGTACACAGAAACAAACGATGTAGTGGCGTATTATACCGATTCCATCGGGAATAGCAGATAAATCCTGCCAAACACGCATTTTAACCACAAGAAAGATGAGATTAATGAATTCGATACCAACAAGCGCTAACAATTGGTGGTGGCACATC
>JBLHIW010000187.1:0-6019 GCA_047618055.1 Paraglaciecola sp. | reverse complement strand
CATGTTAACGATCCCCATTTGCCCATTACCTCCCAATTATATCCCTGTTCCATCGCGCGTATTAACGAAGCATTGCGAATTCATCAACAACACCCTAATACCTTACTTATTACCTCGGGCGGGGCCCTGCATAATACAATCAGTAATGCACAAATGAATAAAAGGCTATTACTCGCCCTTGGCGTAAAAGAGCAAAAGATACTCTGTATCGAATCATCAAGGGATACGGAGGATGAAGCAAGTAATTTAGCACCCTACTTACAAGGGGAGAAATTTGTTTTAGTGACCTCAGCCAGCCACATGCTAAGGGCTATGAGTTTATTTGAAGCTCAGGGGCTACAACCCATCGCCGCCCCTACGGATCATCTTGTGCGCGGCAGAATCGATAATCCATGGCAATACATCCTGCCTTATTCTAAAAACATCAGCAAAATGGAACGTTGGTGGTATGAAGTGCTGGGCAGAACCTGGCTGCAACTTAAAGCGTTATTGACCTAGCCCTTTCAGCCGCCTTACAACCGACGATTATGCCGGATTATCAATGTCGACAAATTGCACCTCCAAGCCAAGTGAGTCGGCAATATGCTCACCCACGGCTTTTGCCCCATAACGCTCGGTAGCATGATGTCCCGCAGCAAAAAAATGGATACCCATTTCACGGGCGGTATGAATAGTTTGCTCGGAGACCTCTCCGGTAATAAAGGCATCAATACCCTGCTCGGCAGCAAGTTCGATATAACTCTGGCCGCCCCCTGTGCACCAGGCCACAGTGTTGATAGACGTGCTGGAAGCAGCTTCATATAGGGGTTTACGACCCAATTTCGTTTCAATCACCCGGGCCAATTGCTGGGGCTGTTGAGTCGTCAAAAAACGTCCTCTCATTGCCACGCTGCTGGGGTTGCTCGTTTCCAGCCCCCCTTCAACCTGGATATCCAGCAACTTAGCCAACTGAGCATTATTACCCAAGGTGGGATGAATATCCAAAGGCAGGTGATAAGCATAAAGATTGATATCGTGGGCAAGTAGGGATGCAAGACGTTGCTTCTTCATCCCTTTGACACAGGGATCCTCACCTTTCCAAAAATAACCATGATGAACAAAAATTGCGTCCACCTGAAGCCTGATCGCTTCATCAATTAATGCTTGAGAGGCCGTCACTCCCGTAACTATTTTCTGTATGTGCTTCTTGCCCTCAACTTGTAAGCCATTCGGACAAAAGTCTCGAACACGCTCCGGTTGCAATAAATCATTTAGAAACCCTAGCAATTGACTATTTTCTATACTCATACTTTATTATCATCCGATTTTGTGGGCAAAAAACCCGCAAACAGCCTAAAATTAGACATTATAATTAAAAAAAGGTATAAAAGCCGACTATATCTTCTTTTCAATTACCAATATAAAAGGCAAAGACCTTACTATGAGTAAATCAGATAAAGCCCAAGTTATCGCTGCATTCACCGAAGCTTATACTGCCCTAAACGGTAAAGCACCTGTCATTGAAGCAAAGGGTGGCTGGTATAGCATCGATGGTGGCAAAAACGTTAGACTGGCACACCTAGAAGCACTAAGCACTGAGCTTTCTTCCGCTAGTCCAGCCACATCGAAAGTGGCTAAGAAAGCGACAGAATCTAAAAAAGTAACAGCGCCTAAGAAAGTTGCTGAGCCTAAATCCCTTGCACCGAAAAAAACCACTAAAAAACCTAAAGTAAAAAATACCGGATTTTCCGTTAAGGCATTTTGGGCTGGGCAAATTGAAGAGCACAATCCAGGCTCTCAACAACCACGATAAAACAGCATTTAATGATAAAAAAAGCAGCTTATATAAGCTGCTTTTTTATTATTTCGACCTGCCCCATCCTGAAATTATTTTGTTTCAGTTATCAGAATTTCAGCTAGGAATAGTGACAATCTTAGTGTTACCTATAATAAAAACGCGACTTCTCAGGAGATAAAATGCGACAAAAATTCAAAGCGAGTGCCCTACTGGTTTTCTCCATATTGACCTTGAACGCTTGCAACAATGACTCTATAAACACTCAACTTACTCAATCAAAACAATTGACTTCAAAAGATGCTGAGGAGTTTATAACAAATGCTCAAAGTGAGCTTAGCAAATTACAATTACCCGAGGCTCAGGCAGCCTGGTCTTATCAAACCTATATTAATCAAGATACTGCTGCAGTATCAGCATATATGTCGGAGAAATTCTCTAGTCTTCAGTCACAGTTAGCTAAACAAGCCGCTGACTTTAATGCGGTGGAAGTAGCCCCTGATACCCGACGCAAACTTGACTTGATGCGAAACGGCCTAACCTTACCGTCCCCAGCGGATCCGGTAAAGTCCGAACGCCTTGCCAAAATCAGCTCTGATTTAGAGGGAATGTACGGAAGTGGCAAATATTGCCGTAGTGACGGCGAATGTATGCGCCTTACCGACATGTCGGAGATTATGGCAACGAAGCGTGATCCAAAGCTATTACTTGAAATGTGGCAAGGTTGGCGAGAAATATCACCTCCCATGAAAACCTTATATCAGGAAGAAGTTCAACTGGCTAACCAGGGTGCTAAGGAGTTGGGTTTTGCTGATATCAGTGAGCTTTGGCGTGGTTCTTATGATATGCCTGCCGATGATTTTGCATTAGAACTGGACCGATTGTGGGGACAAGTAAAACCTTTTTATGACGCACTCCATTGCCATGTTCGAGCGGAACTGGGTGAGCAATATGGTAACGATGTGGTGCCACAAGACAAACCCATTCCTGCCCATTTATTGGGTAATATGTGGGCACAAAGCTGGGGAAATATATATGAGATTGTTAAACCAAAACAAACCTTAGAGGTGGTGGATGTCACTCAGGCCTTGGAGGATCACAACTACGACGAAATAAAAATGGTTAAGCAGGCTGAATCATTCTTTAGCTCTTTAGGATTTGAGCCCTTGCCCGAGACGTTTTGGCAAAGATCACAATTTAGCCAACCCGCTGATAGAGATACTGTGTGTCACGCTTCTGCCTGGAATGTAGATGCAAAAGACGATTTGCGGATCAAAATGTGCATCCAAAAAACCGGTGAAGAGTTTGCGGTCATACATCATGAACTTGGACACAATTACTATCAACGGGCTTATAAAAATCAACCGTTCCTGTATCAAGGCTCTGCGAATGACGGCTTTCATGAAGCGATTGGCGATACCATCGCCCTGTCTATCACGCCAAAATACCTAAAACAAATTGGCTTGATCGATAGCATCCCAGATGAGTCTAACGATATCGGTATGCTGCTTAAACTAGCCCTAGAGAAAATTGCCTTTGTACCTTTTGGTTTGATGGTTGACCAATGGCGCTGGAAGGTATATTCAGGTGACGTAAAGCCTGAGGATTACAATAGCGCCTGGTGGGAATTACGAGAAAAATATCAAGGCGTAATGGCTCCTGTCCAACGCCCTGGCGATGCATTTGATCCGGGGGCCAAATATCATGTACCCGCAAACACGCCTTATACCCGTTATTTTCTGGCACATATCCTACAATTCCAATTCCACAAAGCATTGTGCGAAATATCTGGCAACACCGATCCCATTCATCGCTGCTCTATCTATGGTAGCGAGAAAGCAGGTAAGGCACTGAATGACATGTTAGAGATGGGACAAAGTCAGCCCTGGCAAAAAGCCTTAGCTAAACTAACGGGCGCTGAGCAGATGGACGCGAGTGCAATACTAGACTATTTTGCCCCACTGAAGACCTGGTTGGATGAAAAAAATAACGGCCGCCAATGCGGTTGGGTGAAGTGAGACCGACACCTACTGGATGAAAGCAATTCACTAACACACACGCCATGGAAGGCTTGTGTGGGTAAGGATCATCAGGGACGTGGCATTTTTTCTTCAAAAGTTTAGCATTAAAAAACGCCGTTCCCCCATAATCGGCTTTTTTATGGGCGCTTAAAATTAATCAGCCTGCCACTGCCAGCACATAGTTCAGACCAAGATTGCCCGTCACTTGCCAGTGTGACATAGGCTGAGGTCACAATATTATCTATCGGACTGTCTAGCACAAAGCTAGCTAAGTCGTTCAAACCGGGGTTATGGCCAAATAACCAGACATCTTGAACACTTTCCGGCAGGGCCTTTAGTACATGTAACAGTCGTTGTGTATTTGCAGCATAGATTTCTGCCCGCAGCTGGAGCTTTTCAATTGCTATATTCCGTGCATTTAAATAAATTAAAGCGGTCCCATACGTTCGATTGGCTGGTGAGCTGATGATTAAATCAGGATTGTCGAGGCTGCACGAATCGGCCATAGAGGATGCCTGGCGAAGTCCGCGGCCATTTAAGGGACGATATATATCGTCAACCGGATATTTCCAACTGGATTTTCCATGACGAAAGAGGCTTATTTGTTTCATCTATCTAGTTTAGTTCGACCCGAAGGCTAGTCAACAAACAGAGCAAGATGATCTTGGTAGTGCTTCCAGGCACTCAACGCTTCCCTGGTAATGGGTCTTCTGACCTGTACTTTACTCAGGGTTTTTACTGGCACATTCGTATTGGTATCGGCCAAACAGCTTTCATTCCATGCTAATCCGCAAAAATTTAAAATTGCCTGAATACTTTCCTTAGGGTTTTCTATCAATTGTTCATAGTTTGCCTCATAGACAAAACCCGGTAGCTCGCAGTGCCAATGCCTCATCAAGTCGTCATGCAACTGGGCATATTGCTTAAATTCTTCTAGCGAACAAAAATAAGGCTCGTTCTCAGCAAAGTAGTTGGTAAAAACCGATAGGGCTGTGGCAGGTAAACTCCGTCGTAAATGGATAATTTTAGCCTTAGGGAACAAGGTGTAAATTAAACCAATGGATTGGAAATTAGCAGGCAGTTTATCTATCACAAAATGATTGCCCTTGGCATGTCTGGCGAGTAGGTCCAAATAAATGTTTGCAGCCTGATCCATTTGCACAGAACTCATACCAGGCAGAAAATCCGGATAATGCTGTTGAGTTTGTGTGTGAAAATAATTGGCCACCTGGTGCCCAATATAAGGTAACTCCCCTGCACCAGAGATATCCGGATGTTTGGACAGGGTATATTCAAGTAACGAAGAGCCTGTTCTTGGCAGGCCAAGAATAAAAATAGGCGTGAGTTCATTTTCTTGCAGTGATCTTTGCGGCAATAAGAGCCCGCCCTTACTTTTCGACTTTATGTTCCTGAAGAATGTCGTTAACTCGCGGGTTTTAAATTGACACTGCTTTAACTGCAAGGCATTCCCCCGCTGGTAATGCTGCCATGCCCCATCGAAGTCTTTGTGGTCATTTAAGGCCTTTGCCAAAGCATAACGAATAACAACTTCCTCTTGTGCCGTAAGTAAAGGATGAATGAGGCGCTTTTGCATGGCCAGAATACCGGGATCATTGATGTTGAATGCCTTTAGACGGGAGATTTCCAGATAAGCATAGGCATTGAGCACGTGATCGTCCCCACTGACACCAAGTTGTAATACGCTTCTAAAACTCTGCTCGGCTAACGGTAAGCGGCCCATAACTAATTGTTGCTGCCCTAATTCATAATGCATCAGCGCCATATTGGGCGAGAGTTTTATGCCATATTCCAATACCGTTAATGCATCTTGTTCAGAAAAAGCGCCATTAAATGCCCTCGCCAAATGAATTAAGGGGACCGGCGCTTGCGGCAATAAATGGCAGGCTTGATTTAACAAGGAGATGGCTCGGTCGTGAAGCTCAGCTTTAAGTGCGAGTCGCCCTAAGCCCCAGTATGCCTGTCCGTTATTTGGATCCTCTTTAACCAAGGCACAAAATAACTTTTCAGCGGCTAAATATTGGCCCTGTCTTTCAAGTTCTTGTGCGTTTTTCAAGTTCAACAAAATTCACTCTCTTTATATTCACGAGTAATACCATTCCCACCCTGTTTGACATAGTGCGCAGAAACAAAAAAGCCCTGTCGGTCGACAAGGCTTTTAGCATACTCATTTCTGATTAGAAATTATAGGTCGCTTTTACGTAGT
>JBLHIW010000186.1:0-6035 GCA_047618055.1 Paraglaciecola sp. | reverse complement strand
CGCTCTATAATAAAAAGATAAATACAACAGGTGATATAACTCCCTCATATAGCGGTCTTAGCGTATCGAGATTAAAATCAATAAAGGAAAATTTTGAGAAGCATTCTGTGGAAATAAGACCCGTCATCTTGATCAGAGATCCGGTAACAAGGGCTCAAAGTTCAGTGCGAATGAATCTTGATCGGGGGAATTATAACAACGTTGGTATACCAGTAGGGGAAAAGGACTACCGCATCGCTTTGGAACATTATTATAAATCGGAGCACTGTAAGATTAGAACATCGTATAAAGAAATAATCGAAAATGCAGAGGAGGTTTTTGGTCCTTCTAATATCCATGTTCAAATATTCGAAACTATGTTTAGCAAACCAAATTTAAGAGCCCTTTCTAATTTCTGTAATGTCAATTTCGATCCGAATTTTTCTAAAGTTAAGGTATACAAAACGAGGGGGCAAGTGACCACAGACGCTCGAGTAGAAGCCGAAATCAGAGCGTTTTACGGGGATGTCTATGAGTATTGTTACAATAATTTTCCAGAGACTCAGGATGTCTGGACCCAAGAGAATAATCCCCCTCAAATAGCTGAATTCAAAAATAGAAACGAGTTAACAGGGCACCCATCATAAGGGCTTTTAGAACAACTAAATTACTCGATGAGTTATCGTGGATAGGCTGCCAAGCCTAATATTGGATCGGCCACATTAATCACCGATATCGGGTAAAAATATGCATATTGGCTCATCATCATATTAAATCACCGATAACGGTGAATTTATTTGACGATTAGGATTTCTTAACTATAATCACTGATAACGGTGATTATGAGTAAACAATATGGCTAAGCAAGTCACGCAAACTGATATGCCGGAAACGAGTTCAATACTCGATTCTGCAAACCTTGGCAAACTGATCAAGGCCAAACGTACGGCTATGAAAATGAAATTAACGGATTGTGCATCTCTATGCGATGTGGGCATTAATACCCTTTCACGCATTGAGAATGGCAATCCCAACAGCACGCTGGGTGCAACGTTCTCTATTCTCAAAGGCTTAGGTATCACCTTGTGTTATGTGGACTCTGCAGTTGAATCACCAGATGATGAATGGGTATAAATATGGCGTATTCACTCGGCATATTTTTAAGGGAAAGGCAGGTCGCCACACTGACTCAAGGCGAAGCCAGTGGCCAACTGAAAATTACTTACCTTGATGCTTGGCAACACGATGGTTATCCCCTCTCGCCAGCACTATCGCTTAATAACCGGCACCCATTAACTGCCGCTTACCACTATTTGGATAACTTGCTGCCGGAGGGTGATGGGAGGCATTTTCTCGCTATAGACCTGGGCGTATCTGAAAAACAGGTCTATCCGCAAATAAGAGCGTTGGGGCAGGATTTATCGGGTGCTTTTTCGTTTACAGAGACTGCACCGGATCCACATTCGCCTTCCAGTTTCAGATCATTAGGTGAATCAGAACTCACAGACCGCCTTAACCATAAAGAAGAATTTGGCCTATTGCATTGGGATGATGCACCTAGGCTTAGCGTGGCCGGTGTACAAGATAAACTCAATATATTTGTTACTGAACAAGGGGGAATTGGTTTTGGCGATGGCGCATATTGCTCAACGCACATTTTAAAATTTGAAAAACCCAAATGTCAGCACCTGGTATTGAATGAATACATTTGCATGAAATTATCATTTGCAATAGGCCTACCCACCGCAAAAGTTGAATTCAAACGTTTCGGCCCGCACCCTGCTTTATTAGTTACCCGCTTTGATAGAAGACTAGACCAAAGCGCCAATCGGGTACTGCGGCGACATGTGATCGATGGATGCCAGGCGCTTAACTTGTCCAGAGACTACAAATACGAGAGAAATTTGGGAGATGGCAGGGATGTGCTGCATATACGGGATGGCGCCAGTTTGCCGAGATTGTTTGCACTTTGTGAGCAGACTTCATCCCCTGCGAAGTCAAAGCAATGGCTCATAAACTGGCAGTTGTTCAATTTAATGATCAGCAACTATGACAGCCATGGTAAGAACATATCCCTGTATATGTCTAAAGATAACTTAACATTTACGCCCACTTACGATCTCGTCAATGTGTCTATGTTCGGGCAATTCAAACATGTTTTGGCTATGGCCATGGGCGATGAGTTCACGCCACAAGACATTCATGCCTACCAAATAGCTGACTTTGCCGAAACCTGCGGTGTAGATAGAAAGCTAGTGTCACGTATGCTGATGTCACTTGCCAAGGTCGTGTTACAGGCCCTGGACGAAAGAGACTTTTTAAGCGAGATCTTTAAGCAACACACCCTATCCGCCGATGAGCATGCCTATATTGATGCATTGCTAGATAACATCAAAACAAGGACCTTACACTTACAAAGCCAAGTCGAAGATATTCCAATAATAGAGCTTTAAGGAAGCGTAAAAACCAATGGGAACAGGTCTTTCCTTGCCTTCGCCTACAGGCCATCGTCGTTCCTTTGATGTTCAAATATTTTCCTGAAACATTTGTCAACTGGGCGAAGCTGTGATTATAAAAAACCCAGCTTCACCCATCGTGGATGATGAGATTGACGCTCCCGACGCCAAATTATGGGCCCATCAAAGGCTTAGTTTTATTGATTTGGCATAAACATTAACTCAGGCAAGTGAGAGCACTGCGTAGGGCTTGTCGTTAGTTTTTTGTTGTTTTTGACCATGTGATTTAATTGCTGCCACACAGGGAAATAGCCTTATGCAACCTTGGCTATTTATTGTATTGAATAGTGCAGTGATAGTGTTTAATGTTCCGGTTGGATAATAACCCTATCACTATCACCCCAACTAAAGCGTTAAGGAAGACTCTATGCCCCCAGTTCAATCGTTTTTTTCGGTACTGATCGCCACAGCTCTGCTGTTTTCAGTGCCCGCTACAGCTGTCGCAAGCGCCACTGGCGAGCAACACATTAAGTCGGTGTTGGTCACCGGTGCCAGTACGGGCATTGGCCGCAATCTGGCAGAAACCCTGGCACGTAATGGCCACCACGTTTATGCCGGCGCAAGAAAAGACCAGGACATTGCGGCACTAAGTGCAATAGACAATATTACCGGGGTCAGACTGGATGTGACCAGACAGGATGAGATTGACGCCGTGGTGGCCATGATCCGCAAGCAAGGCCGCGGGCTTTATGGGCTAGTCAACAATGCCGGTATCGGCGGTGGCGGTCCGGTATTGGAAACCCCGGTCGAGGATCAAACCCTGGTCTACCAAATCAATGTGGAAGGCGTTTACCGGGTTACCAAAGCGTTTGCCCCGCTGATTATAGAATCCAAGGGGCGCATTGCGACCACCGGGTCCATTGCCGGAACGGTCACAACCAGTGGGCTCAATGCCTACAGCGGCAGCAAACACTGGATTGAGGCCTTCACCGATGGGCTGGCTGATGAGATGGCCCCGCTGGAGGTGTCGGTTAGCGTCATCGAACCGGGTAACTATCAATCACATATTCGTCGCAGTACCGTGTTGCGTGGGTTCGCGAAGGTAGAAGCGGCCGGCGGTGAAATTACCCCACAGATGCGCAAGATGTATGACGCAACGGTTGCCAGGGAGCTTGCTCTGAAACAACCGGATGATGTCTCCGCGGCTTACATGCACGCATTATTTGATGACAAGCCCCTGCGGCGCTACGTTGTTACGCCAAACCAAGAGGAGCAGGCCTATACCATCACGACAAAAATTCGCCAGCTAGTGCAACTCAATCAATGGGGGCCGCACCGCTACAGTCGCAAGCAACTTGTCGAAATGTTAGATAAAGTCATCGCCGAACACGCTAAATGAATTAAGCGGACTCGCCATAAAAAGCCCATAAGCTGATATTTTAGCTTATGGGCTGGCGGTTCTGGAGCTGGCTGTGAGCCAGGTGAAACGATGAATTTTTGTCATCGTTGCAGGACTCTGCGCCCTTTACCTATGATCTTGCAGCACAACGGTGGGCTAAAACGCCTTTTGCGGCATGTTTATCCACGACTGACATCGACCGATAGCTGAGTATGATCCCGCGTTTCGTGAATGACTCAATGATCCCCCTGCCAGATTGATTGAACCCGGCGCTGAGAGCTTATATAGGCTCCAGTTATTTTGTGAACTTTGTTCAGGGCTGCCTGACCGTGCCGCGGGCCGGGCATATCCGGGTGTTTACGGTGCATTAGCGAGTAAACGCTCGTGCCTGTCCAGATGGGGCGCCTGTATGCTTTGGTGCCATCAAGGGGCCTTTATTGCACTCTTTCCTGCACACAACGTTTCGCTTCCTGGGCGTTTTCTGAAAGAAAGCGAGATAGGGTGGTACCAATACTGTCCTGTTGAAGTGCCCCTTGTAATTGGGATAAGCCGGCCTGACTGCAAATACCGGCAAACAGGGCCTGGGCATAGGAACGCTGATAGTAGTTGTCTCTGGTTTGATTAATCATGGCCAGGGCCTTGATCATTTCCGGTAATAAGGCTTCCTGCATTGCCAGCTGATTCGCCGGGAAGATATTTTCCATTGCCGCCCGCTGATTGGATAAAGGCAAAGGATTTTCGTTATCCATAAATCGCTTTAACCAGGCCTGTTTGATAGCCAGGTCGGGCAGGGCAGATTTGGCCGCAATAGCCGCACGCTTGCCGGCATCGCTTGGGTCTTTTATTACTTCATGGGTGATGTAAGCTCGGGCATCCTTATGATCCATCATGGCCAGGCGTTTAATCAACAGCCAGCGATGTTCCTGACTGATGGGCAGGGCAGGTAAGGACACGGTATTTTCCAGCAATGCGACCACATGCTGCTGGGCGACCGGGGTTCTCAGTGCATCAATATAGCTTTCCAGCCTGATAATGCGGGTACTCTTGCTGCTCTCGCCCTGGGTGATTTGCTGCCACAATAGGGCTTCAAGCTTTGGCCCGGCCACCGTGACGATGGCGCTGCCCTGACGCTCTAAGGTGTTGAGCTTGCTCACTAACTCACTTAACACCTGGTGAATAATACGATCATTTTTTTCGCTTTGAATTGCGCTAATAAGGGCATCAAGTGAGATATCAGGGCTGTCCATTATTGAGCTCCATAACATGGAGCGCAGTAAAGGATCAGTGGACTTTTCAATTGCCGGAAGAGCGTTATTCATGCTTACTTCATCTAGTTCAACTTCGCTATATCCCCAACCCTGATGATTAGGGTAAGCCAGATCGGGACAGGCCAAACCCTGCACGTCTGTGATGGTAGAGTTGGCTCCTGAAATTGTGATTGGCATCACGAAATAGGGCTGCATATTGGGGGCATTGAGGGTAAACAGGGCGAGTTGGGTGCGCTGGGAGCGAAGATAGGGGTGCTCCTCTGGTGCCGATTGCTTAATGGTAAAATGGGCAATCTTGCCCTCACTACAACTAAACTCGGCCTTGATGCGATTAACACCTGCCTGATACAGCCAACTGTTGGCCCAGGACGTGAGTTCAAGTCCCGATTGCTTGCCCTGAGCGGCAATAAAATCCTTAAGTTCAGTATTATCCCAGGTGTGGTCTTTTAAGTACTGGGATACGCCCAGACGAAAGTTTTCCTGCCCGGTGTAATGTGACAGTTGATTCAGTACCGAGGCCCCTTTTTGATAGGTAATACTGTCAAATACCGCAAAAAAATCGTTTGTGCTGGGTACGTGCACCTCAACAGGATGGGTTGAGACCTTATTGTCTGCCGCGATAGCGCTCAGATTGGTGCTCAAATAAAAGTCGTGCCACAGATCGCTAAACTGGGGCAGCTGTGACACGGCAATCGAGGACATCAGGGTGGCAAAACTTTCATTCAGCCACAGACCATTCCACCAGGCATTGGTCACGAGATCGCCAAACCACATGTGGGCCATTTCATGCAGGATAGTCCCCGCCCGGCGCTGGGTTTGAAAGCGACTCGAAGGTCCCCGTTGCACATAGTTTTCCGCAAAGGTCACCGCGCCGACATTTTCCATGGCACCAATATTAAAATCCGGCACGATCAACTGATCATATTTGCTAAA
>JBLHIW010000185.1:0-6104 GCA_047618055.1 Paraglaciecola sp. | reverse complement strand
CAGCGGGGATGGCCATCAAACCCCGCAGTTTAAGCTGAGGCAGTTGGCTGATCGCCTGGGCCAATTTGTCGACCTCGCTGGGGATCACGCCTGCCTTGTTTGGCTCAGCATTAATATTTACCTGAATACACACATTAAGTTGCTTAAATGGACTGCGTTGCTCGTTTAAACGTTGGGCTATTTTTAGCCTGTCAACAGACTGTACCCAGTCGAAGTGCTCTGCCACCAAGCGGGTTTTATTTGACTGTAATGGACCAATGAAATGCCATACAATATCACTTTTGTCTGCCAGCTCCTGGATTTTCCCAATGCCTTCCTGGACATAATTTTCACCAAATAAACGGTGTCCCACTTCATACGCTTGCATGATATCCGATACGGGTTTGGTTTTAGTTACTGCTAGCAATTGTATGTCATTTGGTAGACGATCAACTGCTAAGGCAGATTGCTTAATGGTTTTACATGCGCTTTTGAGTCGTTTTGCTATTGTTTCCATACTGCAACATTACTTACGGAGAATATTGCTTGGATATTACCGAACTTTTGGCTTTTAGTGTTAAGAATAAAGCGTCTGATTTACATCTAAGTGCTGGTTTGCCCCCAATCATCCGGGTAGATGGGGAAATGCGCCGTCTGAATATTCCTGCTCTGGAGCACAAAGAGGTGCACGCGCTAATCTACGAAATCATGAATGATGGTCAGCGTAAGGAGTACGAGGAAAACCTGGAGACAGATTTTTCCTTCGAAGTAAAAGACCTGTCCCGTTTTCGGGTCAATGCCTTTGTGCAAAATCGCGGTGCCGCAGCGGTGCTTAGAACTATTCCCAGTGAAATATTAAGCCTTGATCAGCTTGGCGCGCCATCAATATTCAAAGATATAATCAATCAACCCACGGGTATTGTGTTGGTAACCGGGGCAACGGGTTCGGGTAAAAGTACCACGCTGGCGGCGATGGTTGATCATATTAATACCCATAAGCGTGAACACATCCTAACCATCGAAGACCCCATTGAATTTGTTCACCAAAACAAGCTATGTGTGATTAATCAGCGGGAGGTACATAGAGATACACACAGCTTTAATAATGCCCTGCGCTCGGCTTTACGTGAAGATCCTGATGTTATTTTAGTGGGCGAATTACGGGATTTGGAAACCATACGACTGGCTATTTCTGCGGCCGAAACAGGACATTTGGTATTCGGCACCTTGCATACTAACTCGGCTCCTAAAACCATTGACCGGATCATTGATGTATTCCCGGCGGCAGAAAAGTCGATGATCCGTTCCATGCTGTCTGAATCATTACGGGCAGTTGTCTCCCAAACGCTGTTGAAAAAGAATGGCGGAGGCCGTGTGGCTGCCCATGAGATCATGCTGGGTATTCCGGCGATTAGAAACCTTATCCGTGAAGACAAGGTGCCACAGATGTATTCTGTTATTCAAACGGGGCAGCAGCACGGTATGCAGACCATGGATCAATGCCTGCAAAAGCTGGTGGCGCAGGGCTTGATTAGTGCTCAGGATGCCGCGTCCAAGTCTATTGACAAAAAACCCAAACTTGGTTTTTAGTTATTTATTGTGAGGAATAAAATATGGAGTTAAGCCCCTACTTAGCGACAATGGAGGAGGCGGGTGCCTCGGATTTGTTTGTTACCGTTGGCTTCCCGGTGAGCGCCAAGATAAATGGGCAAATTACCCATGTTGGTGATGAATTGTTAACCGAGGAGTCGGCTCTGGCGCTGGTACATGAAGCCATGAGCGAGAAGCAAATAAAAGAGTTTGAGGAAACCAAGGAATGTAACTTCGCCATTGCCAGAGAGGGGATTGGCCGTTTTCGTTGCAGTGCTTTTTGGCAACGTGATATGGCCGGCATGGTGATAAGGCGTATTGTTACGCAAATTCCACAGGTCAGTGAGCTGGGCCTGCCAGAGGTGTTGAAAGAAGTGATCATGTCCAAGCGAGGCTTAATCTTATTTGTGGGTGGCACGGGTACAGGTAAGTCAACGTCGTTGGCGGCATTGATAGGCTATCGTAACCAAAATTCAAGAGGCCATATTCTGACCATTGAAGATCCCATCGAATTTGTCCATGAGCACGGTGGATGTGTCGTGACGCAGCGTGAAGTAGGCATCGATACCAGGTCATTTGACGATGCCCTGAAAAGCTCTTTGCGCCAAGCCCCTGATGTCATACTCATCGGTGAAATACGCTCCATGGAAACCATGGAATACGCCATGTCTTTCGCGGATACCGGACATTTGTGTGTGGCGACCTTGCATGCCAATAATGCCAATCAGGCAATCGAACGGATCATGCACCTTGCGCCGTCAGATCAGCATGCGAAACTGCGTTTCGACCTCAGTCTGAATATCCGGGCCATTGTTGCCCAGCAGCTGGTGCCGACGCCTGATGGCAAGGGCAGGGTGGCAGCCATAGAAATATTACTTAATTCACCCTTGGTGGCAGACCTCATTCAACGTAATGAAATCGGTAGCCTTAAAGAGGCTATGCAAAAAGGCAAGCAAATGGGCATGCAGAGCTTCGATATGGCGCTATATGACCTATACAAGGCCGACACAATCACCCTTGACCAGGCTATTCATCATGCGGATTCACCCAATGATTTGCGCCTGATGATCAAATTAGCCTCAGACGAAGGCAATACCCTGGGATCCCTGTCTAATGTATCTATCGATTTGGATTAAATGAAAAAAATCTACAGTCATCATGACCGGTTTATGGTCTGGCAAGCGAAAAACCACCTTGATGAGAAAGGTATTCCCTGTTTCATCAAAAATGAATTTGCCAGCGGAGGCATAGGCGAGTTGTCGCCTCTGGACAGCGAACCCGAGGTGTGGATATGTGATGACCAGTGGCAGGCTAAAGCCGAGCAACTTGTCGCAGCTTTAGAGGCTCAGCCTTTGGGCGAAACCTGGCAGTGTCGACGTTGTGGTGAACAAAATGACAGCAGTTTTGAATTATGCTGGCAGTGCGCTCACGATCCTCTGCAAGCGCTTAACTAAGGTCCTGTTGTTGTGCTAAAAAATCAGTGTATTGAACAATTTATTGATGCTATGTGGCTGGAAAAAGGCTTAAGCGAAAATACTCTTAGCGCCTATCGCAGCGATCTCAGTAAGTTTGTCGAGTTTCTTGATAATCAATACGCCGTACTTGATCTGGTCAGGGTAGACAGTGATCAGATTAATTATTACATCGCCAGCCGCTATGATAAGGGTTTGTCCGGGCGCAGCACCTCACGTTTTTTGAGCAGCTTACGCAGCTTTATCAAATACCTATTACAAAATAAGCTACGTGAGGATGACCCCCTTAGCCGGATGCAAAACCCTAAGCTGGCACAAACCCTGCCTAACACCCTCTCGGAGCAGCAAGTCGAGGATTTGCTCAACGCACCGCAAACGAATGATCCTATCCATTTGCGTGACAAGGCCATGTTAGAAGTGTTGTACGCCACCGGTTTGCGGGTGTCGGAACTGGTCGGCTTGCGGCTAGACCAGGTGAGCCTTCAACAGGGCGTCGTCCGTGTTATTGGTAAGGGCAATAAAGAGCGTTTAGTACCACTTGGGGAGGAGGCGATTGATTGGCTGACGCAGTTCTTAAAACAAGGCCGTGGCCTATTATTAAAATCAGCAAGTGACGTGGTGTTTCCCAGTAAAAGAGGCGTTATGATGACTCGTCAAACCTTCTGGCATCGCATCAAGTTGTATGCAAAAATTGCAGGCATCGACAGTGAGCTATCGCCTCACACCCTGCGCCATGCTTTTGCTACCCACTTATTAAATCACGGGGCCGATTTGCGGGTGGTACAAATGTTATTGGGGCACAGTGATTTATCGACCACACAAATATATACCCATGTGGCCACAGACCGTTTGCAGCAATTGATCAATAAACATCATCCTCGAGGCTAGGCGCTTAGCTTGATTTTTAAACACGGCATGTAGGTTGATCCCGAATAATCGTTGGTATTGCCAGCCGCAAGAGGTAAAATGTCCATCATTAAGATCCTGACTTATGAAATTATTTTTAGACTGAAGGGTCATATGCACGTCAACCAAAATTGGAAGAAGCATGAAAACTAGGATTAACGTTTCAATAATTACCGCAGGCCTGTGCTTTATCCTGGGCCTAAGCACCCTTGCCGCCCAGGCTGAAAACTATGCCCTGACTAAAGGGAAGATTCAGAATATCTTAGGTATGAAAGTGACGGCCATTGGGGATGCACCCGTACCCGGTTTACTGCAGATAATCACCGACAAAGGCCTGTTTTATACCAGTAAGGATGGTAAGTACTTTATTCAGGGGCGTGTCTACAATCTTGACGAAGGTATGCGTAACGAAACAGAAGTCGCCTTAGGCGATATGCGCTTGGTTGGCATAAAAGACTTTCAAGATTCAATGATTGAGTATAAGGCTGATAAGGAAAAATACGTGGTTAACGTATTTACCGATATTACCTGCGGATACTGCCGTAAACTGCACAATCAAATGGACGAGTACAACGATCTGGGTATCACGGTGCGCTATTTAGCCTTTCCCAGGGGTGGAATACAGAGTGCCTCATATAAGAATATGGTGTCTATATGGTGCGCTGAAAATCCACAAGAGGCACTAACCGAGGCCAAAAATGGTGATAGGGTAACGGATAAGCGTTGTTCTACTAAAGTGGCTGAGCAATATGCTTTTGGTCAAAAAATTGGAGTAAGTGGTACGCCCAATATTGTGCTGCCAGACGGTTCAATGATCGCTGGATACCAGCCACCGAGTCAATTGATACAGGCGCTGCAAGCAACGCTTTAGTCTCTACCTTATTAATGATAAGCGCAGCCCAGCTCGCCGGGCTTATCATTAGTTTTCCCGATAAATACTTTCTATAGGTACTTTTTACACGTACTAAGGGACAGCGCTTTACTATGCCTTTGCAAATTTCTCGACGTTTGAATCTTTCCGACTCTCCCGCCCCCCTTGAACTGCCTGAGCAACTGCATCCCATTTTAAAGCAAATTTATACCAGTCGTGGTATTACCCTGGCTAGCCAACTTGAACGCAGCGCCAAGTCTTTATTACACTACCAGAACTTATCCGGGATTGATAAAGCGGTACAGATCCTGGCTGAGGCGATTGCCAGCGAAAAATTTATAATGATTATTGGTGATTTTGACGCCGATGGCGCAACCAGCACGGCCTTGAGCATGTTGGCACTGGGCAGAATGGGCAGTAAAAAGCATGATTATTTGGTACCCAATCGCTTTGACTTTGGTTACGGCTTAAGTCCGGAAATAGTAGAAGTCGCCCATCAGCAAAAAGCTGAGGTGATCATGACGGTCGACAATGGCATCGCGTGTTTCGCTGGCGTAGAAAAAGCCAAAGCACTGGGGATGACGGTCGTCATTACTGACCATCACTTAGCGGCCCAGAGTCTGCCCAAAGCCGATGCCATCGTTAACCCGAATCAGCCCGATTGCGATTTCATGTCAAAAAATCTGGCTGGTGTCGGTGTCGCTTTTTATTTGATGCTCGCCTTGCGCGCTCATTTGCGGCAGAAAAATTGGTTTACACAGCGTCAACTGCCGATTCCTAACTTAGCCGATTTACTGGACATAGTGGCTCTTGGCACGGTGGCTGATGTGGTGCCACTGGATGAGAATAATCGCATCTTAGTGCATCAAGGCATTATGCGCATTCGCAGTGACAAGTGTCGTCCAGGTATTCAGGCACTGCTTGATGTGGCAGGCAGGAGTAAAAGCAAGTTAGTGGCCTCGGATTTAGGCTTTGCCATCGGGCCTCGCTTGAACGCCGCGGGCAGACTGGATGATATGTCGATGGGCATTGAGTGTTTACTCACCGATGATCCGGGCCGGGCACGGCAAATCGCCGTGCAACTGGATAGCCTCAATCGAGAACGCCGGGAAATAGAAGGCTCCATGCAGCAAGAAGCAGTCAAAGCCCTGGATGCACTGGAGTTGTCACCAGACAACATGCCCCATGGTCTGGTGTTGTACCAGGCTGATTATCACCAGGGGGTCATCGGGATCCTGGCCGGGCGCATCAAAGACAAGTACTTTCGTCCGACCATTGCCTTTGCC
>JBLHIW010000184.1:0-6213 GCA_047618055.1 Paraglaciecola sp. | reverse complement strand
CCAGTTTTCGATAGGCCTTTTTGATATCTTTTAGCTCAGCATCTTCTTTCACTCCGAGAAGGTGGTAATAATCTTTAAACTCCATTTTTTTTCCTTAGTGGATAGATCAATCAACATATTCGCTGCGAGAGACCACTCTTATCCCGTCTTCGATATGTTCGTTAGGATATAAAATAAACCAATCACCCTCTTGCATGCCCGAAATTATTTGTGCCCTAAACGCATTTTTGCGACCAATTTGTAGCATGCGTTTTTCGACGACATTATTATTAGCGACAAATATGGCCCAATTTTTCTGATGTCTAAACAGTGCCGTAACGGGCACGGTTAATAGCTCATGTTCCTGCCATATGACAATATCTACATCGACCTGATAACCGTGTCCAAGTCTTGACCACTGGGAAAAGTCACTCAGTAAATCGATAATGACGTTAACCCTTTGCTCTTCAATACCTAAGGCTGATACCTTCTTAAACCCTATTGGCTCAATATGTTTAACCTTACCGGTAAGTGATTCAGTGCCGCCCCAATTCTTTATTATGACTGTTTGCCCTGGCTCCACTTTTACCGCATCAAAGGAGAGTAACTCCACGACTATTTCCAAATCCTCAGGGTCACCAATTTCAAGCAGAGGCGTGCCGGCGGTGACTACCCCTTCACTTTTATTGAGAACTTTCAATATTCGACCACTTACGGGGGCGGTAATATTCATACATTCACAGTGGCCATGTTCAACTTGAGTGGCAGTGGGGGAGAGCAGAAAGGCTTCTGTGCGTTGTAGTTCATAGACGCGCATTTGCAGTGCTGCTTGAGCCGTTGCCAATGCTGCCCGACGGGTTTTATAAGCCCGTTCGGCGTTATCCAGTTCCCGCTGGGATACACTGTTGTTAACCCGTAGTTCAGCCATGCGATTAAATTCAGCTAAGGCAAAGTCCAGCTCAGCTTGGGCCTGGCTTACCTCGGCCTGAGCAAGACTAAGGGCGGAATTGGCTGTTTGGATATCAGCCCTGGCCTGCGCTTCGCTGCGGGGGTCGAGAAAGGCCGGGTCAATAGGTTCAATTTGAGCGACGATGGTACTGGATATTAGCACCGGATCACCTACTTCTGCGGCGATACGGCGCAAATGACCGGTAACGGGGGCGGATAATATATAAATATCATGTACCCGGGTTTTTCCTTCGTCAGAAATACTGATTTGCAGGGAGCCTTTGCTAAGCTGTGCCATATCGGCTATGACAGCCCTGGGCCAAAACAAGAACACTAAGGTGAAAATCAGTAGTGTACCTATGACGCTCCAAAGTAGCAGTCGAGATTGTTTAGCTTGCATGGATTACTCCCTTGTTTTTAATACTCTTATCAGGTCTAGCTTATCCACCCTTCGCCGAACCAGTGCCGCCGAAATAGCGCCGGCAAACAACACCCAGCTTATGGCATAACCATAGGTAGATGCATTGATGATCAGCGGAATACGGTACATTTCGGTATCGAATGATTGAGCCATTAACCACACCAAAGACCATCCAAAAAGACAACCTAGCGGCAGACCAAATAAGATCAGAAAGCTGACTTCCCCAAGCAGGACATAGGAGATTTCCGCCTTTGAAAACCCCAGTACACGAAGGATTGCCAGTTCTCGACCCCGCTCTGATAGAGCAATACGGGTACTATTGTAGGTCACGCCAAATACCAGCACGACCGCTAAGCCGGTGAACATAGAGATAAACACCATTAAGTGTTCGATAATTTGTTGATTGAATGAATCAAGGGCCGTTTGCTTTAACATCACGGTACCCACTTTAGGACTATTTTTAAGCCGCTGATAAAAGTCACTTTCCTGGTTAGGATCAACTAACAAACTGGCAAATTTGAGACTTGGCGGCTCATTTAAAATACGGTTTAAGTCGTCAAGTTGCATATAGGTGGGTAGCCCAATATAGGTCTCAAATATACCGCTAACGTGTATGGAGAGAGACGGGCGGCGTCCTTCTAATATTTCTACCCATATAGGGTCTCCCACCTTAAGATTCAGTTTTTTCGCCAAACGACTTGCAATCATTAGTCCTGAGTCCGGAAGGGCAAGCCGGGTATTTTTGCCGTCGTCATAGATACTTTGTAACTCGCTGCCTGGCTGAATACCACTTATTACCCCTCGGTGGCTCTTGGCGCCCACTTTAAAGTCTGCATTGACGACTCGCATAGGCTCGCTCTTTAATACGCCCGGCAGCCGGGCAAAATCATAGTTGGCCCGTAGGGGCAGGGTATCAACCACCCCCACCATCACATTCTGGTGTTGGGCTTCAAAAAAATAGACTTGCTTCAGATGGTCTAAGGAATCATCCCACTGCAAGGTCATAATGATCAGGCCTGCTGCCATGGCGATGCCACAACTGGTTAAAAATGAGCGCAGAGGCCACCGGCCAATTTGCCGAATAGCAATTCGGGTCGGTTGATCCATCCAGGACGTTAAGCCTGAGCGGGATAAAAATCTATGGCGATACACCCCTGGCGAGGGAGGGATCATGGCTTCTGCTGGCGGCAGGCGAAGGGCATGTCTTAGGGCACTCAGGGCACCGAGCAAGGCGGCAGCAAGGCTTATTGCCCCACCTACGGCAAAGGAAAATGGGCTAGGGCGATAGATAAGTAAGGGGAAGCGATACAGCTCTGCAAACAGTTGGGTATTGATGCGGCCAAAGTAGGCTCCCAATAATGAACCGATAAGCACCCCAAGCAAACAGATAACCAGCATCATTTTGCTGTAATGCCAGCCTATTTGCAGGTTGCTGTAACCAAAGGCTTTTAACAGACCAATTTCTGTTCTTTGTGTGGCGATCAATCGGGATAACACCATATTGGTTAAAAAAATCGCCACGGTGATGAAGATGCTTGGCAGGATGGTGGCCATGGTTTTTTGCTGTTCTATTTCATTCATCAAAAACCAATTTGATATTTGATCCTCCCGGGTAGTGGCGCTTACGCCACCATAGGGTTCCAGCAGCATATCTATGGCACTAAGAATTGGCGCAGTTGGAATGTTACGGTCCAAAGTCATACTGAGATAGTTAAATGACTCTTCGAGATCATAGGCCGCCGCCAATACCCCTTCAGATATCCACATCACACCAAATCGCTTGTCATCCGGCATTAACGCACCGGGCCCAATGCTGTAAATAAATTCCGGACTAAGGGCAATGCCCACCACCTGAAATTGTCTTTTGTGGCCATTCATGATGATGCTAAGTTGCCCACCTGGCCGCAGATTGTGTGCCTCGGCAAACGGTTCACTGAGGATCACCTCGTCATCCCGACCGGCAGAAATCCAGGAGCCTTGCCTGAGGACAAGTTGATTTAGTTGAGGTTGAGCGTTCTGGGGAATGGACATTAACTGGCCGATGACCGGCTCAGAAAAACCCGCTATGTCAATCGTCCCGTAACGGGATATACCCATTTGAACAGCCTGAACCCCAGGTATATTGGAAAGTTGATGGGTGAGTCGCTTCGGCGCTCGCGTGGCGAAGGCAAATACCTCGGCAAAACGGTAACGTTGGTAATAGGCATCAGTGGTCTCTTGTAAGGCTTCAATGCTAGATAGAGACATGACCAGTGTGGCGACACCCGATGCGATCACCAATGCCACCGCCAAGACCTGACCACGCAACTTCCACAAATCTCGTTTTAACTTTTGATTTAGGGCGCTCATTACCAGACTAGCTCCTTAGCTGGCTGACGATGGGCATTGTGCTCAACTCCCGAAATCAGGCCATCGGAAATATACACGACTCTATCCGCCATCGCCCCCACCACCGTGTTATGGGTAATGACGGCTGTGGTGGTACCGAGTTCCCGGTTGATGTTTTCGATGGCCTCAAGGACCAAAATACCGGTTTGTTTGTCGAGTGCCCCTGTGGGTTCATCACATAAAAGAATATCTGGTTGTTTGGCGATAGCCCGAGCTATCGCCACCCTTTGCTGTTCGCCACCCGAAAGTTGAGCAGGAAAATGATGCATCCGCTCACCTAATTTGACCAGCTCCAGGGCGGTAGCAGGATCGAGGGGGTGGGGGGCAATTTCTGTTACCAGGGCAACATTCTCTAAGGCGGTCAGGCTGGGGATCAGGTTATAAAATTGAAACACAAAACCCACGTGTTCTCGTCTGAATAGGGTGAGCTGATGGTCGTCAGCTTTGCTGAGATCATGATCCCCGTAGTAGACGTGGCCGGCAGTGGGCAAGTCGAGACCACCAAGGATATTGAGTAAGGTCGATTTTCCACTGCCTGATGCGCCCAGCAGTACCACCATTTCCCGGGGATAGAGTTCAAAATCAACACCCCGTAGTGCGTTTACCTCTATCTCGCCACTGCCATAGACTTTAGTCAAACCTCGAGCGGCAAGGGCAGGCTTTAAGCTTGAGCGGGTGACGACAGTGGGCACTGGTTTCATTCATTGTAGTCCTTTAGTTCCTGGCCTTTTATGTACCCTGGCATCAATAGACTGGTTCAGAATAAAAATATGCCAGCAGATACTTAGGGCACACGATATTGTCCGTAGGTGGTGTACTGTATTGGCTTAACTTCATATTTGGGTTGTAAAAATGCGACTAAATCAACCAATTCACTCACGGTCATTACGTCATTAAACAAGCGCATTTTTGAGTTTCCTGCCTCGTTAGTTACGCTTTCAAGGAAACTTGAACGGGGCGCTAATTTGTGGGAGGGATTAATCACTGATGTCACCAGTTGCCCGTAGGTTTTAACCAAGGATGAGGTGCCGCCGAGCATCACTGGCTGGCTAAATTCTTTAGCAATAGATTCGTCTTCATAGCCCTGTAGACTGTGACAACTTAAACACTGGTACTTCATAAAGACCGTTTCTCCCTTGGCAATATCACCTTCAGGTAAACTAAAACCACGAGGGGAATCAGGTCCGGAGTCACAACCCAGTAGGCTAAGGGCTAACATAAGGCACAATAAGGCAGTCAATTTATTCATCATATCCTGATCCTATTAATTTTTATTTCCCCCTTAAGATAGGGAAGTTGAACTAGAAATATATAGCCAAGCAAACCCTCCCTTGACCCGGATCAAGTTTATTGAAGTCAGTTAAAATCAACAGCGCGGTGCTATTATTTTCAGTATATGAGCTATTATTAATAGGTATTTGCAAGACAAACTGTCTCCGGTCACCATTGAACACACTAAGGGAACACCATGGAGTCTCACAGCTATAAATTAATAGAACTAACGGGTTCCTCCCCTGAGGGGATTGAGCAGGCCGTACAAAATGCCTTACGTAAAGCGAGTGAATCAGTGCACAAGATGCGTTGGTTTGAAGTGACCGAGACCCGAGGTCATATAGAGGATGGGAAGGTCGCGCATTGGCAGGTGAGCATAAAAGTGGGTTTTACCTTAGATTGAATACACTATTGTCCTTAAAAATAAAAAACCCCAATTGACATGAAATATCTAGGAATTTGATGTAGTTAGGTCTATCGTTATGCTTTGAGCAAAAATATTGTATTTAGACATCTGGTAAAACTAAGGAGTATAGATGGAATCTCTCAGTGTTGGCGACTACATGAATAAACACCCGGTTACCTTTACCGTTGAAATGCCAGTGGTAGAAGCCGTTGAAAAGTTGTTGAGTGTTCAGCAAACTGGCGGTCCTGTGTTAGACGCGCAGAGTAAAGTTATTGGTTTTTTATCTGAGCAGGATTGCCTTGCACAGATGGTGGCATCAAGCTACTACAATGAGCAAATCTGCTTGGTTAAGGACATTATGCGAACAGAAGTGCTGTCCATTAAACCTTATTCCTCGGTGCTGGAGTTAGCTCAGCAAATGTTAAAGGAGAAACCTAAGTTTTACCCGGTAGTCGATGATGATGGTAAATTACTGGGCAGTATTAATCGAACCGCTGTACTGAATGCCATAGACATTCAGTTTAAGGATGGTTATACCCAGCATCCATAGATTGTCGGGTATATAGCCAAGTGGCTTCAAGATGCCCAGTTCAGCGGGAATTCAAATCGTCAAATACCCGGCAACGGTATTGAGGCCCCGCTTTTCTATATCAATGTTTCCTATGTCCAATACAAATAACGCTGTAGTTGGGGATTTGAAACCCGCCACAACGGGGCTTAGGCAGAAACCCAGCTGAATTCCTACCTAAGCTCTGAACCGACATCTTGAGCTCACTTGGGTATATGACTAGCTTTTCCT
>JBLHIW010000183.1:0-6220 GCA_047618055.1 Paraglaciecola sp. | reverse complement strand
TTGTTCGCTGAATTCTGGTAATTCTTACGGATTAATGCCAGTCCTTTGTCCAGCGCTTCTTGTTTGAGTTCAAGCATAGTGACCGGGATCCCGGCATTAGCGAAGTTCATCGCAATACCCCCTCCCATCGTACCGGCACCGATGATCCCGACCGTATTAATTTCACGGACCGCAGTAGACTTATCATAATCATCCACACGGGATGCGGCTCGTTCGGCAAAGAAAAAGTGCTGTTGGGCACGGGCTTCCTTGGAAGCCATGCATTGCATAAACAATTCACCTTCCCGGGCTAAGCCTTCGGAAAATGGCAATTCAATCGCAGCTTCTACCGCTTGTATACAACGCTGGGGGGCAAAGAAACCTCTAGCGGTTTTAGCTAGACCCTGGCGATATTGGGCAAACAATTCTGCCGGTGCGCTGGTCGGATCAATATTAATGTCGCAGGTTTTTTTAATTTGAGCACCATCAGCGATGACTTTTTGCACAAACTCCAGCGCAGACTCAAATAGCGCTTCAGGTTTGTCCACCACCACATCAAAGACCCCAGATAAACTTGAGGCTTTAACCGGACGCCCCGAAACGATCATGTCTAAGGCCTTGGCCACACCCGCTAAACGAGGTAGGCGCTGCGTGCCCCCAGCGCCGGGTAAGATCCCCAAATTCACTTCAGGTAAGCCAACTTTATTCCCGGCGAACGTCACCCGATAGTGACAAGATAAGGCGACTTCAAGCCCGCCTCCAAAGGCAGGGCCGTTGAGCACCGCGATAACGGGCTTATGGGCGTTCTCAATAATGTCCAACACCGTCGGTAAGGGCGGCTCATGATCACCACCGGCAAATTCACTGATATCCGCACCACCGGAAAACAGGCTCTGTTGTGAAGAAATAACAATCCCTTTGACAGAATCATCACTCAATGCACGCTGAAGCTTATCGATTAATCCTACTCTGACCGACTTAGACAAAGCATTAACCGGCGGATTCTGCATATATAGCAGGGCAACATTGCTTTGCGTCTCATATTTTACTGCGTCAGTCATAAAACACCTCGTAACAGATTCATCTTAGTGTAGTGATTTTAGGCCAGCTGTATTAATCATCCAAATTTATTGGTTTTATACAACTTAATCATCAAAATCTATAGAACAATGTCTATGGCAAACATTGAATTATTCATGAAATGGATAATATTGCATCATTGGAGCCTAGTTGACTTTTATTCCCTCATTTGGTGTTCTATGTGTCTTAATCGTCATTAACAATTAAACAACAACCCATTTTCAAAGCATAAAGGCTAACCATGAAATACCTCCGCACCCCCGATACGTGTTTTGCCAACCTAAGCGCTTATGACTTTGCACCTCACTATTTATCCCTTGACGATAGCGAAGGGGGGCAATTACGCCTGCATTATGTTGATGAGGGTCCCCCAGACGGTGAAGTTATCCTAATGCTGCACGGCGAGCCGTCCTGGTGTTATCTGTATCGAAAGATGATCCCCATCGCTACAGCAGCGGGTTACCGGGTGATTGCCCCTGATTTAATTGGCTTTGGTCGCTCTGACAAACCCACCCTGCGCAGTGACTATACCTATCAGCGCCATGTTGACTGGATAAAGGCGCTGCTGTTTAAACTAAAATTAAACAATCTCACCCTGGTTTGTCAGGACTGGGGAGGCTTGATTGGTTTGCGCTTATTGGCTGAACATTCTGAATTATTTTCACGGGCACTGGCCGCCAATACCATGTTGCCCACTGGCGATCATAAACCCAGCGAAGCCTTTTTGAATTGGAAAGCCTTTTCTCAGGAGGTTGAGCTGTTTCCTGTTGCCGGCATCATTAAGGGCGGCACTGTAAGCGAACTTCCACAAGACGTCCTTAGGGCTTACAACGCCCCTTTTCCAGAAGAGAATTATAAAGCGGGGGTCCGCCAGTTTCCCTTGTTGGTGCCCGTTACCCCCGATGATCCCGCAAGCGAAGCCAATAGAGCGGCGTGGCTGCGCTTGCAAAAATTTACCAAACCTTTTCTTACTGCCTTCAGCGACTCAGACCCGGTCACGGCCGGGGGGGACCAGTTTATGCAAAAGCATATCCCCGGTACGCAGGGGCAAAACCATACGACGATCATTAATGGCGGACATTTTTTGCAAGAAGACCAAGGTGAAGCCTTAGCCTCGGTACTCCTGCAGTTTATGCAAGCTAACCCGATTTAACATTTCACAAAACACAAGGCAGAGAAAATGGACTCATTATTAGATTTCAGCGAGCAGGTGGCGTTAATTACCGGTGCAGGCAGTGGTTTTGGCCGTTTACTCGCCATAGGCCTGGCGGCTCGCGGCTGTAAACTGGTGCTCAGCGATATTGATGAAAGCAGTTTGCAGGAGACCGTAGCGTCTTTACCCAGCACTGCTGGGCAGGTCATCGCGCAAAAGTGTGATGTGGCAAAGGAAAACGATTGCAAGGCCCTGGTTGACTCGGCCATCAGCCATTTTGCTAAACTGACCATAGCGGTTAATAATGCCGGCATCGCCCATAGTATGGCGCCATTGCATACCCTTGACGAAGCAACAATTGATCGCCAGGTAGATGTGAATTTTAAGGGCGTAATGTTTGGTATGAAATACCAAATTGAGGCGATGCTCAAACAAGGCAATGGCCATATACTCAATGTCAGCTCTCTGGCAGGACTCGGCGGAGCCCCAAAAGGTGCAGCCTACTCGGCGGTGAAACATGCGGTGATTGGTTTAACTAAAACAGCCGCCATTGAGTATGCCAGAAAAGGCATACGTGCCAATGCCATATGCCCCTTTTATACCCCAACTAACATTCTCAATCTTGATGGGCCCGTGACCCAGGACACCCTCAATCAAATGGCGGTAGGCTGTCCCACAAAACGACTGGCCGATCCCCAGGAAGTCGTCAATACCATGATCTTGATCCTGTCACCGGGAAATTCCTACATGACCGGGCAATCCATCGCGGTGGATGGTGGTGTTACCGCCTGGTAAAACTGTTTTTAGCAAAAAATAAATAACGAACATTTAAGGATAATACTATGCAAGCGCTGATGATGAAGTCCCAGTTGATGATATCTTCAATTCTGAGACATGCGGATAAAAACTTTCCCAACACACAAATCGTCTCGGTAACGGCCGATAATCCACGGCATCGCTATACCTACCGGGATTTTGCCAATCGCAGCCGACAACTGGCTAATGCCCTGCAGCGTTTAGGCGCCCAGTTTGGTGATCGCATCGGCACCATGGCCTGGAATGACTACCGTCATTTAGAGTTGTATTACGCGGTCTCCGGCAGCGGTATGGTTTGCCATACGATCAACCCTAAGTTATTCCCCGAACAAGTTGCCTATATCATCAACCACGCACAAGACCGTTTTATTTTTGTGGATTTACTGGTCATGCCCCTAATTGAAGCACTTCAGTCACACCTGGGCAAAGTAGAAAAATTTATCGTATTGACCGACAAAGCCCATATGCCCCAGACCTCTTTGCCCAACGTCATGTGCTACGAAGAGTTAATCGCGAGCGAGTCAAAGGCCTTTGAATGGCCGGAATTTGATGAGTATACCGCCAGCAGCATGTGTTACACCTCGGGCACCACCGGCAATCCCAAAGGTGTGGTCTACAGCCATCGCTCCGCGGTATTGCATGCCCTTGCCGGCGCCTTGCCGGATGTCGTTGCGTGCGCAAGCCGGGACGTGGTACTACCCGTCGTTCCCATGTTTCATGTGAATGCCTGGGGCGTACCTTACGCCTGCATCATGATGGGTTGCAAACTGGTTTTCCCGGGGCCTAAAATGGGCGATGGTGAAACCCTGCAATCTCTGATCGAAACCGAAAAAGTCACCTCCAGTTCAGGGGTGCCGACCATTTGGCTGGGCTTACTGGATTATCTGGATAAAAGCGGAAAGAAAATCCCGTCAATCGAACGCTTGGGCGTGGGCGGTGCGGCCTGCCCGCGCATCATTATTGAAAGATTCAAGAAAGATTACGGCATTATGGTCCACCAAGGCTGGGGAATGACCGAAACCAGTCCCCTTGGCACTATATTTAGCCTGCTCGGGGGCATGGAGGAACTAAGCGAAGAGGAGGTGACTGACCTGCAGCTCTTGCAGGGCCATGGGGTATTTGGCATTGAGATGCGCATAGTGGATGAGGATAATAAGGAACTGCCTTGGGATGGTGTGGCGTTTGGCTCTTTAAAAGTAAGGGGGCCCTGGGTTGCGAGTGCTTACTATGGCATGTCCCAGGAACCCGGCACCGAGGGCTGTCCAGTAGACGACTTAGGCTGGTTTGATACCGGCGATGTCGCCACTATAAACCCACGGGGTTTTATGAAAATAACCGACCGCACTAAGGATGTAATCAAGTCCGGTGGTGAGTGGGTCAGTTCCATTGATATTGAAAACGCCGCCCTGAGCCATGCCGCCATAGCAGAAGCGGCTGCTATTGGTCGTTTTCATCCCCGCTGGACTGAGCGACCACTACTCGTCGCCGTGTTAAACCCCACAGCCAGCGCCACAAGTGCCGATATCATTACTTTTCTCAAAGACAAGCTGCACAAATGGTCTTTGCCCGATGACGTAGTCTTTGTCGACGAACTGCCCCACACGGCAACCGGCAAACTGAACAAACTTGCCCTGCGCAAGTCGCTGGAGGACTACCAGTTTCCCTCAGCAGACCAGGTCGTTGCGCCTCATATTTAAGGGCGCTACGCTTATTTACCCTGTGGAATAGTCTGTATTGGTGTATTAAAGCCCGTTTCTGGGCTTTTTTGTCTTCGTTTGCTTGATCTCATTAGCGTCTTTTATATGCACTTTATGCCCAACTACCGTTTTGCGTATATTTATTGGCTATCCATGAAATACCATGACTAAAAGCTATTTTTACCACGCAGAACACAGAGGCCACAGAGAAAAATGAATATCTGAAAAACGGAATATGGATACATAAAAGAGTATGTAGGCATTAGCGACCATAGCCAAGCCATTTCAAGAACGATCCCAGTTAATAGTAACCAGCCAGTAGGGGCTTACCTCAAAATTTATCAATTTTCTCAAAAGCGGCCAGTGAATAAAGGCTGTCGTAACTAAGGGCGATCCCCACTTTGCTGTCATGGCGAGCATGAGAATATCCAGGGGTTTTAGCCTTTAAATAGCAAGTTCAGCCCCAGACCGGTCATTGCTGGGATCATCAACTGATAGTCAGCAAAGTGCCTACCTTTGTTTGCTATCCATGCTCACTTCCACGTTATGAAGCACACCAAGCAGGTTTATTTCCCTCCCAGAGACACCAAGGCGCAGAGCAAAAATGGCTAAATCACGTCGACTTTGCCCCTGATACCCGTTCAATTCAGAATTTAAGGGGTGAAGCGTCAGGTTTCTTTACACATCTTAATGTCATTTTACCGGGGATATTACCGGTCCATCAAGCAGTCAATATTGGGTGGTTTTTATGGCTGACAAACCAGTTTTTGTCAGTAAACAGAGAAAGTTTATGATTTATATAGGGATGAGGGCTTGATTCAAAGATATAGCTGAGCCTTTAATTTTAGTCACTTACCCGCATATTTAAGGGCTTTTACTTGCTGAGAAAATATTATTTTTATGAATTTACCCCTATTTAATATCGTAAGCCTTAATAAATGATGGATCGGTAATTATTTTACCCGCGCTGGCAGTTTACCCCTTAAAATGTGTCAGCTTTTTTTACACATGCTGAATAGTGAGGGCGCTTACTTTGGTAAAGTGGTTTGTCGCTGGTGACGGTATGGGCACATTAGCTATCGCCCATCACTGTCAATGTTGTTGCCAAAACGCCTGCAAGTACCGCACTGCCTGCCTTGTAGAGTAAGGGACGCCGAGTCCTGTGTAACACTTAATCACCACCATCTCCTTCAATATCATACTTTTTTTCATGTGTCCGTGTTGTGTAAAGCTGATATTTAGGTAATTAATAGCTCCATTGTAAATATTGTTGTCAGCTTTTTTTTACAATTTAGGAAATCAAAGAATAGTTTTTTAAAAATTAAGCAATAATAGAATGTTAAGTTGCTGAAATTATTGAATATTATAATGACGGCTCGATAATTGCTGCAATTCTTGCTGTTGCAAAGGTGAAGTTTCACTTTTGAGTCACCATTCTCAATTTCGGGCGTGGGTAAAAGGAATATCAAATGAAGTTTAAATTATCAAAAATGAC
>JBLHIW010000182.1:0-6285 GCA_047618055.1 Paraglaciecola sp. | reverse complement strand
CGGGCGAAAGTTGTTACCAGTTGGTCGAAAAAAGTCACCATTGTTGAGTCGATCCCTCTTTAGTTTTTTTAAACTATTTCTTATTACAATAAATAATGGAACAATGAGCATAATGACGATTCAGCTACACTCTGTCCATAATAAAAACCCCATAATACAGGTACTAATAGAATGAATACAGCAGCCTTAATCAAGGAAATTTTAATTGATGTACTTCAGTTAGCGGGTGACAGCCATATTGATGCAGATACCGCCTTACTCGGGTCTATTGCTGAATTTGATTCCATGGCGGTGGTGACGGTGCTAACGGCAATAGAAGAAAGTTTTGGCATTGAGGTGGATGACGACGAAATCACCGCAGATGTATTTGAAAGCTTTGGTACCTTATGTACTTTTGTTGAGCAAAAAATTTAGCCGCACTTACTCAGCTACAATAAGGAATGAATGTGAGTATTAAGAAAGTATTGTTGGTATTTGGCACACGACCGGAAGCCATAAAGATGGCGCCTCTGGTGTTGGAATTACAAAGCAGAGCACAACTTGAGGTGGAAGTTTGCGTCACTGCCCAGCACCGGGAAATGTTAGATCAAGTATTGGAACTGTTTGAACTTAGCCCAGACTATGATCTGAACTTGATGCAGCCCGGACAAGATCTCTATGATATTACCGCCAAAGCACTCATGGGACTCAAAGAGGTATTGGCTAAGTCTCAACCGGATCTGGTGTTAGTACACGGTGATACCACCACGACCTTTGCTTCTTCTTTAGCGGCGTTTTATCAGCGCATCCCCGTGGGCCATGTAGAAGCCGGCCTGCGGACGGGCAATATGTACAGTCCCTGGCCGGAAGAAGTGAATCGCAAGCTGACCGGCGCTATTGCCTCTTTACACTTTGCGCCGACGGAAAAAGCCCAGAGCAACCTCTTATGTGAAAATGTAAATGCAGACAGTGTACATATTACCGGCAATACCGTGATTGATGCGCTGATCCAGGTGGAAAAAAGAATTTCCAATGACACGGAGTTAAACAGCAAACTCGCGGCGCAATTTGACTTTCTTGACCCAAACAAGAGGCTTATCTTGGTTACTGGGCACAGACGAGAAAGCTTTGGTGATGGCTTTGAACATATTTGTCAGGCTTTGCGGACCCTTGCACAGGAAGATGATGTGCAAGTTCTCTATCCTATGCACCTTAATCCCAACGTCCGTGAGCCGGTGAACCGCATATTAAAAAACGTGGAAGATGTATTTCTTATTGAACCCCAGGAATATTTGCCCTTTGTTTATTTGATGAGTAAGGCTTTTTTGATCCTCACGGACTCGGGAGGTGTGCAAGAAGAGGCTCCCTCATTAGGCAAACCGGTATTGGTGATGCGTGATACGACCGAGCGTCCAGAAGCCGTAGAGGCGGGCACTGTTAAATTAGTAGGCACCGATTATGATTCCATTGTAAACGAGGCGATGACCTTACTGACCAACAAAGAGGCTTACGAAAGCATGTCATTCGCCCACAATCCCTACGGTGATGGCAAAGCCTGTCAGCGTATTGCGGATATTATTATCAAGGGCTAAACAGTGACCACAGATAGATACGCAGAGTCACAGAGATATTCATCAGCAAAAAATCAGGGGTCCCTCTGTGATCCTACGCAAGAATAATATTAATTAAAGGACAGTTATGACGTTTAAAAAGGTTTCGGTTATTGGCTTGGGCTATATTGGCTTACCTACTGCGGCGGTTATTGCCTCTCGCGGTATTGAAGTGATCGGCATAGATGTATCCGAAAAGGCGGTAGAGACCATCAACCAGGGTAAGGTGCATATTGTCGAGCCTGATTTGGATATGGTGGTGCAAGCGGCTGTTACGATGGGAAAGTTGCGTGCCTCCCTCATACCCGAGCCTGCTGAAGCGTTTATGATCGCGGTGCCGACCCCCTTCAAAGACGGCAAAAAACCCGACCTGAGCTATATCAAAAAGGCCGCTGAAGCCATTGCCCCAGTGCTGGAAAAAGGCAATTTGGTGATCCTGGAGTCGACTTCCCCTGTTGGCGCCACTGAAAAGCTTGCCGGTTGGTTACAAGCACTCAGGCCGGATCTTAGCTTTCCCGGACAGACGGGTAAAGAATCTAATATGCATGTCGCCCATTGTCCGGAGCGCGTTCTACCCGGGCGGGTACTGGAAGAGCTGGTTTCCAATGATAGAATTATTGGGGGCATGTCCAAAGAGTGCAGCGACAAGGCAATTGAACTGTATAAAACGTTTGTGCGTGGAGAATGCATTGTCACCAATGCACGCACGGCCGAAATGGCCAAGTTAACTGAAAATTCATTTCGCGACGTCAATATCGCCTTTGCGAATGAACTGTCCATCATCTGCGATGAGTTGAAGATAAACGTTTGGGAGCTTATTGCCCTGGCTAATCGTCATCCCCGGGTTAATATACTCAGTCCTGGCCCCGGCGTTGGGGGCCACTGCATCGCGGTTGATCCCTGGTTCATCGTCGATTCCGCGCCTGATTCAGCCCGCATCATACGTACCGCCAGAGAGATAAATGACAGTAAACCTCATTATGTGATGAATAAAGTCAAAGCCGCAGCAGACCAATTTAAGCGCCCGGTGATTGCGTGTTTGGGGTTAGCATTCAAACCCGACATCGACGACTTACGGGAAAGCCCGGCACTGGATATTACCTGCCAATTGGCAGAAATGAACATTGGTGAAATATTAGCAGTAGAGCCGAATATTCAGCAGTTGCCGGACAGGTTGTCAGGCAAAGGTGTTGAATTGCTTGGCCTTAACGAGGCGCTGGAGCGCGCTAATGTATTATTGGTGTTAGTGGATCACAAACCGTTTAAGACACTGAGTATAAATGACGTAAATACCAAGGTGGTGGTTGACACCCGTGGCTTGTTTGCGCATCTTTAGCCTGTTTTTGATACCAGAGCGGCAACCGATAGCAACTGAAGTCCTGGTGGAGGGAGCATATTAACATTCAGCCCGGTTACCAAATAACATCCACCTAAATATTCCTGTTGCGCCACCGACGCTCTGGTATGCAGGCAATTTGGCGGGATCTGCACCATCAACGTAATGAGCAACAGGCGCATTCGTTGACTGGATCACCTAGTAAATAATTGCAGACAAAAAAAAGCCAATCAATTCATTGATTGGCTTTTCTACCCTCAGTGCAGCTTACCCTTAAGTAACAATAAGCCACAAAGCACTGTTAAGCTTTACTTCTACGTCTCAAACCCGCAAGACCAAGCAAACCCAAGCCCAATAAGGCAATTGAAGAGGGCTCTGGTATTGAGTTGCCGACAAAAGTCGCCGATCCGGTGAGTGTGAAACCGTCTGCAGTAGTGCCGTTATTTGGAATAGGGGCAAATTCAGTACTAAAGTTCATATCGGCAAAGCCTCCGATAAGGTCAGGTCGCTCAAGAGTAGCGAAATTATTATTAGCGGCACCCACATTACCGGTTTCCGGGTTATAACCCGTATCACCAGGCAAATATACGGTTGCTGATAAATTAGCCGCTGCACCCACATCTAACAAGCCAGAGCCATCACCATCATCACCGCCAGACCCAAAGAAATCAACTTGACCGAACAAGGTTCCAGCTCCATTACCTTCATTATCGGTGTGTCCGTTCATGGTTAACCATAAAAGGCCATCCGTAGCGGTGGCTATTTCGCCGTTAGGATCATAATCAGGAGTCGTATCTGCGTAAAAGTTGACCCAACCACCATCAAAGATAAAATTTGTTGGCGCAGCGGGTGCGGTTGTTGACGTTATGGTGTAGCCACCAAATTGAAAGGTGAGCTCACATCCGGTGCAAAAACTAGAGGAGCCGTTAATGAATGCTACCTTACCAATACCAAACAATACATCCCCAACATTGCCATCAATAGCTTCTTGAAGTAATGCGGTGGTCACGGTTAGATCTAAAAGTACATCAGGGTCCCACGTTATACCACCAACAGTAATGGGGGATGCCATGGCTGCTGAAGATAAAAGGGCTGCGGTTGTACCTGCAAGGAGTGTTTTTTTAAATGTCATGACTATTCCTTTAACTACTTATTTAAATTTAAAAACTAATTTCAGCGGAATACTTCTTACCGCCTCGTTTTGAGTAATGCATAGCTCGCGCCAGAAATAAAAAATCCAAATGAAACAATGATTTAGGTGTTCTTTGTTTGACGGGTAGTGAGCTTTCAGATGCGTTTTTGGTGTGCAATGTGTGTGTTTGTAAAAAAACCTGACAAATTGGGTGTTTTCCCCCTTGGTTTGCTTAAATTACCGTTAAAAAAGTTGACAGTGGGATGAAGTGCTAAGAGATAGGGGGCCTTAATATCGGTCAAAAAGGGCGTTTCCCCCTGAAAAAATGACCTTTTAGCCAAGTTACAGAGATAAAATTGCCTCAGAAATGGGCTTTATCGGGTAAGTATCTTTCACAATATTGATCCGGATCAATACTCTGTTATTCAACACACCGTTTTAAGGCTAATTCACGAGAGACACCTTAGATAAGGCGGACAGGAAATCTAAACCATAAATGTGTAAAGGATCATGACACTTTTTTAAGCATTGAATCGAGGTTTCGACGCTGGCTGCGCACCGGCAGCCCTTTTTTAAATCCTATTCTGAAGAACATAAGCACTTTATTTGCACTGCCCAGTTGTTCTCTTAAGCCCTTTGCTACGTCATTAAGCTCCTTGCTTAGGGCGGGCTCAAGATCCGGTCTGGCCAAGGTTAATACACCCGGAGCCGCGTAGGGGTGAACTGATATCCCAAGTTTTGTGGCTGCCAACCAAAACCGCAGCATCTGCTGACCTGCTTTAACCATGTCTAACCTGCCCTCACTGGATACGGTGAGCAGACACAAGGCAGGTGACAGTTTCATCGGTAAGGTGACTGAACGAATGGCAATCATATTGCTGGCACCAATCTTATTTAGCCTTTGCATATTTCGCCAGGTACGGATGTAACGAAAAACTGGGCGAGCAAAACGCTCGATGCCCAGCATATCCAGGGTCATACCCTGTGAGGGACTGGGATTTTCAAAGTTGACTGTCCGAAAAAGTTCACTGTGCAAAGAGGCCGCCCTAAATCTAATGGACTCCGCATGTTTGATGAGGGGGATGTATGGGGCTATCTCTTTTTTATGATTTAAGGTGATAAGTTGACAATTTTTATCATTCAAACTTTGTGATAATTGTCGCCCTATAGCCGCATCTATCTTTCCCCTGAAGGGGAATCGTCGGTCGGTATGTCGATTGGGGATGTATTTAACAAGCTCATCATCCCCTGTTACCGATACATGCTCGGTTTGAGATGAAAAACTAACTGAAGCAACAAGCATGGGATCTGAGTCGGGAAAATAACGCAATGCTGTGTTAAAACCTAAGAACTTTGCTTGCAGCGTTATCGCTTCTAACACAGCGCCTATAGCCAAATCTGTCAGTACATAGCTTTGGTCGGTCGCATGACCGCTTAATTGTGGATCACACCAGATAGCTAAATCACCGGTCTCATGCCAGACATACTGCCATGGCTGGGAATTATCTGCTGAGGGTGAATATAAGGCGGCTTTGATGATGGCGGCCTTACTTTGTTTGTCCAGTAACATAGGTAATCCCTTTTTTAAATATTCAATGCCTTTTTGGTAGTGGCTAAATTAGCCTGAAATTCAGGGTTGGTATGCCCGCCCTGGAGATGAGTACGTTCCATTTTATTCATATAGGGATCCCAATGCATACCTTCGGGTGCGCACACCAGCTCACCTCTGTTCAGCAAAATTTTAATGGCATAAGCCGCCGCCACGCCAGCGCTCATGGTGCAGCCGATTATAGTAGAGGGGCCTCTTTTTTCTTCTAAATTAAGCCGACCTGGATCGACAAGATAGTGGCTTTGCAAACTTGCTGGCGCCAGGCCTAAATAAAACCGTAAGTACTGCTCTGTTTGCGGGCGGCCCTGCATGCCGAAGTATTCTTCGAAGGTCATTTTACCCGGCATAAAACACAAAAAAGCAGTACCCATGCCTAATGGGGCGGCGGTGACCGCCGGTATTGACCTGGCAACGCACATTTCGAATACCTTGCGCCGGGCATCCATGGCAAAAAAATCCAGGCTATCAATGTATAAATCCACACCATCTAAAAATTCTTCGACATTTTCCTCGTTCACACCCTCAGAGAAACGCTGCAGTTCTACCTGTGGATTGATATCAGCCAAAACCTTGGCCACTACATCCATCTTTGGATGTCCCACCGTTGACATCATCGCTC
>JBLHIW010000181.1:0-6288 GCA_047618055.1 Paraglaciecola sp. | reverse complement strand
GGGAATTGATTGGTTAATATTTAATCATATTTTAAGCGATGTTGAGCTTTCATAGTCAGTATTGTTTGCTGAAAATCAACGCATTTATATGGCTAAACCACAGTATCTACACTTCGATGGGCAAAAATATCAGTTGTTAACAGGGATGAGTATAATAATTTAATAGTCCCCAGAAAGGACAAGTAGAATAATAAGGGGTGGGCATGAGCATTGCGGTAGCATTGATCCTAATTGTTATAGGGTCGCTTGTTTTTCATTTTTTATCTCCCTGGGGAATGACGCCCTTAGCATCTAACTGGGGCGCTATTGATGACATTATGCTCATCACCCTTATTATTACCGGTATTGTATTTATCGCCATCAACTTGTTTATCGCCTTTGCGGTTATAAAATATCGTCACAATGAAAACCGCAAAGCCAAGTACGAACCGGAAAACAAGAAGCTGGAAGTATGGTTGACGGTGGTCACCAGTATTGGAATTGTGGCGATGTTGGCCCCCGGTTTGATTGTATATGCAGACTTTGTTGAGGTACCAGAAGACGCCAGTGTAGTTGAGGTCGTAGGTCAGCAGTGGAGCTGGAGTTTCCGCTTTCCCGGCATCGACAAGCAATTGGGTAAAAGTGCTATCAAGCACATTAGTATCGACAATCCCTTTGGCGTTGATCCACTGGATCCCTTAGGGCAAGACGATGTGCTGGTTCAGGACAACAGACTCGTGCTGCCGATTGATGTTCCCGTAAAAGTGTTGATGCGTTCAAAAGACGTTTTGCATAATTTCTATGTGCCCCAGTTTAGAGTGAAGATGGATATGGTGCCGGGCACAGTCTCCTATATTTGGTTTACCCCCACTGTCCTGGGAGAGTTTGAAATCCTCTGTGCGGAGTTTTGTGGCCTGGGGCATTTCAATATGCGCGGACATGTTGAGGTCCAGGAAGTGGCAGACTTTGAACATTGGCTGGCAAAGCAGGCCACCTTTGCCAGCTCGATGGTCAAGAATCGCTCTGAGGAACTGAGTGTCTTGGCCCAAAGCGGCAAAGAACTAGCCCAATCTAAGGGCTGCACCGGCTGTCATGATTTTTCTGAGAACGCAATCGGACCTAGCTGGCAGGACTTATTTGGCAAAACTCAAATCTTGGTAGATGGTACGGAGCTTGTGGTCGATGACGCTTATCTAAACGAATCTATTCTCAATCCCGGCGTAAAGCTGGTCAGAGGATATGCGCCTATTATGCCAACATTGAGCCTAAGTGAACTGGAAGTTGCTGGCATCATCGCCTATATCAAAGAAAAAGGTGGACAGGGTGATAAAGTAAATGAGCAAAGGCATAAACTTTCTGGTGCCGAGTTGGCTAGGTCAAAAGGTTGTGTCGCTTGCCATAGCCAGAATGGCTCAAAGCTACTTGGGCCAAGCTGGCAGGGCGTCTATGGCGCCATTCGAAGACTGACCACAGGACAAAGCATAAAAGTGGACGATGCTTATCTGATGGAGTCAATTTTTCAGCCCAATGCCAAAATAGCCTCAGGCTATCCGGCAGTGATGCCTCCTCCTGTGCTGAATGCTCAAGAGGCCCGGGCAATTATTGAATTTATTAAAACCCTATGAACTTTATAAATGCTTTAGCTAAAGCTAAACCGTAACTGGGGAGCAAAGAGATGGAACAAGACGTAGATCACAATGTGCATGAGCCTGCTAGCTTCTTTACGAAGTATATCTGGAGTCAGGATCATAAAGTGATCGCGATCCAATATTCTGTTATCGCCATTTTAGTGGGGATTGTGGCCTTGGTGCTGTCTGGCCTGATGCGTTTGCAACTTGGCTTTCCCGGCAGTTTTGATTTTATCGATCCCAGTGCCTACTACCAGTTTGTGACCATGCACGGCATGATCATGGTCATCTATCTGCTCACGGCGATTTTTTTAGGTGGTTTCGGCAATTACCTCATACCTCTAATGGTTGGCGCCAGAGACATGGTCTTCCCTTTTGTGAACATGCTCAGCGTGTGGTTCTATTTATTAGCCGTTATCGTGCTTATGGCCAGTTTCTTTGTGCCCGGTGGGCCAACGGGGGCAGGTTGGACACTATACCCTCCGCAGGCTATTTTACCGGGCACGCCCGGCTCTGACTGGGGCATTATTCTGATGTTGGTTTCACTGGCTATCTTTATTGTGGCCGCTACTATGGGCGGCCTGAATTATGTGACGACTGTGTTACAAGCGCGCACCCGGGGCATGACCTTAATGCGTATGCCGCTTACCGTATGGGGCATTTTTATGGCGACGGTCTTGGCCTTGCTGGCCTTTCCTGCCTTGTTTGTCAGTGCAGTGATGATGTTGTTTGATAAGACCCTGGGCACCAGCTTTTTTATGCCGGCAATTTTATCTATGGGGCAGCAACTTGATCATGAGGGTGGCAGTCCCATTTTGTTTCAACATTTGTTTTGGTTCTTCGGTCACCCTGAAGTATACATAGTAGCCTTACCCGCATTTGGCATTGTGTCAGATTTGATCAGCACCCATGCACGTAAAAATATCTTCGGTTATCGCCTGATGGTGTGGGCGATCATAGCAATTGGGATCATGAGCTTTGTTGTATGGGCGCACCATATGTACATCAGCGGCATGAACCCCATGTTTGGTTATTTCTTTGCTACCACCACCTTGATTATTGCGGTGCCCACCGCGATCAAAGTTTATAACTGGGTGCTTACTATTTGGCATGGCAATATTCGCTTGAATGTACCGATGTTGTTCGCCTTGGGTTTTGTGTCTACCTTCACCATTGGCGGCCTAACTGGTCTGTTTCTGGGCAATGTGGTGGTGGACTTACCCCTATCTGATACTTATTTTGTGGTGGCTCATTTTCATATGGTCATGGGCGTATCGCCGATTTTGGTGGTATTTGGTGGCATTTACCACTGGTATCCAAAAATGACCGGTAAGATGCTGGATGAAACCCTGGGCCGAATGCATTTTTGGGGAACCTTTCTCGGCACTTACGCTATTTACTTTCCCATGCACTATCTTGGCGTGTTGGGTGTGCCACGGCGTTATTTTGCCTATGAAAATTATGATTTTATTCCTGACTCGGCGAAGGATTTAAACGCGATGATTTCAGTGATGGCGATATTTGTTGCCCTGGTGCAAGTGATCTTTTTATTCAACCTGGTATGGAGTCTATTTAAAGGCAAGCCCTCTGGCGACAATCCCTGGGAAGCGACTACTCTTGAATGGCAAACGGAAACGACCCCCCCTGGCCATGGCAATTGGGGTAAGGAGCTACCGGTTTGCCACCGCTGGGCTTATGACTACAGTGTACCCGGCTATGAGCAAGACTACCTACCGCAAAATTATAATGCAGACAAGGAGGGGGCTAGGCTATGAGTTTTCTAAGTCCGCTAATGGAAAAATCATGGGAGCAGGGACCCGCCCCCCAGCATCAGGGTTTAGGCAGGGATCATACCCGTAAAGCAGGTTTGAGGCTGTTGCTAACGGTTGTCTCGGTGCTGTTTTTCTTGTTTATTGTGGCATTCCTAATGCGTTCCCAATATCCCGACTGGCAACCACTGGCTGAAGAGGCAAACCAGCCTCTATTCGATAAAAGTATTCTGTGGTTAAACACAGTTTACTTGGTACTGGCGAGTGTGTTTTTACAATGGGCGCGTGTTAGCAGTCGAAATAAATCACTCACAGTAATGAAGTCCGGATTAGTTTTAGGGGGGCTGTTTTCCAGTGCCTTTGTGACCGGTCAGTTGCTGTTTTGGCAGCAACTCTATCAGCAGGGTTTCATGGTGAACAGCAATCCTGCTCTTAGTTTTTTTTATATCTTTACCGGTTTACACGGGACCCATGTGGGTATTGGTTTACTCGCCTGGTTGGGGGCATTGGCTGCAATGTTAAGGCATAGTCCAAAGCTCGGACAATACGTGGAATTATGCGCCATCTATTGGCATTTTTTATTAGGGCTGTGGCTAGTGCTGTTTACCCTGCTAGTCAGCAAGCCAGACACGTATAACGCCATTGTCGCCTTTTGTGGATTGGGGGCTTAAGCATGCAGGCAAATGAACCAGTAAAATCTTTAGAAGGTTTAAGTGGTCTAGTGGCGGATTGGTCGGCTGACAAAACAGCGTTTAAAGTGCCCTGGGGTAAGGCGATGATGTGGATCTTCCTGCTCAGCGATACCTTTGTGTTTAGCTGTTTTTTGATTGGCTACATGGTGGTTCGCATGTCGGCGGTCGAGCCATGGCCCAACGCAAGTGAAGTGTTTGCCCTGGAGATAGGTGGCCAAGACATCCCAATGGTATTGATTGCCATTATGACTTTCATATTGATCACCAGCAGCGGCACCATGGCGATGGCGGTTAATTATGGCTATCGCAAGGATAAAGTGAAGGCCGCTACCCTGATGTTGCTGACTGCTTTGCTCGGGCTGTCATTTGTCGGTATGCAGGCCTTTGAGTGGAGCAAGCTGATTGGCGAAGGTGTGAGACCCTGGGAAAACCCTTTTGGGGCTGCTCAGTTTGGTTCGGTATTTTTTATGGTCACTGGCTTTCATGGCTTGCATGTGTCGATTGGAGTGATTTATTTGACGACAGTCGCGATTAAGGTATTCAAAGGTCATTATGAAAAAAGTGGCAATTACGAAATTGTCGAAATTACCGGTTTGTACTGGCACTTTGTTGATTTGGTGTGGGTATTTATTTTTGCACTATTTTATTTATGGTAGTTGGGTCAAGGCGAGCCCTAACAAATTGTCCAAGGGAAATTTGAAGGTCTCTTGCGACGGCTTTAAGGGCGCTACCTTTTAATAGCGCTACAAGGACGGGCAAATAATTATTCACAGAACGATTGTTCAGTACCATACCCACAGCCATTGGCGTTGCAGCTAGGCGGCAAAGGGACTCAGTCCCATGAGCTTAGATGTATAAGTTATTGGGGTGAATGAGAGCAGCCAACAACGCTGCTGCGTCAAGGGAGACAGGTAGAACTGCATACACAGCAATTTTAGCGAGGAAACGTTATGTCTACAGATATTCAAGCGCAACCTGAAGCACATGGGCATCAGGAGCATCCGGTTAGCCTGTATATAAAAATTTGGATCTTGTTGTTTATACTCAGTGGTTTTTCGTACATGGTGGACTACTTGCATCTTGAAGGGCTGCTACGATGGTCACTTATCCTGCTATTTATGTTTTTAAAGGCAGGCTTAATCATTAGTATATTTATGCACATGATGTGGGAAAGAATGGCATTGGTGTGTGCCATTTTACTGCCGCCCTTATGTCTAATTCTGTTTAGTGCCATTATGGCAATTGAATCAAATTACACCTTCTTCAGTCGATTGATGTTTTTTAGCAATAACTAGTGAATAAGAACTAAGCCGAATATCTGCGGCCCTCAGATATTTAGCTTAGTTCTTGTTGTATGAAGACTAGGGCAAGGTTTTCATTACCTTGCTAAATTTTTCTTGCCCATGCACGATCCACCCGGGTGTTGCGCTACCCGTGCCGGCATGTTTGAGTTTTGGGTGCTGTGCAACCGTTTCCAAAAGGATCGGCTCCTGTTCAGGATCGACATCAACAAAAATCACATGTTTACCTTTTTTGAGTAATTTTTGAAAACGTTTAAATTCATGATTTGGGATTTGGATACCAATTAATCCTCCTTCCCAGGTGCAGAAGCCTAGGACGATTACCGCGAGAAAACCAAAGGGCATCCAGCCTACGGCGGTCGTATGCCAGCCCATTAGATAGGCCACGCCGAGTACCAGGGCAGCTCCAATAACGCCGACTACGGCACCTAATTCGGTGGAATGCACCACGTCTTGTTTCAGTACCGCCTCAATGGCGTGCAAATGATGCTTTTCAATTTCTGCATCGTTTTCACTTAAAACGTGGATTTGCGGGGTACTTACCCCCTTCGCTTCAAGCTCCTCTTCGACGGCTTTCATATCGTCCAGATCATTGCTTATATAATAATGTCTTAACATAACGGTAATTCTCCTAGCGCCTAGATTATTAACGATAAATTGTTACTTAGATGTTAATGATTACAGTATAGCATTGTTTAGTACTTGTACATTTATACGGCTTTTTTTCTTGTTCCGATCAAAATGATCATTAGGGGTGGTCTAACGTCGTCGACTTGTATGATAGACGAGGACAGCAATCGTCGTTTGATAGCATGATAAGTGTCTTTAAGCATGACAAAATGTGCCGGACGTTTTTAAGCAGTGAGGTCAACCCGTTGACCAACATCAACGCACGCTAGGCAGCTGCGTGCTGTGACGA
>JBLHIW010000180.1:0-6307 GCA_047618055.1 Paraglaciecola sp. | reverse complement strand
CATCCCGCTGAACATAAGCCCTAAAGCTCAATGCCCACATTATCAAACCGACAATGCTGAGGTCTTATCTGATGAAGCTAATCATCGTTGCCCCGAAGCGAGGGCGCATTATAAAGAAGCGACTTAACAGTGCAAGTCTTTATTTCAAATTACGGTTTAAGTGCCTGTATTTTGAGCAGTTCAAGGGCGAGCCGTTTGAAAACACTGTTTTTCTAACGATAGCGACTATAAAGAACGCCATAAAGATTGCTTTCACAAAAATAGCCAAGCCTATTCTTTTGGTTTGTCATCGCTATCAACAAAGTCAGCGTCATTGTCTTGTGCATCACCCACTACATCCTCGAGTCGCACTTTATCAACCGTTCTGAAGGTATTAATGGGGCCCGCCAGGGCATAAAGTGCAAACACTAGAAACAGCACCAGAGCAGGCTCTGTCGCCACCACAACAAATACCAACATAACCAGCAGCAAGGCGACAAACGGAACCTTGCCGTGCAAATTTAGTTCTTTAAAGGAGTTATACTTAAAGTTACTCACCATTAACATACCAGCCAAACTCGTCACGATCGCGACAATCACCGAATAATCATTACCATCGATATCGTATTCCACTCCAACCCATACCAGTCCCGCAACTAATGCGGCTGCGGCTGGACTTGCCAGACCCTGAAAATAGCGATTGTCTGCTATCCCTATTTGCGTGTTAAAGCGGGCCAGACGAAGTGCGCCACCGGCTACATAAACAAATGCCGCCAACCAGCCAATTTTACCTAAATCCGTTAAGCCCCAATTGTACGCGACCAAAGCAGGGGCCACACCAAAGGACACCATATCCGCCATCGAATCGTACTCAGCCCCAAACTCACTTTGAGTATTGGTCATGCGTGCGACCCGGCCATCCAATCCATCAAAAATCATGGCAACAAAGATAGCAATTGCGGCCGCTTCAAAACGCCCATTCATAGACGACACAATGGCATAGAATCCGGAAAACAGTCCGGCAGTGGTTAACAAATTAGGCAGAAGATAAATCCCTCTGCGCTTTGATTCAGTCATGTGAAAATTCCTTAAAGTGCATATGAGAAAGATAACATAAATTTACTTCTCGATTGCATCATCAATGCAAAAAAGTACCACCTTTAGTTTCTACGCCCACTTAGCACCCCAATTTGAACTTTTAACAACACTTAGTTTCAACTCGCAAAGGCCTAATTTTAGCCGGTACAAAAGACAGTCAACCTAATCATCCTGGATACCATCTATTTTCAAGAACACGTTTGCTTAAGCGCCCAGCATTTAAAAGAATCAGAATGGGATTCTGATATGATAAGGGCCAATGTGAAATCTATTCTTGGAGCCCTTATTCCTTGTGGCAACCAATATTGAATTAAAACACCCATAGTTTATTACGCCAATATTTGCCGACATCAACTGACATTAAGAAAGTATCCTAATCAGCAGTTCCAGAGCTAATCGTTAATCTCGATGATAGGTCAAGAAAAAACCACATGATAGAAGGCCAGCCAAGTTAGTGACTGAACACATGTTGGACATAACAGCTTGCGCACGGCAGAGTTGAATTAGCCACATATTACAGGTCACAGGCTTAAAAGAGCCGTAGGCAAACGGTAGCTTTTGTATTTTTTCCTTATATAAAAAACAAAAATCCGGCATTAGTTACCTGCCGGATTTGTGTTTTTGAGAGAACGGGTTCCCATCTGCTGCAATACTAATTAGTGAGTAACCTATCCAGCATCACTCTGATTTTCTGGCAGTGCTGTAATAAACGCGTCGAGTTTATTACAGCGCTCTGCTATGCGGCTGATCACTGGAAATTGCTGCATGTCTACGCCAAAACGCTTAGCGTTATATACTTGAGGCACGAGGCACACATCCGCCATGGACAAATCAAAACCAAAACAATATTCACCTGCCGTATTTTGGATACGTTTTTCGATACCCTTAAAGCCCTTTTCTATCCAATGCTGTGCCCAACGCGTCTTATCTTCTGGAGTGGCCGAAAAATTATCAGACAAGTAATTAAGTACCCGCAAGTTTGCCAGAGGCTGCATATCACAGCCAATGTCCTGAGAAAGGGTGCGGATCCTAGCTCGGTCCATGATGTGTTTGGACATTAAGGAACAATGCTCAGGATAGCGCTCATCCAAATACTCAATGATCGCCATCGACTGATTCAGAATAATATCCTCATCATCGTCAACCAAAGTAGGCAAGAGTTGAGCAGGGTTTAAGGCCTGATAGGCAGTTTTATGGTGCTCTCCGCCATCCTGAACCAGATGTACGGGGATATTTTCATAGTCAAGTTGCTTCAGGTTTAGGGCTATTCTCACTCGATAGCTCGCCGATGAACGCCAATAACCATAAAGTTTAATACTCATAACGCGAACTCCTTATATTCATCAGATAAGCTTTTATGCCTTAATGACACACTGCTCAATTGCACCAAAGAGACTATTACCCTCTTTGTCTAACATTTCCATTTTAATTTTATCGCCAAACTGCATAAAAGCAGTACTTGGCTTACCGTCACGGATGGTTTCGATCATTCGTACTTCTGCAATACAGGAATAACCTACCCCGCCTTCCTCTATTGCACTACCGTATTCAGTGCCTTGTTTATTAGACACCGTACCTGAGCCAATAATAGCACCGGCACCAAGGTTACGACTTTTGGCCGCATGGGCTACCAGCTGAGCAAAATTAAAGGTCATATCCTCGCCAGCTTCGGGCTTGCCAAAAAGTTGGCCATTGTACTGAGACAAGAAGGGTAAATGCAGCTTATTATCCTGCCATGCGTCCCCTAACTCGTCGGGAGTAACGGCAACCGGGGAAAAAGCGGATGCGGGTTTGGATTGGAAAAAACCAAAACCCTTAGCCAATTCACCTGGGATCAAACCGCGAAGAGATACATCGTTAACCAACATCAGCAGACGGATATATTGCCCTGCATCGTCGGCCGTGACGCCCATCGGCACATCATCGGTGACAATGGCCACTTCGCCCTCAAAATCAATGCCCCACTCGTCACTGGGTAACTTGATATCATCGCAGGGCCCAATAAAATCGTCTGAGCCTCCCTGGTACATCAATGGATCGGTCCAAAATGTGCTGGGCATTTCGGCGCCACGGGCTTTGCGTACCAACTCCACATGGTTGACATAAGCACTGCCATCCGCCCATTGATAGGCTCTGGGCAACGGCGATTCGCAATCAGGAGCGTTAAATGGAATGGCATTCTCCAGCGATCCCCGGTTTAGTGCCTGGTAAACCAGCTCAAGGGGCTCTTTGAGCTGTGACCAACTGTCTAAGGCGGCCTGCATCGTCAAAGCAATGTCTGGCACCGGCACAGCCTGGCTTAGATTTTTACTGACTACCATTAACTGCCCGTCACGGGTGTTATTTTTTAATGTGGCTAATTTCATTTTTCTGCTCTTTTATTCGTTTATATCGATACACGCACTAACTATAAGCAGTGTCTGTTTTCCAGCGGTTAAGGTAATCTTGATTTTCAATCTGTTATGCTGCGTCACCCATTTCCGCTTCGTCCAGTATGATCGCTACTATCGTCGATAGGGCTCTAGCGTTAGCGTAACTAAAGTTTTGCCGTCTTTTTATTGATCCCGTAATCCCTCAGCTTATTTGCAATCGCTGTATGGCTTAGGCCTAATTTTTTGGCTAACTGCCGGGTACTGGGATAACTGGGATATAAGCGTTTAAGAATGCCTTTTTCGAAACGTTTTACTTCTTCATCTAGGCTACCTTCAAATTCCTCCGCGGCGAAACTGAAAGTGCCGGTACACGAAGGGAGCTGAATGTGCTCCTTGCTCATTTCATTGCCTTCCAACAACGATACCGCCCGGTATAATGCATTTTCTAATTGACGAACATTGCCAGGCCATAGATAGGACTGTAAATAATCCACACAGATCTTGTCGAGTTTCGGTGCCTTGCGTCCCAGTGTCATGCTATGTTGTTTAACAAATGTTTCAGCCAGGGCAATAATGTCAGTTTTCCGTTCCCGTAAGGCTGGCAATATTAAGCTCAAGACATTGAGTCGATAATACAGATCTTCCCTAAACACTCCATCTTGTACCAACTGCAGCAGATTTTTTTGGGTGGTACAGATTATTCGTACATCCACCTTCACTTCATGAGCATCGCCTATCCGGCGAAACTTGCCATCTTGCAGTACTCTGAGTAGTTTTACCTGCAACTGAACTGACATGTCGCCGACTTCGTCAAGAAACAGCGTGCCGCCTTCTGCCTGCTCGAGTAAACCCGTTTTACTGGAAGATGGACCCATAGCATCAGGGGCGTAACCAAACAGTTCCGTCTCGACGACGTTATCCGGTAAAGACGCACAACACAGGGCCACAAAAGGGAAATCGCTGCGACGGCTCGCCTCATGACAAGCTTTGGCAATCAATTCTTTGCCGGTACCGGTTTCACCGGAGATGATAATCGGCTCTTCCAGTTCAGCCATCCTTTTTGCTTCCCGCACTACCTTTTTCATAGCTTTGCTGTTTGCCTGAATAGAGATAAAGCTATCCATGCTGGCCTGATGAAATACCGTTAATTGCTGACCCAGACGCAATTCGGATTTAAGGATAAATACCGCACCTGCCAAGATAGATTCACCGCCAACATCAGGCACCATGACCGGCAAAATATCCGCCAGATAATCCTGCTCCATAAATCTTATCTTCTGTGACAGCGCAGCAACCTTTTTTCCTTCTAGCCAACGGTGAACGTTAAAGCCCTTTATTAGCTCGTCTATATCCACCCCGATTAATGCCTCACTGCTGCTGTCTAAACCAGCCGTCACCGCGTCATTAACCAATAGGATTTTACTTTTAGTATCGACAGAGAAAACCGGATCAGGCAGGGTTTGCAATAGTGCCTTAAGTTGATTTTGTTCTCTTTCCAGCGGCATGAAGGGAGTAGTTTTCACATCGACTATGCCCTCGATTTTACGAATTTTGGGCATCAAATGCTGAAAGTCAGCAAATTCAATATTCGGAAAGTTTAAAAAAATTTTACCTGTTTCATCTATTTCAATGCCACGTAGATCTATTTCATGACCAACCAAAATATCTAGCACATCCTGAGTGATACCCAGCCTGTCCTGACAGCTTATTTCTAATCGCATAGGGGAGTTTTACGCTATTTGCAGACTTGATTTGTAAAGATTTTATTACAAAAAGGAAAAGAGGGACAGTAATATTTACCGTCCCATACTGCATATCTATCTGGCACCAGGATATTTGACTAACTGGCGAGCTTTACTTTGGGTGAGAATTTAGGGGCATGTAAGCCTAACTTTTTAGCCTGCTCAACGACAGACATCATATCTAGTTCGGCTAATTCATACAGTGAGTCGAAAGACGGCAACAAATAATAAATAGGTTGAATGATATCAATTCGATAAGGCGTTCTCACCACGTCAAGTGGCTCTAAGGCCACACGCTCAGCTTGCTCACTATCAAGGGCATAGACCGTTTCTCCTGGGGAAGACAAAATACCACCACCGTAGATGCGCATTCCCTCGGGGGTATTGAGCAAACCAAATTCAACGGTAAACCAGTAAAGTCTGGCCAGGTAAACCCGATCTTCTTTACTTGCCGCATAACCTAATTTACCGTAAGTATGGGTGAAATGGGCAAATGCCGGGTTAGTTAACAGAGGACAATGACCAAATATTTCATGAAAAATATCAGGCTCTTGTAAATAGTCGAACTCTTCTCTGGAACGAATAAAGGTTGCCACCGGAAACTGCTTATTGGCGAGTAACCTAAAAAACTCATCAAAGTTAATTAAGGACGGAACTTGTACCACTTGCCAGCCAGTTTCCCGGGCAAGCACGGCATTAACCTCAGCAAGCTGTGGCACTCTATCTAAAGGTAAACCTAATAACTCAAGACCATGCATATACTCATCACAGGCTCGCCCTTCAATTAAGCTTAATTGCTTCTCTACCAGCTCTCGCCATATAAGATTTTCATCTTCACTCCAGGCCACATTGCCCATTGCATCAGGTTGGTGTGATATGTATTGCGTACTCTTTGCCATAGACTCTGAAAACCCGTTTTTAATGTCGCTAGTTATGACCCCAAGTCTACTAAAAAAGCGGCAAAGGAACAGCCTACAAGCGATATAAAAAAGGCAAAATACTGTAAACTTAAACTTACAAAATAAAGATTTCCAGACACAACAAAAGCAAAATATTCGCTTTAATTCAAATGCTTAGCCAAATCCACCATAAGCTGCTTACTGATGCCTGCCAGCA
>JBLHIW010000179.1:0-6308 GCA_047618055.1 Paraglaciecola sp. | reverse complement strand
CCACACCTGTGCACTTCGGCCCATACCTAAACTCAGTTCATCATCATCAACCAGGCAGCTTACCTGATGCGCCTGTGCCGCAGCCATCAAGGCAAGTAACTGGGGATTTTGTTCTTCCTCAGCAGCGGCCTTCAATTCCACAAGACGCCCTTGCCAATCAGGTAGGGGGGCTTGCAGCAATTCCGCGGTGCAGCAGTCCCAGGCTAATTCAAGCAGATCGCAGGCGCTATACAGCTGATCCATGGGCGCACTAATGGCAAAATTGATGCCTAAGGCATGGCTTCGATAAGTACTCGACTGCTGCTCCCAGCCAAAATCAAGCAGCAATCGACTGCTCCAGCGCTGTAAACTTGTCAGCGCTTGTTGCTTATCAATACCATCCAGTAGCAGGTCAGCTATAGCGCCGGGCTTGTCCCATAGCAAATTAGGCCCTGTCAGGCGGCGAACTTCATCTTGTTGTATATTTATCACTACGCTGGGGCCCCTGAAAAATTAATCTGAGTCTTCATCATGTTCAACCACCAAACGCACACCACGTTCATCGTGCACCAGTCGCTGTCCTTCTGCTAACTCAAACTTATGCTCGATAGCTTCAAAGAGCTTTTCCGGGTAATTTTGGGAAGGCTCATCCTCTGAGGTTAGGGTCTCGGTGCCACCATTAAAATGCACGATTTGTTTCCAGCAGCGCGTGATGTTATCACCAAGGATAATCAAAAGGTCGCCTTTTTGAGAATCGGCAAGGCCCTTTTCAACCGCATCATTTTCAGAGGGGATAACCTGGATAGCATTTTCATCAATACCCGCTGCCATGAGGGCGTTCTTAATTATCATCGGCACTTCATCATGCCCCCGACGACGACGATCATCATCAGCCTTGCAAATAAAACTATCAAAGCCCTTGGCCGTAATGTTAGCCGCATCGATAAAGTCTTCATCACGTCTGTCGCCTGGCATGGCCATGACAATTCGACGTTTACCGGTCACGTCTAAACGTAAGGCTAAGTCAGTTATGGTCTGGATTGCCGCCGGGTTATGGGCGTAATCGAGTATGACTTTGAAGGGATGTTCGTCATAAATATTGAGTCGTCCCGGTGCCTGATAGAATGAGGTATTAAAGATTTTTAAGCCCTGGCGAATGTCTTCCAGTGAGACCGCAAAACTATAGGCTATCGCAGCAGCAAACATGGCATTTTGTACGTTATGTAAGGCTTTGCCTTCCACTGTAGCCGGGATCAGGTGAGTCCACACCAATGGAATATGCGCACCTTTGTCGTACAGGGTGATCATGTCGCCATTAATGCCTTTTTCGAGCACAGCAGCCATACCACCACGACGAATATGTTCCCGGACTAAACCGTGCCCTGGATCCATGGTCACATAACAAATGTGTTCCGCTTCACAAAAATCTGCCATTTGCAGACACAAGTTGTCATCCGCATTAAGCACCACACAGTCTTTTGCGACTTCAACCACAACCCGTTTTATTTTAGCCAGTTGTTCCAGGTTATTAATACCCCGTTGACCAAGGTGATCGGCGCTAATGTTCAGACAGGCACTCACATTGGACTCAGTATATCCTAAGCCTCGCTTAAGAATACCGCCCCTGGCCGTCTCTAAAATTGCGCAATCAACGCTGGGATCACGCAATACAATTTGCGCCGAAGTGGGGCCGGTCATATCGCCTTTAACCGTTAAATGGCCGTCAATGTATACGCCATCTGTGGAGGTCATGCCGGTGGTGAAACCGGCACTTTTCATAATACTGGCCAGCATTCTACTGGTGGTGGTTTTACCGTTAGTACCGGTAATGGCCGCTACAGGAATACGTGCATGGCTACCCGGGGGAAAGAGCATATCGATAACTTTTCCGGCCACATCTCGTGGCTGACCTTCACTGGGAGCCGTGTGCATACGAAATCCAGGAGCGGCATTACATTCACAAATGCCGCCGCCAATTTCTTTGTATGATTTACTGATATCATCGGTTAAAAAATCAACGCCGCCGATATCCAGGCCAATGGCTTTGATGGCGCGTACCGCCATGTCACGGTTGTCGGGATGCACAACATCGGTCACATCAATGGCAGTACCACCGGTTGAAAGATTGGCGGTGGAACGTAAATAAAACTGCAGGCCGGCTTCTAACACGGTGTCTTCAGTGTATCCTGCCTCTTCGAGCAAGCGCAGCGCCTGGCTGTCTAACTCCAAACGGGTCAGCACTTTTTCATGACCGATGCCGCGACGGGGATCAAGGTTGATGATATCAATCAATTCACTAATGGTCGATTTCCCGTCTCCCACCACGTTGCCTGGCACTCGCTTAGCGACGGCCACCAGTTCATTATTGACCACTAGCATACGGTGATCAAAGCCCGTTAAGTAGCTTTCAACCAACACCGCTTTACCGGTGCCAAATTGACGGGCCTCGGTAAAAGCTTCTGTAACCTGTGCATCGTTGACTAAGTTAATGCTCACACCACGGCCATGATTGGCATTAAGCGGCTTGAGCACCACGGGGAAGCCAATTCTCTTGGCGGCACGGATGGCCTGAGATGCGCTGTACACCATAGTTTGTTGCGGCACTGGCAAACCTAAGTCGTTCAGTAGGTTATGGGTATCTTCTTTATCGCAAGAAATTTCCACTGCGATATGCTTGGTTTCACTGGTGATGGTGGCTTGAATACGCTGTTGATATTTGCCGTGACCAAACTGGACTAAACTGTAATTATTCAAACGCAGCCAGGGGATATCACGGGCTTCGGCGGCACTCACTAACGAGCCGGTGCTGGGGCCAAATTCTTTACGCTGGGCCATACGCACAAAATCATGCAACTCTTGGGGGAAATCAAAGTCGTCTTCGACCTTGGTATGCACGACTGCCTGCACCTCTGATGGCATTAAGTGGGTTAACAAACGCATACCCAGTTTGCCGGCCTCTAATCCCACATCCCGCTGATGATACTGATAAACCACATCATAACAACCGACTTCGCCGGAACCACGGGTGCGGCCAAAGCTAACCGGCGAGCCCGCCAGTTCTTGTAATTCAAGGGCCACATGCTCCCAAATATGGCCCATCCAGGTGCCTTCATCTTCTTTTAAACGACGGATAAAGCCGCCACCCTCACGATATGAACAGCCATGGGATTGCAAAGAAGGTAACGCGGCAATGAGCCCATCAATAAAGTCTTGGCCTAATTTCACTGAGGGCCAATTTTCAAGCTCGCCAATATCTACCTGATGGCGAATAACCGGGAAGTTTGCGTAAACATTAGGACCAACATAAACATTTGTACTGAGTATCTTCATAGTGTAATTTTTCCTTTATTTTTAGACATCGCAGGAATTTATTTGGATAGTATGGGGCGAAGAAGAAGATTAATTGACTCAACGTCCTGAATGCAGAGTTAAATAGTAACGCGCCTTGACATACGGTATAAAAAAACTGCTCGCTAAGCTACTGTTTTTTATATGCTCTGATAGGAAACGGGCAACGTTGAACTTTACTCTACACAGGGAAGCTAATTTAAAGTAGAAAGTATCACAAAAATCCACGTAAATACCCAAAACCAAGGTTGAAGCCCAAGGCATCTTCAGGATAAACAGAGTTGCTTTTGCCGCTGGCTCGCTAAACAAGAACAGTAGAGTGGGAGGAGGATCGTACTTGCTGGTTTCCTAATAAAAAGCTGAGTTTACTTGAACTTACTGATACTCAGCTTTTTATTAGGTGTGTAATCGAAAACTATCCGGTGATGTTGATTAGCAAGGCTAATTCTCTAAACCTTTTTAATCCCTATGGCGCGGCTTATGCGATCTTATGCAAAGCTGTAAAGCTGAGTCTACTTGGTATACGCTTGCTTTTCGCTGAGGTCATAGCGGCTACCCGCAGCCAAAATGTGCATCTTTAAGTTTAGCAGTGTTAGTGCATCCCCCACCCCTGCTTCGGCCATAGATGAATACTCAACATTTGAAGGATCAATTACCGTAATGGCACCGCTGCCGACCACGGTAAACACATTATCACCGTCAATAAAAGCGGCCGTATCCTCGTCCAAACCTAAGCCAATCAAAAACGGATTGTACGACACGGCACTTAATAGTCGCGCCAAACGATTACGTTGATTAAAGTGTTGGTCAATCACCACCGTATTGATTAAGCCCATACCCGGTGCCAGATTAACCCCACCTTCTGTGGGCACGATTCCTTTGCTGCCACCGGTAATCATATGCTGTGAGACAATGGCGGCCCCTGCTGATGTTCCCGCATAGTGCACGCCACGGGCGTTCAATTGGCGGATCGCAGTGGCAATAGGCGTGCCACCTAAAATAGTCGACAAACGCAGCTGATTGCCACCCGTAATAAATATTCCGCTGCTTTGCTCCAGTATATCCACATACTCTTGTTTTTGGGCATCCGCGCGCTCGGTAATGGGCAAGGAGTGGGTTGTTCCGGCGCCAAGCTGCTGGAATATTTTCTCATAACGTTCCCCTGTATCATCCAATCGCGAGGCAGTTGGGATCACACTGATAACCCCGTCTTTGCCACCGCAGAGATCGACAAATCTTTGTAAAATTTCAGGGTTATTTATTTTTTCTTCCCCGCCACCAATAGGGATGACATAACCACGTTGCGTTCCATTAACATCAGGAGACGGCATATATTTATTCCTCAAATGAACCTTTTTTAACAATAGAGCGATCAAACACATGCCACTGACCCTGTGCCATAACATGAGTGATGCGTTTTTTTGGGTCTAACAATAATAGGTCCGCATCATACCCTAAGCCGAGTCTGCCCTTATGATTAAAATTCATTAATTTAGCAACATTACGGGTAAAAAATGGCAAAAAACGCTCGATGGCGACACCGTCATCCACTAGCTGGTAAAAAACCTCGGTCATGGACGATGAACTGGCAAAATCCATCTTAGTCATCTGCCCCTGTTGATCAAAACAGGGTAAACACCCGCCACCATCGGAACTGATAGTTAGCTTATCCTGGGGCAGGTCTTGTTGCATATAACGCATCAACGCCTCGGCCGGCTCATAGCCAACACCGTCGGTTTCAAATGCGGTCACATCGACCCAACAGCCTTGTTTGGCTAACTCACAGGCTTCATCGAATAGGGCTTTGCGTCGGTTGATATGGGTGGGGTTGTAAGTCCGGGCCGGAATTTCCGCGCTGGCTAATGCTTCGCGGACAAGGGACAAGCCCCGCTCACCATCCCCTAAATGTAGATGCAAGATCCCTGCTTTGCCGGTCATCAGCCGGGCAACATGGGCTTCAGAGGCGATTTTCAGCAATTCATTCAAGGTCGGCTGGCTAGAGCGGTGATCACTAATGGCTAATTCACCTACACCAATGATGGGTTCAATAAAGACAATATCTGATTTGACTGAACCCGTCAGGGTGGTGGGGGGTAAATGATAACCACCGGTATAACAATATGCCGACAAACCTTCCTCACGTAAGGCGTAAACCTGAGCGATAACCGATTCTGTATTACGGGTTAGATCATCCGTGCCCAATAAGCCGACAACGGTGGTCACACCTGCCCGGGTAAATTGACTCATGGGCACGGGCGGCACCCGGGTAGAGAATCCGGCCTCCCCCCCCCCACCGGTAATATGAGTGTGGGCATCAATAAAGCCGGGTATCAGGGTCTGCCCCTGGGCATCAATGACTTGCGCTGCTAACTCTGGGCCCACATGAGGCACGGTGTCACCAAGGTAAACTATTTTACCGCCGGCAATTAGCAGGTGTTTCAAGCCCATCGCCTCTGGCGCATATACGTTGGCATTTTTAATTAATATTATGGGTGATGGGCTCATGGTATCTCGCTGCAGGGCATTGACTAACAAAACGGGATCCTAAAGCACCCCTTAGACTTAGCAAAGACATTTATGTCAGTTTTATTGCACCGGACAAGCCTGGGCAAACAATGAGCTACGCAAATGGGCGAACAATATCATTGCCCTTATGAGCCGGATAAGCTCGTATTCACCAAAAAAAGCCATTGCCGTTGCAGCCAGGCGGCAAAAATAAAAGCTCACTACAGAGTCCACAGAGAAATACGGATTAACTGAAAAAACGCTTCTATATACCCAAAGCCATTGCCGTTGCACCAGACGGAAATGGCACTCAGGCCAGTGAGCTTGGGTGAATCAGAGCAACCAACCACGCTGCAGTTTAAGGGAGAGCGGGTATAAACCCCGAAGTACACACAGAGGGAGAATGTTTAAGGTTGAGTGATTTTCTTTCTCTGTGCTCTGTGTGATCTCGGTGGTGAATTTTGAGCAGAGTAAAA
>JBLHIW010000178.1:0-6378 GCA_047618055.1 Paraglaciecola sp. | reverse complement strand
TTGCAACTTAAGTTTTATATATTTTTAAAATCCTTAAGAATCTTATCGCTTTCGTTGTGCCACATTTAAGTTTAGATAAATTAGCTATGCTTACATCAACTGGTAGCTGAAAAGTGGGTAAATCCGGCTTTTGAGCGTACAGATTTACGCGGCTCGTTCCTTGCAAATTTAGCCTCCTATTATTTAGTCACTTATGGTGGCACTAAGTGGATAGGCCTTGGGTTAATTCAGAACGCCACGGAGCATCGCCATATAACCCAAGGGCAAGGGTGTGTTTTTATAAGCCCCTTTTTCGACCAGCCAGCCATGCATCAGGGCTAGTTTGTATGGAGGAACTGAGGGCAATAAATGATGTTCAATATGGTAATTAACGTGTACCGGGCAGACTAAGACTCTCTCCCACCAACGGGGGAGTGTGGTGCGGGTATTTTCAAACATATTAGGACTATTTGGCTTGGGCACGGCGGCATGCTCCCCCACATGTCGAATCCGCAAGAATACAAAATAGCTGGTGTTATAGGCAAGTAACCATAGCAGGTATAGTTCAGCTTGATTGAGGCTCAAGCACAGTGAGAACAACAGCAGATTGACCGCCAGTGCTCTGAGCAAAGCCGTATTTGTCACTATAGCGGGTTGTGAATTAAACCGTGTTTTAATAATATAAAACCAATACTTGAGCGCGGTTAAACCACCAAGATCCCGTAATACCTTGCGAAGTAGTGACCACTTACTTATTGGATAAGCATCATAATTAGATAGATCAGGATCCTCTGGTGTACCCACAGCTTTGTGGTGAATGGTGTGCTGACGTGAGTAGGTTTGCATATCGGAGAATATCGGGGCAGCCACCAACCAGGTTCCAAGGAATTTATTTAGCCAGGGAGTTTTAAACAAACTGTTGTGCCCACAATCGTGCATTAAGATGGCCAGGCTAAGTTGTCTGCCGCCGATGATTAATACGGCAAAAATGACAGTAATAACGTTTGGCCACTTAGCAACCAATACCGTGGCGGCGATGACCGTTGACCACGCGCTAAACACGATTAATGTGCCGTGCAGATCGCTTTTAGTCATCAATTGAATGATTTCCTGTCGGCTGAGTATGTCATGGGCTTTCATCGGCTGGTCTCAATTAATGTTGGGGAAACATAGGAACCCATAAACTGACGGCATATTTTATGGCCATAGGCATAGTAATTGCTTATCTGAGCGCCTGCCTGGCTGAAATTACAATGGCTTTGGGTATACGTCATAGTGGCTGCAGGCTCAGGATCGATTACTCAGTATCACCACAAAATACATAGAATACAAATACACCTTGGGCTAATGGACTGGGTGACGGGCCATGGTGAAAGAATAAGCAGTACAGCAAATAAATTTGAACTTATCCCATTGAGATGAGACTGACCTTAGGACAGCGTAGTGAACTGTCAGTATCATCCCCGGGCCGCTAGCATATTTGTGTTAAGCGGTTTTTTATTTTTTCTTCGCATCTCCTTTTATTTTAAATAGCTTCCCTTTCGGTATATATATTTGTTTAAATCCCTTAAACGCCACCAAGGTTTTTGATAATGTTTGGAATTTTTGCCCCTGCTGCCCATCAAACAAGATTACCCCCTGAAGAAATAGACGGTGAATATAAAAGCCTGCGTTGGCAAATTTTTCTGGGTATTTTTGTTGGCTATGCAGGTTATTATCTGGTGAGAAAAAACTTTTCCCTGGCCATGCCTTTTCTGATCGAAGAGCAGGGCTTTAGTAAGGGCGAGCTGGGCATTGCCTTGTCGGCGGTATCTATTGCCTACGGCTTGAGTAAATTTTTAATGGGCTCGGTGTCTGATCGCAGTAACCCACGGTATTTTCTGATGACAGGCTTGCTGATTTCCTCGGGCATTATGTTTGTTTTTGGCTTTGTGCCATGGGCCACCGAGAGCATCGCGGCGATCTTTATCTTATTATTCCTCAATGGTTGGGCACAGGGTATGGGGTGGCCTGCCTGTGGCCGCACCATGGTGCATTGGTATTCGGGCAACGAGCGGGGCCGAACGGTGTCATTTTGGAACATTGCCCACAATGTGGGCGGCGGTTTAATTGGTCCTTTGTTTATCCTCGGTATGGCGTGGTTTAACGACTGGCGTAGTGCATTTTATGTGCCTGCAGCCGTGGCCTCACTTATTGGGGTGTTTATTTTTTTAACCCTGCGAGATACCCCCCAATCCTGCGGATTGCCCTGTATTGAAGAGCAACGTAATGATTATCCTGTCGATTATGATCACAAGCACGAGCAGGAATTGAGTGCCAAGCAGATATTTCTCTCTTACGTGCTCAACAATAAGTTGCTTTGGTTTATCGCGGTGGCCAACGCCTTTGTGTATTTGATCCGTTATGGGGTGCTGGATTGGGCGCCAACCTATTTGAGCGAGGTGAAAAATTTCTCCTTTGATGATAGCTCCTGGGCCTATTTCTTGTATGAATGGGCAGGTATTCCCGGTACCTTGTTGTGTGGATGGATTAGTGATACTTGGTTTAAAGGGCGCCGGGCACCGGCAGCAATCTTATATATGGTATTGGTGCTGGTTGCGTTAGTAGTATATTGGTTGAATCCGGCGGGTCAACCTGCTATTGATATTGGGGCTTTAATGGCAATTGGCTTTTTGATCTACGGTCCGGTGATGCTGATTGGCTTGTATGCCCTTGAACTTGTCCCTAAAAAGGCGGCTGGCACCGCGGCAGGCCTGACCGGCTTGTTCGGTTATTTGGGCGGGGCAGTGGTGGCTAATATCGCTTTGGGTTACACGGTAGACTACTTTGGTTGGAACGGCGGTTTTATCTTGCTCGTGGGTGGGTGTATCTGCGCCATTGTGTTAATTGCTATGACGGTCAAGCATGAAATGGCCCACAACGATGCTAAGCAAGCAGCAACTTTACTGTAAGAGAGTAATATGAACACAGAACAAGAATACTCCATTGGCACCCCTGGTACTCCCTGGGGCGAATTAGAAAAGTCCGACTGGCTGCATATGCAGTACATAAAGCGCTCTTATGAAGAGCAGGTCGTGGCTAAGTTGAGGCCCTTAAAACAACATTTTGAGGTGATTCAATACGGCGCACTGCCCGATAAACCCGAGCAGTATCCGGTGTTTATAGTAAAAACTACGCATTGGGATGAAAGTAAAGCTAACGTGCTTATCACCGGTGGGGTGCATGGTTATGAAACCAGCGGTGTCCAGGGGGCATTGCGTTTTCTTCAACAGTCAGCACATCAATACAGTGAGCACTTTAATCTCCTCGTTGCGCCCTGTTTAAGCCCCTGGGGCTATGAAACCATTAACCGTTGGAATCCCAAGGCAGTTGATCCTAATCGCTCGTTTCATCCTGATTCACCCTCACCAGAAGCTGCCTTGTTGATGGACTATGTGCAAGGCTTAAACATTGATATTACTGCCCATTTTGATTTGCATGAAACCACCGACAGCGATAATTCTGAATATCGACCGGCGTTGGCGGCCCGTGATGGCAAGGCCCATGACAATTGGGAAATCCCTGATGGTTTTTACCTGGTAGGTGATACTGAAAAACCCTGTCCGGCATTTCAACAGGCGATCATTGCTGCAGTGGAAAAGATCACACACATTGCCCCGTCAGATGCCAGTGGCAGGATTATTGGTGCGCCACTAGAGCAAAAAGGTGTGATTAACTATGACAAAAAACAACTTAGCCTTTGCGGTGGTTTTAGCGATGCCCTTTACGTGACAACCACAGAGGTCTATCCGGATAGCCCTCAGGCGAATGACGAGAATTGCATTCAGGCCCAGGTGGCTGCGATTTGCGGTGGTTTGGATTATATATTGAGTGTACAGGGCTAGAAGAGTGACTTTGGCTCCTCATTTATGCCGGTTGCCGCACAAGAGGCTGGCGCTGTTTGAGGAGCCTGGAAATATCATGTATACAGTTACTTAGCCACAAAGTAGCTGCGTTACACATTTCATCCTAACCGTTGTCGTATCCCGGATGGCGTCACTCCCGCGAAGAAGCTAAGGCTCTGAGCGTTTCATTTTGAGGCCACTAAACCACCACCATTACTGCAAACACTAGCTGCCCGTTTGGGCTAACTCTTGTAAATTAGACAATGCGTCTTCGGCATTATTTGAAGAGACAAAGATATGATCATGATAATAAGCGGCGACAACATTTGCGCTTATGTTCGCCTGGGTAAGCTTCGTCGAGACCGCTGCAGTTAGGCCAACCGCCTCAAGACTAGAATGAACGTTTAATGTTATACATCTAAACAATCCTGAATACGCAAGGTCATACTGCTGTGCTTTGTCTTTTAACACGATGACTGTCATGCCTTCATCTTCTTGAAATGTTGCAAGAGGCTCCATCAGCAGCAGCGACTCGAAATCTACCTTAGGGAGGGTTGCGAAGACATATTCCTGCTCAGAAAGTACCGGGGTCATTGACGTAATTAATTTTTTTAAACTTTTCTCGCCACTCATATTAAGCATCCCATTTAGTTTGTTAGTTTTAAACCTGTCACACCTATAAAAATCAAACAAAAGAACAACAATTGTTGGCTTAAAATAGGGGTATCGAAAAAATAATGATTAATAACTGAAATGGCGGTGGCGCCTATTGCCAGCCAACCCCTATACGCCTGACTAATTGGGATCTCTGTTGAAGCAATAGAAAATAACACTAAACTTAGCGTCATTGAAAAGACCGCAAGAAAAACAAAGGTGGGTTTAGTAAATGCTTCTTATTTTTGGATGCCAACTAGCCAACCCGCTTCAAGAAGACCAGCAATCAATAAGATGAACCAAGACATATTTCTACTCTATTCAGATGGAGTCGTCCCCGCTGGTGAATAGAGTGATGAGGTCGTCCTCACTTTAAATACCGCACAATAATTTCGTAAAATATAAAAACGTCAAATCGTCTCTCACTTTACAGGAGCCAGTTTCTAATAAGGCGATTGTCAGCGACCACTGTCCTCATGACATTTTGAGTCTTGAGGTTAGGGTGGCTCTTTTGACTCATTGCCTCAGGCTCAGCTTGCAGCCTTTGGCTACGCGCCACCAAAGATTTGCAAACCATCACTTTGTGACTGACACCCCTTGTTTTTCGGTGACTGTTTTAGCATCTGCCCGCTCAATTATTTTCAACAAAGTTGATTGAATAAGTTCATCTTCTCTGGCATCCCCCTTGCTGGCGAGCTTTTGTTCCTGGGCCTCGGCGCCTTCTTGCGCAATAAATTTAATCACTAGCTGGTTGGCACAATGGGCCGTTTCGCCAAAATATTCCAGGGCAATCTGCGGATAACCCTTAAAGCCCTTCGCCACTCTTTTGGCGATACGTTTTGTTGATTTGTCCAAATTCATAATAAGTTTCCAAAAGAAATATACTGTAAAGGTAAGCAGCCCCTTAGGCTTTATGGCTGCTTAGGATCGCTGATAAAGGCTCAGTAGTATATTCATTTTAGGTATTAGTTTTTTACGGCGCTGCCGCGGCCTCTTATCCGCGGCAAACATTTCCTGTTGAACAATCAACATGTTCAGCAAGCGCGGGGTAATGTCACCAAAAACAATAGGGCTTATTTGTGATGTTTGCAGTAAAGCATGACAGACCTCACATTGAGCTGTTTTACACCGATAAGGCCAAGCATGGTTCCAATAATATGCCGTCCCCCGTAAACTATTATAAGCAATGGTAAAAAACGGCTCTAGCGTTGAGATAGAGATTGAAATTCTTCTAATGCCAATGGGCAACCATTATTGTCACGGCACAAAAATCGGAAATCAATTATGCAGCTTTTACCCCATTTACAATCGGCATTGTATGTCACGGTGCCCCTGTTGATTATTTTATTGGCCGGCATTTTATTTAAACGCATTAAGTTAATTGATCAGCACTTTGTGGCTATCGGCAATAAGCTGGTATTTACTGTGACGCTGCCCTGTTTGCTCTTTCTCAGTGTGGCGAGTCGGCCTATCAGTGAAAGTATTAATGTTACCTTGGTGCTCTTTGGTTTGGTCGCCACCGTGTTCAGTGTCATTTTTGTCTGGTGGATGGCACCGCTGGTGGTAGAAAAAACCAAGCGCGGTGTGTTTACCCAATGCACATTTCGCGGCAATATGGGCATTATCGGTCTGGCCTTATGCGTCAATGCCTTTGGTGAGGGGATCATCGCCATGGCCGCAGTTTATCTTGGAATAGTGACTATTTTTTACAATATTGTGTCGATACTATTATTAAGTAATTCACGTAGCATGATATTAATCAATTTAGCGAAAAACCCGCTAATTATCGCCATCGTGCTCGGCGCAGCTTGGTCTTATTTGAATGTCCCCTTACCAAAGATTATCGACTTTTCGTTGGCTT
>JBLHIW010000177.1:0-6497 GCA_047618055.1 Paraglaciecola sp. | reverse complement strand
TGACAGGATATTTGCGCTTCGGATGGCAACATAGGTGCTGCGCCACCGATGGGTGAGGCATGATTGCCCTTACCGGATGAATCCAAAACAGAGTCATTTCCTGACCAGGCATTCTCCCCAAACTGATAAAATGCCAGCTGCTGCGCCGTCGAAATATGGCTTATCAATAGCAATAAGCATAAGCTAAGCAAAATATGATAACTCTTCATAGTATTGCATCCACCTGCAAGGTGCGTGTGGCAACCACATCGCCCGCCTTACAGGTACCGGTGCTAGAGAATTTATAGTAGGTGAGTGTCACACCACCGTCTACGACACTAAACTGGGTACATTGGGCGCTCACTGCACAACCCTCCAGACCGGGTACTGACGAAAAATCAATTGTTGGTCCGATGGTCGTCGAACAACTAGCCACACCACTGACAGGAAAAGTCAAAGCAATTTGCGCTTCCGATCCGGCATTGGCTGCGTTTAACGCTCGTTGCCCGTAAACTTCATAGATAATAGCATCAGATGATGCAGACAAGAGTCTGCTCAGGGTCAAACCTAAAAGTGCCATCACGATGATCAAAAAAAGTGCAATGATCAACATACTACCCTGTTGTTCCAACCTGGGTTGTCCGCGGTTAAGGCGCTGGGATATAAAGACACCCGGGCCGTTTTTAGCCCTCGATTTATGGCACATTGGGGATATGTACCTCATGACTAAAATTGATGATCTCGTCATTTTTATTGAAGGTGAATAACAGATTAATCAAACCATTACGGTTAAGAGTGGGCTGGAATACCCTGAATACTCGTTGCTCCGAATCCGATAAATCATTGATCAGATTTTCGGCCATTAATATTCCACCGCTGGAATAAACCGTTTGCACGGTCTTGATGGTGTCAGTATGACGGTAAATTTTCTGGTTACGGACACAGTAGCTTACTGCTTCTCGCACTATGTACATTCTGCTAGCTGGCGAACCATCAGCAAAAGCGCCTGCCAGAGTAAGTGTGTTTAAGTTGTTGCTCGAATCGTTAGTGGCGCAATCACTACTTGCACCATCATCCGTGCAGGCAGTGATTAACTGGCGTTTTATTTCATTGGGCTCAGGGGTGTCGTATATATCCGCATTTGACGTGGGATAGACCAGCGCGAAATCGCTACCCGGGTTAATTACAAATTGCCCTGTATCGTCACTTATGCGCACTACATTGGCGGTGGTGGCGGTGCTTGGCTGTATCGGCAATTCAGTGTAATAGGTCACCCAGCTGATGGGTACGAATTCAATACATTGGGTCGTCGCGGGGGTATTAGTTACAACTCGTGCGCTATTGGGCACGGCCATGCGTAACTCACGATTAAGTCGTTCTAAGACGAATCTACTTTCACTGAGAACCTGGTCACGCTCAGTGACATCAAGGTAAATTCCCATGCCGGAACGAATAAAGCCGGCAATGCCTACTGATACGATCCCCAGTATAATGATCACGGTGATCAATTCAATCAGCGTGAAACCTTTGTTACTGTTCATGGCGACATGAGAATTTAAACCGTGCATTAGTAGTTGTGCCGGTAGGTAGAAAAGACTAAAACCTCACCATTGGGTGTCACAATACTAACGATTATCAGTTTTTGATTGCCGATGACGCCATCGTCAAGCCCATTCACATCATCATCATAGAGCACTCTCACGTTGGCTTGAAACCCTACATACAAGCCTATCGAGGCAATAGTTATGCCTTCGCCCATAGAATTGAGAATGTCACCATCTGCCTCCGACAAACCATGGTAATCATCTACATCGTTATAATCTGCCCGTGATTCTCCTGCCTCTGGACCAAGTTCGGTACTGGCTGTACAAGTGGGTTCCCCTGCCTCGTTACAACGGCTTAGGCGGCCGTCTCGACTCGAATTTTCATCGAAAGGTTTACCGGTTATTTCATTCATCAGGGATTGAGCAAGCTCAGTCGCCCGGACCTGATAAATAGGCTCAGCACTTTTTATCGCCTGGGGCACGAGTAGGCTGCTAAAAAGTGCTAAGGCGACTGAAAATACGACGATGCCCATTACCAACTCAATTAAAGTAAAGCCCCGGGATAATTGCTGCGGCGCATGGCTAAACCTCTGTTTTGCTAATGGCAATTGAGGGGGGTTAGCACGCATGAATATAACCTTCTGACTCCACACAAACCGGAGCGGTTTTTTCGGCAACAAAATCGATTTGGCAGCCGGAAGCACAATTAGCTGAGCTACTATTATCAGTAAGGGGACGGCCTAAATTGTCGAATCCAATAAACGTAAAGGGCAAGGAGCCAATAACTACCAAGTTTGATGAGCTAAATGTCACCCCTTCATCGTTCATTTCACTGGGCGAGGTGCTGAGGTAGTCGGGGTTGGAATGATCAATGTTTGTGCTACAGGTAGCAGCAGGATCCCCTGGGTTATAACTTAAGGTCGGTGGACCAAAAGCGTCAGGAGAAGAGGAAAAATTGATTTGGAAGCAATAACCCGGTCGCGTGTCCTGCATGGCCCGCTGTTGCATATTACGCAAAGAGGAGATTAATCTGGCCTGATATGTGTATTCCACATAGCCGCGGGTGCCGGTAAAGCGACTGCTTACCGATATTGCCAATATACCCAGAATAATGATAACAATCACTAGCTCCAGTAGAGTAAATCCACCGATAGACGGGCGCTTGTTTCTGTATCTTGCCTTAGACACCTCAGTATCCTACAGAGCCGGTAAGGATAAAACGAGCGGCGACACAATAATGCCAACACTCGAATTTAGCCGTGCTCTGCACGAGATATTCCCTTAAACACAATCTCCGGTAAATGTCTCGACAGTGGCGGGAGCATTTGCGGTGGCTGCGGTGTAGATAATTAAGCAACCGGTTCCAGCTGGTTTAGTTAAATAGTTAAACAATGTATCATCGTAGCCGTAAAATGTTAGCACTGAGGTGCCGATTGCTGGAACGGCCACGGCCCCTGCCCCTGTCGTACCTTGTTCAAAAACGGGGAGCATAGCCGGATCTATGTCGAGTAAGTCTGTTAGGTCTACGGAATTAGCAAGATAGGCATAAGTTGTAGCAAAAGAGTCTCCATTTATGGTGACGGTGCCAGTCTCGGCGGTTTGACTCTGTATCAGGGCTTTTCCGTGAGCCACCGTGGTAACGGAGTTTACTGCGCCCTGCACCGCTTGGACGGTTGCTGCTTTGGCATCTTTTTGAATATCAATAAATTTTGGCGCGGCGGTAACAGCCAAAATACCGAGTATAACAATCACTATAATCAGTTCGATTAATGTAAAACCACGTTGTTGTTGCATCTTATTTTCCTCTACAAATAATTAAAATGAGTCCCTGAACTTTTCCCTCGTAAAGAATTAAAGTAGGCCCCTCACGCTGTTATTCAATTTATACCATCAAAACCCAAGGCGTTGGGTATGTAAATTCATACCTACTTATGATAATAACTAATTTTTGCTAAATACCATTACCTGACCAACTCTGGGGTCGTAAATGAACCCTTTTCCCACAAGGTTATCCAGCGGTTCGCTGCTTTCATTTTTAACGGTTCGTGTGAGATAGTAATAACATACGTCGTTACCACCAGAGCCACTGCCAGCACTAACATTAGTAAAGTAGCGGAAGTTTTCAAAGGGTCGGATATTCCAATCCGAGGTAATACTCGGCGCACTTTGCATGATTAAACTAAAAACACTCTCACAGTCAAGCATACTGACCCGATCATCTTCGCTGCTGGCATCCGTATCCAACTGGCCCGTGGGATACCCTGTATCTTTATCGATACCAACCCGAATATCATCTATGGTGACAAAGGTGGAATTTGTGCCGTTGTTTTCTTGTGGCCTGCCTTCAATTTCCCACTGGGCCCGCACCAGGCTCACCCCGGTCACGAAGCCGCCGGCAACCCCCTCCACGGTGGCATCTTCAGCCTCTTTTGTCACATTGAGGAATCGCGGCAGAGCGATCACGGCTAATAGCCCCAAAATAACCACTACGATAACCAGTTCTATTAGGGTAAATCCTTGCTGCTGAGTATTTTTTCCAGCCAAAGCTTGCCCTCGTTGCGGTTTATTTATCATATTTATTCTCCCGGCATTACGTTAAGGATTGTCATTGATAGCTTACCTTTTATTCAACATAGGACATAAGCGATAAGGCCCCATTGAGTCCAGAGTATTATCCCGTGGTGTTACCCCATCATAAAATCCCGCGTCAAACTGACAAAGACTGATACCACCGTTAAGTTCATAAACAGCCGGCGTACACCTTCCTCACGGGCTTGATTTTTTTGCTTAACCTTTAACTGCCCCCATCATGTCCCACATGGGCGTGAAGATGCCGAGTGCGAGGACCAATACCATCCCCGCCACAATGCTAATTAGTATGGGTTCAATCTTGGAGGTCAAGCTTTTCAAGTCGTAATCCACTTCACGTTCATAAAACTCAGCGGCTTCATTTAATAATTCGTCAACCCGGCCAGTTTCTTCTCCCACATTGATCATCTGCAAAACCAGTGGCGTAAATAGATCGCTGCTAAGCGCGACCCGGGACAAGCTCTCACCTTTTTCAATATTCTTACGCATACCGATAATGCGCTTAGCCATAAAAGCATTACTGACCGCTTCTGACACCAGGTTTAATGCCGTGGTAAGGGGAACACCGGCCACCAGCATCATGGAGAAACTGCGGCAAAATCGACCCAGTAGTATTCGATTAAATATGCTGCCTACGATGGGTAAGCGCAGCTTCGTTGTGTCCCACTTATAACGCCCTCCTTCAGTTTTTAAATAACGTGAAATGGCAAATATTAGCAGCATAATTCCCACCAGCATATGGGGCCATTTGGCAACAAAAAAGCCCGACATGCCGATGAGAATGCGGGTCATTAAGGGCAACTCTGCGCCAAGAGAGTTAAACATCTCAGCAAAAATGGGGATGACCACAATATTCATGATTACCAGGGCGACAATCAGGGCAATAATGACAAACATAGGGTAGCGTGTGGCTGCCTTGATTTGCTTGCGGGTTTCCTGATCCCGTTCCAAATAATTAGACAGCTGCATAAATGCCTCATCCAATTTACCGGTGTTTTCACCCACATGCACAATACTAACAAAGAGCTGGTTAAATATTTTGGGATGTCTGTTGAGCGTAGAAGACAAGGTTCGCCCACGCTCCAACTGCTCGCCCACGTCATTTAATATCAACGCCATGCGTTCGGAGTTAGCGGTTTCGGCCAGGCCCTTAACGGCGCGTAAGATGGGAATACCTGACTTGGCTAATGAATACATTTGACGGGCGAAGATCATCAAATCTGTCGGGGTAACCTGAGGGGCGAAAAAGGATATGTCGTCTGTTTCAAGACCTTGGACTTGCGTACTGGCGGTGATTTCCAGTGGAATAAAACTCCGTGCGAATAAGATTCTAGCCGCGGCTGATGCATCGCTAGCGTCGAGTGAACCGCTGGTTAGTTCTCCGCTTTCATCGCGCGCGATGTAATCATATTGAGCCATCATCGCCCCCTGTTGGCTCCCCGCGAGGGGCTAATGCTAAGGTGGATGCTGTGGCCGTCTGGTTTTGGCTTGGCTCAAGTTGGGGCTTGTCATCCAACTTCTGCTGGGACAGGCTCTCATCTGCCAACGGGGCTTTATCCTCAACCACCATTTCAATCAATTTGAGCACTTCTGCAACGGTGGTAATACCCATTTTGGCGTAACTCAAAGCAACCTTGGTAAGCGGTGAAAAACCTGGGCTGCTTTGCGCAACTTGGGCAAAGGTAACCGCGTCATTCGCCTTTAACGCATTCATCATTCCTTCCGTCATTTCAAGGAGTTCGAACACACCGACTCTGCCTCGATAACCGGTATTATTGCATGATGTACAGCCACTGCCCTGCTTAAACGTAACATTTCCTAGTGAACTATCAATATTGTTTAACCATAATAATTCTTCAGGTAAAGGTTGGTAGTTTTCTGAACAGTGGTCACACACTTTGCGCACGAGACGCTGGGCGACAATGGCGCGCAGTGCACTGGCCACCAAATAACCTGGCGCGCCCATATCCAACAATCTCACCGTACTACTGATTGCATCATTGGTATGTAAGGTCGACAGCACCAGGTGACCCGTAAGGGCCCCTCGCAAGCCAACCTCAACAGTTTCCTGATCACGCATCTCCCCCACCATAATGATGTCGGGGTCTTGGCGCAGGCTAGTACGCAGGATATGCGAAAAGTTGAGGCCTATTTTGTTATTGGTTTGCACCTGATTAATCCGCGGCAAGCGGTATTCAACGGGATCTTCAACGGTAATGATTTTTGATACTGCCTGATTTAGTTCGCTTAAGGCTCCATACAATGTGGTGGTTTTACCGGAACCTGTAGGCCCGGTTACCAATATCATGCCATGGGGACGCTTGAGTAGAGTGCGAAAGCGTTTCAGTAATGGCCCCGGCATGCCGGTTTTGTCCAGACTCAGAA
>JBLHIW010000176.1:0-6510 GCA_047618055.1 Paraglaciecola sp. | reverse complement strand
TCCTGGTACTTTGCCCCTAGCTGCTCTTTGAGACTAATCAGTTGGCCAATCGCCTGATGCATGATTTCAATAGCGTTAACACCCCTGGCAGGATCGCTTGAATGTCCAGCCTTGCCCTGCACATTGATACTATGGGCCATATGCCCTTTGTGTTTATAGATGGGTTTCAGCTCGGTGGGCTCACCGATGATCGCCATATCCGGTTTAATCAACTGTTGCTGAGCAAAAAAACGCGCTCCGGCCATAGAAGTTTCTTCATCGGCAGTAGCCAGAATGTATAAGGGTTTTTTCAGCTTATTTAGGGGCACTTCCCGCAATGCCTCTAAAATAAAGGCAAAAAAGCCTTTCATGTCGCAGCTACCTAAGCCGTACAAGCGACCGTCCGCCTGACGAACTTTAAAGGGGTCCATTTGCCAGCGCCCCTGATCAAACGGGACGGTGTCCGAGTGACCGCATAACAATAGGCCTCCCTCCCCGCTGCCGATCCGCGCCAGCATATTAAATTTATTCCGCGTATTCGGCACTGCTTGAATACTTATGTCAAAATTAAGATCGGAAAACCAACTGCCGAGAAGCCCTATCAGACGCTCATTACTCTCATCCAATTTAGGGTCAAAAGCACTTATGGATGAAGTGCTAATCAAATTTTCATACAGATCGATAAAAGACAAGGATGGCATAATAAACCCATTAAATATTTATTCATTATTATTGCATATATATTTATAGCGTGGCATTCTTTAATCCAACATGGATTAGTCACTTATTGAAACACAGTGAATAACTAATTCAATTTATACTTTATCTTTATTTGGTTGTTTAACATTTATGCTTTTAGTCATTTCACAGTTTGTTTCCCCGCCTGGCTTCGCCAACATGTTGTATCGACGATAAAACGAATTTGATTGCGTATAGCTCGCCCTTTGCCTTTAATCTCTATGTGTTAAAGGCAAAGCGTGTTTTTTTTATCCTTGTCATTTATCTTTAGTAACTTACGATCCTTGTCAACGCTGTGAGAGATGTTCTAGTTATGATCAAAACCTGTATTGTTGGCGCCAGCGGTTACACCGGTGCCGCACTGGCCGCCCTGGTAAACCAACATAGTAAGTTTGCACTGTGTGCCCTGTATGTCTCCGCCCACAGTCAAGATGCGAACAAGCCACTGGGCGAGATCCATGGCCAGCTGTTTGGCCAAATAGATTTGCCTCTCATTCCTCTGGACGAAGAGACTTTGCCCGACATAGCTAAAAATATGGATCTCATATTTTTAGCTACCCCACACGAGGCGAGTCATGACTGGATGAGCCAACTAAGCGGCAAACATGCCGTGGTGATGGATTTATCGGGTGCTTTTCGTTTAAAAGATCCCCAGGTTTTTGCCGAGTATTATGGTTTTGCCCACAAACAAGACAGACTGCTTAAACAGGCAGTTTATGGCCTGGCCGATTGGTATCCAGAGCAAATTAAACAAGCCAATTTAGTGGCGGTGCCGGGCTGTTATCCCACAGCAGCTCTGAGTGCGCTTAAGCCCTTGCAAGACAATAAGCTGTTAAATTCAGCACATCGTCCCATTATCAATGCGGTCTCAGGTGTGACTGGCGCGGGACGCAAAGCCGCCTTAAACAGCAGTTTTTCTGAAGTCAGCCTGCAAGCTTATGCCGTGCTTGGACACCGTCATCAACCAGAAATTTCTGCCTATTTGGGAACGGAGGTAATATTTACTCCCCACCTGGGCAATTTTAAGCGGGGTATACTGGCAACGATTACGGTAAAAGTAAATCCCGGTGTCAGCCCTAAACAAGTCGCTGATGCCTATCTGCAGGCTTACCAACATAATCCCATTGTTCGCCTGCGCAACAGTTGGCCGAAAATTGCAGATGTGGTTGGCACTCCCCATTGCGATTTATTTTGGAAACTCGATCAAAACAGTGGTTATTTAGTGATCACCAGCGCCATAGACAACTTATTAAAAGGCGCAGCGTCTCAGGCGCTGCAATGTGCCAATTTACGTTTTGGATTTGCCAGCCATCATGGCTTATTGAGCGGGTCAGCTTGATGAAGACCTTAGTGATTAAAGTAGGTGGTGCCTTTATGCAGGCCGAACATAAAGCATTGGCTTTGCTTAGTGTTATTGGCCAATTACAACAGCAATACCACGTAGTCTTAGTTCATGGCGGCGGACCCATGGTTGAAGAGCTGCTGGGGGGGCTGGGCTTGAACAGTCAAAAGATAAAGGGTTTACGGGTAACGCCTAAAGAACATATGCCCTACGTGGTGGGTGCACTGGCAGGCACCGCGAATAAACAGCTTTGTGCTTTAGCCATCAGGGCCGGACTAAACTCTGTCGGCCTATGCCTGGCAGACGGACAAACCACCCAATGCACCGTCATCAGTGAAGAGCTGGGCGCCGTCGGAACCGCCAAAGCCGGCAACAGCCAGCTCCTGGATGGCATTTTAGCGGCTAACATGCTGCCCATTATCAGTTCCATCGGTGCCGATAAACAAGGTCACCTGCTAAATGTTAATGCCGATCAAGCCGCCACGGTCATTGCACAGTTACTGCAAGCAGAACTACTATTACTGTCTGATGTACCCGGTGTACTGGATGCACAGGGTCAGTTGATGAGTCGTTTAAGCACCGCAGAAATTAACAACCTGATTAACCAGCAAGTGATCAGCGATGGCATGCTGGTTAAGGTACAAGCCGCGCTTGATGCGGCAAACAGTCTTAATCGTCCGGTTACGATTGCCAGTTGGCAGCATGCAGAACAATTACTTGCCTTGTTGCAACAGCAAACCTTAGGCACCACCATTATTCCACAAGTCTTAACTAAGGACTCTCTATGAAACAGGATCTTCTCACTCTTAAAGACTGGTCGGCCGATGAGCTATACGCCCTACTTGACCTTGCCAAGACCATCAAACACAATCCTGGTAAATATCGTCAGGCCCTGGACGGTAAATCAGTGGTGGCCTTATTTGAAAAACCCTCCTTACGCACCCGAGTCAGTTTTGATATTGGGATCAATAAGCTCGGTGGCCATATGGTTTACCTGGACACCCAATCCAATAAGCTGGCGGGGCGTGAAAATATTAAAGACATGGGCGCCAACCTCGCCTGCTGGGCAGATGCCATCGTTGCAAGGGTCCATGCTCATAGCACACTGGAACAATTAGCTGAATCGGCCAAGGTGCCGGTGATCAATGCCCTGTGTGACCGGTATCATCCATGCCAGGCAATCGCCGATTATTTAACCCTGACCGAAGAGTTTTACGACCTAAGTAAGGTTAAACTGGCCTACATGGGAGACGGTAATAATGTGACTCACTCACTGATGCTCGTTGGCGTCACCCTCGGCTGCGAAATTGTTGTGGTGACACCCAAAGGCCATGAAGTGGATGCAGGGATAGTTGCACTTTGCCATCAAAAAGCGGCACTTAACGGTGGAAAACTATTGGTCAGTAACGATATTGCTGCGGCGAAAGGCGCAAATGCAATTTACACTGACACCTGGCTATCCATGGGTGATACTACCCCGCTGGCAGAGATAAAAGACACCTTTTCTGCCTTCAAAGTAGACGAAGCGATGATGCAAAGGACGGGGGCGGAATATGTTATGCATTGTCAGCCAGCCCATCGGGATCTGGAGATCAGCGCTACCCTATGTGACAGTGAGCAATCCCTGTTAATGCAACAGGCCGAAAACAGAATGCACGGGCAAAATGCCATTTTGGTGAAGTTACTCAGCGACAAATTTTAAGTAAAAGAATTAACCCATATTTATTAGGAAGCTTACATGTCAAATAAACAAATTAAAAAAGTCGTATTAGCCTATTCTGGTGGCCTGGACACCTCGGCCATTATTCCCTGGTTGATAGAGAACTACGGCTGTGAAGTAGTGGCTTTTGCCGCCGATGTGGGTCAGGGTGATGAAGAGCTTGAAGGCCTCCGTGAAAAAGCCCTTAAGACCGGTGCCAGCGAATGTTATATCGTTGATCTAAAGGAAGCCTTTGTTGCTGAATATATTTACCCCACCATAACAACTGGTGCGGTATATGAAGGTGAGTACTTACTTGGCACTTCTATGGCGCGGCCTATTATTGCCAAGGCCCAGGTTGAAATCGCCCGTAAAGTGGGTGCCGATGCCCTCTGTCATGGTTGTACCGGCAAAGGTAATGACCAGGTCCGTTTTGAAGGAACATTTGCCGCCCTTGCCCCAGATTTAACCGTGATCGCCCCCTGGCGCGAATGGGACATGGTCTCCCGGGAAGACTTATTGGATTATCTTGCTGAGCGGGATATCAAAACCACCGCATCGGCCACCAAGATATATAGTCGCGACGCCAACGCCTGGCATATATCCCATGAGGGGGGCGAATTAGAAGATCCCTGGTGTGAACCGACCAAGCAAATCTGGACCATGACGGTTGACCCTGAAGAGGCCCCAAATACGCCGGAAAAAGTTGAATTGCATTTTGATGAGGGTCGACTGACTCAAGTAAACGGTGAAAGCCTCAGCCCTTATCAGGTCCTGGTCAAACTCAATAGCATCGCTGCGGCGCACGGTGTTGGGCGCATCGACATCGTTGAAAACCGTTTAGTCGGAATGAAGTCACGGGGCTGTTATGAAACGCCAGGTGGCACGGTAATGATGTCGGCCTACAAGGCTCTGGAATCATTGGTATTAGATAAGGCTTCGCTCAAGTACCGAGAGCAGATTGGCCTGGAATACTCCCACGTTATGTATGACGGACGCTGGTTTACCCCCCTTAATGATGCCCTGCTAGCCGGTGCAGCCAGCTTCGCGCAACAAGTCACGGGGGATATCGTGATTAAATTGTATAAAGGTCGGGCAACCGTGACCCAACGTCGTTCACCCAACAGCTTGTATTCCGAAAGTTTTGCCACCTTCGGGGCGGATGACGTGTACGACCAAAGTCATGCGGAAGGTTTTATCCGCTTATTCAGCCTGCCTAGCCGCATTAAGGCCTTAAACGACAGCGGCACCGCCTTCAAAAATACGGGTAAAGACTAATGAGTTTATGGGGAGGTCGCTTTCAGGAAGGCAGCAGCGCTATGTTTCGTCAGGTTAACGACTCACTGCCTTTTGACCGCGCTTTGGCTACTCAGGACATTCGCGGCTCAATTACCTGGTCCAGAGCTATTGCCAAAGCAGGAGTGTTAACCCGCGAAGAGCAGCAGCAACTCGAAGATGCCTTAAAAATCATGCTGGCCAAGGCAGAAGCGGGTCAATTGGACTTTGATGTCAGCACGGAAGAAGATATTCATAGTTTTGTGGAAGCGAGCTTAATCGAACAATTGGGCGATGTGGCACGTAAATTACACACGGGACGCAGCCGTAATGATCAGGTTGCCACAGATTTTCGCCTGTGGTGCCGGGAGCATGTGGACTTGCTAGTTGAAGACTTGCAAAATGTACAGGCCTCCCTCCTTGCCACTGCACAGCGTAACCAGGAAGTTATTTTACCTGGCTACACCCATTTACAGCGGGCTCAGCCGGTGCGCTATCCACACTGGTGCCTGGCCTATGTGGAAATGTTTAAGCGGGATATCAGCCGCATGCAGGATCTTAAAGTGCGTCTGAATCAATGCCCATTAGGCAGTGGCGCGCTGGCGGGTACCACCTATGAGATTGATCGCCACGAAATTGCCAGCGAGTTGGGCTTTGCCAGTCCCTGCTTAAATAGCTTAGATGCGGTATCGGATCGTGACTACGTGCTGGAAATGCTGTTTAGTGCCAGTACCAGCATGATGCACTTATCCCGCATGGCAGAAGATTTGATTTTCTTTAACTCCGGAGAAGCGGGTTTTATCAACCTGGGGGATCATGTCACTTCCGGCTCTTCGTTGATGCCACAAAAGAAAAACCCCGATGCTCTGGAACTCATTCGCGGTAAATGCGGTAGAGTGTTTGGCAACTTGCAGGCTATGTTAGTGACCATGAAGGGCTTGCCCCTGGCTTACAACAAAGATATGCAGGAAGACAAAGAAGGTTTGTTTGACGCCGTAAGCCAATGGCATATTTGTTTGTGTATTGCCGGCGAAGTACTAGAAAGCATCGAGCTTGACAGCGAGCGCTGCGCGAAGGCCGCCCGTGAAGGCTACGCCAATGCCACCGAGTTAGCCGACTACTTGGTCTCTAAAGGCGTGCCCTTTAGAACGGCTCATGATATTTCCGGCCAGGTCGTGCTGGCAGCACTTAAGCAAAAAAAAGCCATTGAAGAGTTAAGCTTGGTTGAATTAAAAGGGTATTCAAACCTTATTGAAGAGGATGTTTACCCGGTATTGCAACTGGATGTTTTGGTGGATAAGCGCAGTATACTTGGTGGTACCGGTGCCAAGCCAGTGGCCCAGGCACTTAGTCGAGAGCTTGCCGCCCAAAACACTAAATAGCCACCCAGAAACGCCCGGCCATTGACCGAAGGACAATACGAGCATCACCAACAGCGGTTAAACTACGCTTGTGCCTTATTTTTTGGCGCTGCGAA
>JBLHIW010000175.1:0-6521 GCA_047618055.1 Paraglaciecola sp. | reverse complement strand
GATTTGAAGCCTGCCAGTTTGATTTTTTTAAGCGCATAGATTAGGGAAGCATTGTAATTTTTGTAATTTTTAGCTGGACAAGGTCGAATGTATCAAAACTCATCAAGTGTAACAATTGGCGTTTTGATCTCGCTCCTGCCAAGGTTATACTAGACACTGTAAAATTACCTAAAAATATTGAATATCAAGGTGTTAAATATATATTAAAACCATCTAAAAATGCTTGCTTCAGATGGTTTGAGTCTAATTAATTAGGATCGTAAATGGATTATTTTTTTCGGGGCTTTCAGCTTATCGGCACCAAGGGGCTAAAACGCTTCGTGTTTATTCCCTTGTTAGTCAACTTGCTGCTCTTCAGTAGCGCTTTTTATTATTTGTATGGGGAAATCGGCGCCAGCATCGTCTACTTAATTGACCTCATACCCGACTGGCAGTGGTTAAGTTGGTTAAAAGATGGCTTAAGTTACATAATCTGGCCGATTGCAGTGATCATTGTACTACTGGTTTTCGCTTTGATTTTTGGCACTCTGGCCAACTGGATCGCCGCCCCTTTTAATGGCTTATTAGCCGAAAAAGTCGAAAAACACCTTAGCGGCCAAGCACTGGGTGACAGTGGATTTAGCGATGTGATCAAGGACATTCCCCGTACCCTTGGCAGAGAAATGAGCAAACTGCTTTACTACCTACCCAGGGCGCTGGGATTTTTATTATTGTTTTTTATTCTGCCGCTGGGCGGGCAAATTTTATGGTTTTTATTCTCAGCCTGGATGATGGCGGTGCAGTACTGTGACTACCCCTTTGATAATCACAAAATATCCTTTATCACTATGCGCAGGGTGCTGAATCAGCGCCGTTCAAGTAGTTTTAGCTTTGGTGTTACGGTCAGCCTGTTTTCGATGATCCCCATCGTTAATTTTTTAGTGATGCCCGTTGCCGTGTGTGGTGCGACCGCCATGTGGGTAGATGAGCTTAAACAAGAAGTGTAAAAATGGGGCGCTGCAATTTAGGGCTACCGGCGGTTTTGAAGGGTGTTAGGGCCAGAAGCCCCAATATTATGGTTGTTTAATCAGTGTTAAAAGCAGCTTTGCACTAACCGGACGTGGCAAAGCATTTGGCCCATCACGACTAATGCTCTTCACGAGTTCCAGTATTTTTTCATTTACTGGGCAGGATAAATGCGTTTGACTCGTTGCAGCCGCAGCCAACACTGCCCCGTTTAAGTAGTCAATTTCTGTGGCCTTGCCCTGAGATAAGTCCCACCACATTGAGGTTCTTACCCTTGGATCGATGGCTAACATCTTATTAGCCAGCAATTTGAATAAAAAATTTGGCAAGCTCAGCACGCCAGGTATCCAATGTGCCGGTAAAGCCGTTACCTTAGGCAAGTCAATACCCAGCGCATCAGTCACACTTAGGCATTCATGCATTAAAGCTGCGATCACCAAACGATAAGCTCGCTGCTCTAACATCTCTTTGACCGGTATGTCTGCCAGAGCGTTGACGCTATTACCCAAATTAAGTTGTAATTTAGCCCACAACAAAGCGTTCATATCCCTGGTTTGACTAAGGGGCATTAACGAAGAGTGAATATCTTTCACCAGGGTCTCAGTGATTTCGGAATTTTGCACAGAAGTCTCCAGGGTCAAGTTGCCCTCAGAGCCTCGATGAAAATGACCGTCGCTGATTTCAACCACATTAAATGGCACCATGACCCTTAGTACCAGGTTATCGGGATACCGTTGTCTGATAACCTTGTCTGAATCCAGGCCATTTTGGCAACACAAAATGACCGTATCAGGCCCGACCAAAGGAAACATGTCCTGTGCAGCCCGCTCAAGGCCGGTACATTTTACCGTAAGCCATAAAAAATCGGCAATAAAGCCTGTTTCGTTGGGCTCAATTAAGGCCTTAGGGTCGACAAAGTTGAACGACGACACCTGTACTTGATGGTTTAAGTAATCGCTTAATTTTAGTCCATTGGCCAGTTTAGCCTGGATATTGGGTCGACACAGTAAACTGACATTCAGTCCCTTTGCCTTCAATGCCCCACCGAGAAAACAGCCGATTAAGCCCGCACCAAATACCACATGTGATTTCATAAGCCTTCCCAGACTATTAATTTTTGAATTTATACTTATTTAGCGACATAAAATCCCCTACAATAGGCTAACACCCTGGTATCAGGAACATTTATTGCTATTCTTTTTTACATTCACCGGAAATTTCGGTCACTATTATAGCCCACCGTTTTTTCTGTTTCTTGGTTTACCTAAGTTTCATCTGCCCCAAGCAGCCTTGTTTACTCGGTGCTTCCCTAAGCTATATGCCTTGAGCCTTCAGCGCCTTGATTGCCTTGTGCGGGCGAAAACCCCGGCGTAATGATGTTCAAACAGCAAAAGAAGGCTAACAACCCATGCCCATAAACAACGCGCTAATCATTGGCTATGTCTGGCCCGAGCCCAACTCTTCGGCGGCAGGCAGCCACATGCTAAGTTTACTCACCTTATTTGTTAGTCAGGGTTGGAAGGTTACCTTCGCCAGTCCGGCCCAATTAGGTGAACACAAAGTTGATCTCACCGAACTGGGAATAGCCGAACAGAGCATTGCCCTGAATTGCCCCAGTTTCGACACCTATATTCGCGAGCTAAACCCGGATTTAGTGCTGTTTGATCGTTTTATGCTCGAAGAGCAGTTTGGCTGGCGTGTTGCCCAGCAATGTCCCGACGCCCTGAGGGTCCTGGATACCGAAGATTTACACTTTTTGCGTAACGCCCGGCATTTAGCCCTTAAACAGGGTCGCGAGTTACGGGACAGTGAGCTAAAAAGCGAACTCGCTCAGCGCGAAGTCGCGGCCATCTTTCGCTCTGATCTGAGTTTAATTATCTCTGACTTCGAGCTGAACTTACTGACTGAGTCTTTCTCCGTGCCGGGAGATATCTTGCACCACTGCCCTTTTATGCTGGATTTAGCCCATCTGGAAAAAGACACGCCCGCCTTTTCCCAACGACAACACTTTATTTCCATCGGTAACTTTCGCCATGGGCCAAACTGGGATGCCGTATTGTGGTTGAAGCAGGAAATTTGGCCATTGATCCGACAACAATTACCCCAGGCTGAACTACATATTTACGGAGCCTACCCGCCCCCTAAAGCCACCCAATTGCATCAGCCTAAAACCGGATTTCTGGTCAAAGGCTGGGCTGAAGATGCCAGGTATGTAATGGAACAAGCCCGAGTGTGCATTGCCCCTTTGCGATTTGGCGCGGGTATCAAAGGTAAACTGGCGGAGGCCATGTTATGCGGCACACCAAACGTGACGACCCCTATTGGGATAGAAGGAATGCATTTGGGTCTGCCCTGGCCCGGTGAAGTCGCTGGATCAGCAGAAGATATCGCCAGGGCGGCGGTGGAACTCTATCAAAACCAATCTCGTTGGCAGGAACATCGGCAACGGGGCTATCACTTACTTAAGCAGAACTTTGATCACCAGCACCTTGCCCCCTTGCTGTTAAAGCGAATTATTGAGCATAAAGAGGCGCTAGAGGCCCACCGTTCGAATAACTTCATCGGCTCCATGCTGCGACATCATCAGCATGCCAGCACCAAATATATGGCCCAGTGGATAGCAGCAAAGAACCAAGTTTGAGGTGTTAAGAAGCAGCATTAACATTTGCGCTAAGCTGCGCGCTAAGCTGCGCGCTAAGCTGCGCGCTCAGCTCCCAAAGTAGCTCTGGGTACACTGGGACACTCCTGTCATGCTCGAATTGCGCGCTGGGCACAACGACTAATGGGTGTACTGAACATGCTTTTTCGCCCTACAGCTTTCGGGACTGATACAATCTGAGGCCCTTGAAGCTTCGGCTAATAATGGACGTAAAGGAATCAAAATATCTGCCACCGGGGATTTACGATGTTTTTTAATCGCTTGTGGCCATCATCCACATATACCGCTGTCGGCCTGCTTGAACGTCCCGTTAGGACATTTGGCGAGCCAATAATTTTATGCTGCCCACTAAAGCGGCCCCACCACAAAACCTTCACGGCTCCAAGCGGCACCGTGGGAACGGCTAACACCCTGGATTTAAATTTTCAGTCATTAGAGAATCTGTATCAAAGTCCCTTAGTAAAACTTTTTGCTGTAGTGAGCGACAGGGGGAAAACAAACTTATGTTATTTTATACCAACTATCCATGCTACCTCACTCCAGTGCTTAAAACGGTCTTGCCCCATACGCCACATCACTGCTCGGCTCGGCTCGGCACAGATCATCCGGTTGCGACTGAAACGACTAAGGCTAGTCATATTGAAGTGCTCATAGGGCCTGCAACATTATTATACGCCAGTGGTGCAACTGGGGGCATCAATGTGGTCGACAATCGTCTGCCCGCGACCAGACAACAAGGCCTTAGTGGTGAAAAATTTGCTCAGTATGACTGAGTAAACGGAGCTCGCACTTTTTCGACGGCTGTAAATGGGGGCAGTGGTAACGTTGCCTGGCATATGAATACTTACGATAGTAAAATCACAGACTGCATAATCCCTGTTCCGGCCAGTATTGATCAAGACGGAGGCAGCAAAAATCTAACTAATTCAGCATACTTAAAAATGATCCAGCATTACGAACATGCTCTTTTAGTATTGGGCTCAGCGCCAGATTTTAAGCAGTAAACAGGGCTCATAAGAAACTTAAAATCCAAAATTCAGGTGGTTGGCTTAGAGTAGAAGCCCCCGTCTGTTTCCCTCCAGGGCCCTTGCCTTATTTAGCAGATCAGCAAATTTTTGCGGATCGAAGGTCAGCGGCAAATGATGCAGTTTATCTCCCTCACCATTTAATATCAGCAAGGTAGGAAAACCGAAAATCTTATAGGTACCCATGAAGTCCCTCCCTTCCTTGGCATCATAATCGATGCGAGCAAACACGAAATCCTTAGTGATTAGGTTTTTTACCTGTTCATTACTGAAAACCTCCCGATCGAGCTTTCGACAACTCGGGCACCAGATAGCAGACATATTCGCCAATACCAGCTTGTCGTTATCTCTGGCCTTCACTAACGCAGCTTCCAGACTATGAATACGCAATCCGGTGTTCACCATGGCCTGGCGGCCCAGTTTGCTTTGCACATAGGTATTGCCAAAATAGAGGGCGCAGCCAAACAACACCAGAGCGGTCCACTTTATTAAGGGACTGGCGATTAACTGACTTAGTTTAAAGATATCTTTATTGTCGTTTACTTTCATTCTTACCTACCGGAAATACCAGGAAATCTAAGTTAACATAGCTATTCAATTCAACAAATTTCGCCCTCATTGGCGGTTTAGGGTTTGAATAGGCATCCTGGTTATGCTCAATTTTGACCATGACAAAGGCAGCAAGCGTGTTCGGGGGTTGTGGAAGACAAAATTCGGGATAATCTCCCTTTTACCCAATCTGCTTAGTCATAACATGATGAAGCTTACGGCCTGCCCTACCCCATCAAAGCCGGACAAATAAAAGGATAATAATCCGAGATATTTGCCTACAGACAAAAAAAACCACCGCATTGCGGTGGTTTTAATGTGTCAGGTTTGTTCATTTACGCAGTATTGCTAAATTACCTTGCTCTGCTGCGCTAAAACGCCTGTTTTTGTATATGTAATTCAGAGTGTTACAAGCCTGTTAATGGTTTAACCACCACACTTGAAACCGGCTCATCTTCAACAAGTTCTACTTTCTGTATAGCTTCTACTTCCTGTATAGCTTCTACTTTCTGTATAGCTTCTACTTTCTGCATGGCGCCAACTAACTCAGTGGTCACAGCACCCGTTAATGGATTTACCGTCACTCTTAACACCTGCTCTTCTAGTGTTTGTTGTCCATCCTGAGTGTTTTGACCTGAAGTTTCGCTTCCACTTCCATTTGAAGATGACCCCGTTAGCTGATATGCCGTAACGGTCATGTCAAAGGAAAATCCTTCAAACACTTCACTCGAAAATTGGATGTTGTGAACATCAGTTGTTTCACCCGCTGCAAAACGCTCGTCGCCTCCAACTTTTTCTGTGTAATCAAAGCCTGCAAAGTCATCAGCAACGCCACTTCCCTCATTCACAGCATTGGTAACTTTGACATTTCCGCTATCAGAGTCAAGATTAGAAATCTGCATGCCTATAGCGGGTATATAATCGTTACCAGAAGTGTTCTTTATAGCGTAGTCAGTAGTCCATACACCGTCTGCAAACGTAGCATTACTCTGGATCATGTCGATACCGGCAGTAATATCTACCTCTTCACGCAAAGAAACTTCCACATCAACCTGGTCACTGAAATCTGAAACATAAGAGCCAATTACACCTGGAAACCATGCTCTTACACGATACGCGTGAACGCCATCAGTCAAGGATTGGGTAGTAAACTCAGTTTCCGTCATGACGTCTGTTAGGGTCGTAACACCAGCGGGGTTTGTTTCTTGAAGTTCATACTTTGTTGCGCCTTCAAGTGATTCCCATTGCAGCGTAAAGGAGCCATCAAAATCAACATCGTCTGC
>JBLHIW010000174.1:0-6571 GCA_047618055.1 Paraglaciecola sp. | reverse complement strand
ACCGGTAGCGAATACCCCGAGGAATATGTGGTGATAGGCGCTCATTTAGATTCTTTTGATTTGGGCTCTGGTGCCCTCGATAACGGTTCAAATGTTGTGATCATGATTGACCTGGCCAGACAAATAACCCAACTCGGTTTAAAACCTAAACGCACCATGCGTTTTGTGTTGTACAACGGCGAAGAGCAAGGTTTTTGGGGCTCGTGGGCCTACACTAAAACCCATGAGAGTGAATTAGACAAAACCGTTATGACGGCAACGATGGATATCGGCACCGGTCGGATCAATGGTTTTTTCACCAATGGCCGCAGCGATATTCTGGAAGCCCTAAACCATGTACTGGAGCCCGTCGCCGGCTTAGGCCCGTTTACTCAGGTAAACGCACCAATCGTTGGCACCGACAATTTTGATTTTATGATGCAAGGTGTGCCCAACCTGGTTGCCAATCAAGCCGACGCCAACTACGCCTCTAACTATCATGGTGAATCAGATACCTTTGATAAAGTTGACCAACAGCAACTCAAACTTAATTCAGCCATAGCTGGAGCCATGATCTATGGTTTTGCCAATTATGACAAGGTCACCTGGAAACGCCAAACGGTTGCTGAACTTGAAAATATTATTAACACCACGGACCTAAAAACCCAGATGATATCGTTTGGCCAGTGGCAAGACTGGGTGGATAATAAGCGGGGCATGGAGCATTAATTACTCATAACATTAACTTCGGGGCAGCCTATCCGACAGCAGTAGGGCGATGCCAAGAAAGGACAGAAATCCGGCAATATCGGTGATGGTTGTCAGGACGATTGATGAGGATTGGGCGGGATCCAGGCCAAATTTTTTCAGGGCAATGGGCACCACTGCACCGGCGCTGCCGGCAATCACCAGAGATGAAATCATCGCCAGGCCAATCACCAGAGCCAGGCCGAAAGATTGACTCCATAAGTACACACATATCGAACAGGTTACGGCGATGGCTATGCCATTTAACCGACCTGCTAGCATCTCTTTAAACAATACTTTGTGCCAATGGCCAGTGGTAATCTCTCGTGAAATCAAGCCGCGCAAAGAGACTGCCAGGGCCTGTGCACTGGCATTGCCTGATTGACCTGCGGCGACCGGAAGCAGAATGGCAAGGGCGGTTATTTTGGCAATTAAGCCCTCGAAGACCCCGAATGCGGCGGCAAAGGCCGTTAGTAAGTTAATTTGCAACCAGGGTATGCGTTTGGCGAAGGCAAATCAGCTAGTAGAAAGTGCCCTTTACGTCTCTGTTCACACCTACCATGGTTTGCATGTCGCTGGCCAAGACCTCCTTGGTTTTTGGATAGACATCAAAGAAGCGAACCAAGCCAATTAGCTGCTGATGGGCATCGAGCTCCCAGCCAAGTAGCAGTAAAACGTCACATTCGTGCTCACTTATCAGGGAGGATTAATACTAAAGGTAGATTATCTCTTTTCGGCTTGGCACTATTGTCGCAAGGATTTTATTTTGAATTCTGTGGGGGATGTTCGCCTTGTCCATAGCCTTGATAAACAGGTCAACGCCATGATTAAAGTCACTCTCGGGTATATTCATACCGGTATGTACTTGGCGCATGGTATCACCGGTGTATCTGCAGCCACCGCCGGTTAAGAAACAAAGGTGCTCAATTAATTTTTCTCTAAAGCGCTCAATATTAGAGTCTTTAAAGTAGGCAAACATGATGGGGTCGAATTCTATTTCCCCAATAAAATTATCAACCATTTCTGCTACCTTTTGCTGTCCTCCAAGTTGTTGATATACACTCTCTTCATTACTGGCACAGCCAGTTAAGGTCAGTGCGAGCAGTAACAGTACGGCACAGAAAAAGCCCTTTATCGTCATCATCGTAGTTGCCCGCTCAAAGAAAAATAAAGGCCTTTTTGTCCAGCCGCGCCGGCTATTGTGCCTAAATTGGTCCAGGCAAGGGTCAGGCTGAAGTCTTTGCTGGGTAGATAACTGACAAATGCATCCGTCCAGTCATCTTCGCCTAAGCCCAGGTTGTCAGGTTTCTGACGATACTCCAGACCAAGGACCAAGTGTCTTGAAAATAAGATGCCGACAGAGCCCTCAAACATTATTTGATAGCGGTCGTTTTCAGGGCCACCAAAACCAAGCAGACCCAACTCGTTGGCCTTAGTGGCCCGGGCGGTCATATTCCACACCCCGTTATAGCCGGCTATGGCGCCTAAGTGAACTTTGGTGACGGCCAAATAAAAGTCATTGCCCTTACGGTGATTTTTTGCCCCGAGCGACCTTGCGATTTCAGGGTCGTTTAATTGCTTATGTTGTAAGCCAACACTTATTTGAGGCCAGTTGGAATAGATGACATCACCCATTAATTTATATTTTAGGCCAAAAATTGTTTGTTTTATATCGCCACCCCGACTCTTAAGGCTGAAGCGATGCTGTGCCATGCTGAGCTCCAAACGATCATAAAACGATGCGCTAAAGCCCAATACATTTAGCCCGTAATCGTCCACCTCAATTTGAGTGGCAACAGCGCTAAGGGATATCTGATCCTGGCTATCATAGCCGGTAAGTGTTGCCCACGGCACTATCCCACCGCCACCACTGCCTTCTACTTGGATAAGTCCAGAAGTGGCAATCAGTTTACCGTTGGCGGCGTGGCTCGTAAGTGATAGTGGTGCCGCGAGTGAGCAGATTAAATAGGCGATTACTTTTATTTTGAGTCGATATAGGTGGGTCATGCATTAAACCAACTGCTTGGCTGATGATTGCTGATCCATTCAAGGAATGGCTCAATAGGTGCTGGCTTAGCGATATAATATCCCTGCGCCCATTCACAGCCCCATTCTTTAAGCAGCATTAGAGTCGCTTCGTTTTCAATACCTTCAGCGACTACTTTTAAACCAAAATTGTGTGCCAGTTCGATTACCGTTTTTACGATCTTCTGATCGCCGGGTTGGGTATCCAAATTTAATACAAAACTTTTATCAACCTTCAGCGCGCTTACCGGCAAGTTTTTGAGATAAGCCATCGACGCATAGCCGGTACCAAAGTCGTCCATGGCAATGGCAAAATCCTGATCTCTGAATGCCTGTAACTGACTAATCATTTTATCTGTATCTTGAATAAGATCGTTTTCCGTCATTTCCAGCGACAAGGCGTCGTGGGTCAAGTTATGCTCGGCCAAACGGGAGACGATTGTGGGCAAGAGTTGCTCATCAAGTACATCTTGTGCAGACAGGTTAATGGCAATACAAATATTAAAGCCTGCTTGTTTGAATTTAACTGCATCGGTAATTGCCTGTGACAGTACCCAATCTGTTACACGACCGATAAAGCCCGCTTGTTCTGCAATGGAAATAAAATCTTCAGGGGAGACAAATCCGAGCAAGCTATTATTCCAACGAATTAATGCCTCGACCTGCAATACTTCGCCGCTAGCTAGATCCAGTTTTGGCTGATAAAACAGGGTAAACTCATCCTGACGGCTCATGAGTGCGGTTTCTAATTCTGTAATGATGGACAGCCTGCGTAAATAGCGTTCCTCAAACTCTGTAGCATAGTCAAGCAGGCCTTGATTATTAGCTCGGGCTTCATCGAGTACGATGTTCATCCTGCGAAATAATTCTTCCGGGGACAATGCGTCTTTGGGGCAGCTTATATGGCCTAGGGTCAATTTAATGTTAATAATTATTTCACCGATTTTAATCGGTTCTTCCAAGGAGCGATGAATACGCTGAAGTGTCTCCATGGTAACCGGCTTGTCCGGCATCCAAAGTAATTCACCCCCGGCAAGTCGGGCTGCTAAACCACCCAATTCGGCAACACGCTTAGCCAAAAATTGTATGCACAGATCTCCCTTTTGATAACCAAATACGTCATTGATGGTGCGAAAACCAATAATGTTAATCCCCACGACAGCAAATTTTTGCTGCTGGGAAAATAGCTCATTAAGTAAAAATTCAATGTGGAACCGGTTGTTAAGGCCGGTTAAACTATCATGCTGAGCCTGATAGCTTATTTTTTCTTCACGCTGACGAATACTGGTTTGCATGGATTTGAAGGCCAGCGCTAAATGGTTAAGCTCTTTTGAACTGGATTGGGTATCGATGGTTTTTTGATAATGACCTGAGGCAATATTTTGTGCCAGTTTGGCCAGGGAAACCAAGGGCCTGGCGACTCTTCTGGCGAACAGCAGGGCTAAAATCAATGAAAGTACAATGGCCAAAAGAGCGATTAAGGTGATATTTAGCTGCAGGGTACTGAAACCAGAGAATAGCTGTTCAATGTCACTTGAAAGGGTGATCCAAACTTCGACGTTTGCCTCTTCTTCCAACAGAAATTGTCTTGAAATAAAGGGGACGTCCTGCCATAAGGTTAGGGACAGCCAGGATAATTCTTGATCTTGTAGGCTAAGAGCAATCTTCCGTTGACGTTGGTTCAGGGTGCTGATGACAAAATCTTCCTGATCGCTTCTGAGCACACTTATGGTGGTTTCAAGTTGCGTCACTGTTCTTAATTGTTTCACCAGGGTATCGTCTAGTTGAAAACCGACCAGTGCAATGGCGATGGGAGTGGGGGCGTTAACAGTTAACATGATGATCTGATAAAGTTTACCGTTAATCAATAAAAGTGATGATGCGCCCTGTTCCTGCAGGGCACTTGTGACTAGTGGGGGATAGGGAAACGCCTCACCTGCGATCAGAGATTTGGGTTCACTGGTAATATTCTGACCCTCAAGTGATATTAATGCCATCAGATCAGCGTCTATTCTGGCACCGTGATTAAGCAATACACTGTCAATCGTCCCTTTATCGCCTGAGGCCACCGCTTGTTTGAAGCCAAAATCTGCCGTTAGCACACTGGCTGAGTTATAAAGTAAGCTCTCTCTGCTGGCTAATACTTGTTCGAAAACGTTTTGCGCGACTTTCAAGGACTGGTCTAATTGGGCTTGAGCATGTTTTGTTGTTGCCACCCAGACATTGCCCAATATGGCTATTGCGGTAAAGGTGACCAGGCCAACAATCAGTCGAAAGATACTTTGATTTAAAGATTTTGCGGCCACTTATTTTTCCCTTGAACCAAACTTGCCAGCACCAAACTTACGTTTTACCGAGTCTTCTATGCCAGGCAGTAGTTGTAATGTAATCACCCTGACACCCTTGACGGGTGATCCGCTGAGCATGATTTGCTTGCGTTGTGCGTGATTGGCCGAGAGTCGCGGGTGCCATACGTGCAATGTGTCGCCCGATGTTTCCAGTTCGGCCAGGCCATTGTGGTCGGTCATCGCGGTTGTTTCATTTTCTGCGACGTAAATGTAGCCAATCATTTGGTCATGTATGTTGCAGCCTAAGGCGACAATTCCCGGCTGATCAAACTGTAAAGAAGCATTACTACTGCTATTAAAAAGACGAATTTCAAAGGGCTTTGGAGCGGAAAAGCTGTAAACGTGATGACGAATGTTGTCACTATTTGGGAAACTCACATATTGATTTTTTTCTATCACCAATACATGGGGTAAAAACTGTTTATCAACCTGATCCATCACCGCAACGGATAATGGGCTGACGACTGCAGTTTGCATTGGGGCACTGACAACGGCGTGTTGAACTGGCTCGCCATGGTGATCAATCACTTTTAGCGACACAGAAACAGCATAAACGGGCTTAGCAATACTCCATAGTAACAAGAAAAATAATGTGCTCATGGGGAAGCGACGACAATGGCTTAGTTTTTTATGCATTACAACAGCGGATTTAATTGTTCTCTACCTCATAATAGATGGAAAAATTTGAAGGTGCATATGACATATAGTTAAACCGATAGTACACCAGCGCCGGATAATTGCACACTAGACTTTAGTATGGATTATAGTTGATGCCTCTGATGCCTCTGATGCCTCTGATGCCTCTGACTTATCTGATGCGAACGTCAGTTTTTTCAGTTGCTGTGGCAGGAAAACCCAGCGCCTATTGTTCGAAATACACTACGATCTTATTGGGCATATTCAGTTTTGGGTGTAAAAACGTTTCCGAAAATTCTTAAATGACCCTGGAAGGTTTTGTATCACCATCTGTGCAAATCGCCTGCAAGCCAATGTGACTTATTACTACCGAGCCTCGTCTATATAATCTGGCGTTAACCGGGCAATAAAGTACTGGCTCCTAAAATAATTAAGGGCGTAACAAATGACAACGTGGATTCTGGTAGTAGTAGGCCTAGTGGTTTACTGGATAGGGCTTAAGATGATCTCCGGGCTTATCCACAAAGTAGGCGAAGAGCGGGATGTGAAAATGCCCCGCATTCAGTACGTGCGTCGGGTGGTGAATACCATTTGGACCATTGCCGCCTGCCTTGCCTTGAGTTTGCTTACCGGTATCAGCATTGGTGTATTTGTATCTTCGGTATTGGCTTTGTTAGGTGTTGCCTTGTTTGCCCAGTGGTCAATTTTGAGCAATATAACGGCCAGTGTTATTATTTTCTTTTTCTTTCCATTTAGAGTGGGTAACTGGATCAGGATCATTGACGGGGAAAATAGCCTTGAGGGCGAAATCACCGAGATCAGTTTATTCCATGTTT
>JBLHIW010000173.1:0-6698 GCA_047618055.1 Paraglaciecola sp. | reverse complement strand
TCAGAGCCGTCAACAACGGTGCAATCCCAGGTGGTTTGCATATACACCTGAACAATAAGATCCTTGCTTAGATGTGACTTTTGGGCAGGCTCCTTCGTCTACATGCATACCTTCTTATGGCTAAAATTGAGGTTTAGGGTAAAGAAAAAACCCTTGCCTTGAATGAAATGGTGGCAGGTCGAGCCATAAACGTCGAGCAGAATGATTAATTATTAATCAGCCTGAAGGTTAATGTTTAACTTTTAGCTACACTATCCCCAGCTAAAAATATTTAGGCATGTTAACGAATGCCCTTTTTGTACTTATTATATTTCAAATTGACCATCCAAAATAAGTGACAGCATATGATGATTTTGCGGTTATTTTTACTGTCAAATAGACGTAAAAATAATAGAAAGTCGTTTATACCCCGGAAATTGCCACACACCTTGCTAATGTGGCTTATTAACCTTCAGCGATAATAAAAAGACTATGTTTAAAGATATTATTGAAAACAAATTGCTCGTCACCATCGTCCTTACATTCCTGGCGCTGAGCTTTAAGTATCTGTTGATTAAAGTAGTCAGGAGAAAGGCTAGAGGCAAGGATGAAGATAATCGTGATCTTGAGAGTAATATCAGGAATTTTTTGAACTTCATTCTGGTTTTAATATTGTTAAGCCTATGGGCCGGTGAGCTGCAAAAATTCGCGCTTTCCATCGCCGCATTTGCGGTGGCGATAGTGCTGGCTACCAGAGAGTTTATTCAATGTATTATTGGCTTTTTCTATCTGATGTCGACTCGGCCCTTTCGTGCCGGGGACTGGATACAGGTCGGAGATTATGTAGGCGAGGTGTCGCAAATAGAGTGGATAAAAACCACCGTATTAGAAGTCAATATACATACTTATCAATATACGGGTAAAACCCTTTTCATCCCCAACAATAAGTTAATCACCAGTACCATCAAGAATCTAAATTTTATGAAGCGATACGCCATGCATCACTTCACCATTACCAAAGATACCCTGGTCAACCCATTTTTGTTTACCGCTAAATTGCAGCGCAAGGCTAACCTGTACTGTAAAGCGTTCAAGGACGTTGCCGCTCGATATAATCAATCGATAGAGCACAAAATGCAGGTGGCTATCGCGGGTCCAACGCCGCAAATAGATGTTGGCACGACTGAGTTGGGCTATACCAAATTGGACTTTACCATTTTCTGCCCGACCGATAAGGCGACTGAGATTGAGCAAAAACTCACTGCTGACTTTATGCGGTTTTGGCTCGAAGAGCATGACAAGCGGGAGGCGCAGAAACGCCACGCTGAATAAGCCCTGGCGTTATCGTTCAATTATATGCATTTTGCACATTTTGTTGGTTAATTGTGACTAACGATTGATGAGCGGCGTCCATTAACTAATCTGTCATCTGTCATCTGTCATCTGTCATCCGTCATAAGCTGTGGGGATGAACAAAAAAAGGCTCCATTATGAAAGTTGCTATTTTGTCTCGAAATAAAAATTTATATTCTACCCGTCGTCTCAAAGAAGCGGGTATAGCTCGCGGCCATGCCGTAGATGTCATCGATACTATGCATTGTTATATGGATATTACCAGCAGTCGACCGGTAGTGCGCTTAAAGGGGCAGGAGTTGCCTAAATATGACGCAGTTATTCCAAGAATTGGTGCCTCTGTTTCTTTTTACGGTACGGCCGTCGTACGTCAGTTCGAAATGACCGGCAGTTTTTGTGTGAACGAATCAGTCGCTATCAGCCGCTCCCGTGACAAATTGCGTTCCATGCAATTGCTATCCAGAAAAGGCATCGGTTTACCCCGCACTGGCTTTGCCCATAGCCCTGACAATGTCAAAGATCTGATTAAAAATGTGGGTGGCGCGCCGGTCGTTATCAAATTGCTTGAGGGCACCCAGGGTATTGGCGTAGTGCTGGCTGATACCAGTAAATCCGCTGAAGCAATTATTGAAGCATTTATGGGCTTAAAAGCAAACATTCTGGTGCAAGAGTTTATCAAAGAAGCGGGGGGCGCTGATATTCGCTGTTTTGTGGTAGGGGATAGGGTCGTCGCGGCGATGAAGCGCCAGGGTGCAGAGGGAGAGTTTCGCTCCAACCTGCACCGGGGAGGCAGTGCCGTGGTGATAAAACTCACGCCACAAGAGCGGGCAACGGCGGTCGCTGCGGCGAATATTATGGGACTGAATGTATGTGGAGTAGATTTATTACGCTCATCAAGAGGCCCGGTGGTGATGGAAGTGAACTCCTCTCCAGGCTTGGAAGGGATAGAGCTGGCTACGGGAAAAGATGTTGCGGGTATGGTTTTTCAATTTATCGAAAAAAATGCCAAGCCCAATCACACGCGTACCCAGGGTAAGGGTTAATTAATGGCCACAGATTTATTAATCATTGGTGGTGTCGAGATCCCCCCGGGAAAAAGGCTAAAACTCGAGTTGCCCGTGGCAAGGCTATATACCGACTCCCAGATGTCCATCCCCGTGGAAGTTATTAGATCCAGAAAACCGGGTCCCATTATGTTTATTAGTGCGGCCATCCATGGGGACGAGCTAAATGGCATTGAAATCGTTCGGCGCTTGTTACGTATGAAATCACTTAAATTATCCAAGGGTACCTTGATCGCCGTGCCCATCGTTAATGTGTATGGCATGCTCAATCAAAGTCGCTATTTACCGGACAGACGTGATCTCAATCGCAGTTTCCCGGGTTCCCAAAAGGGCTCGTTGGCGGGGCGTATGGCGCACTTGTTCTTAAACGAAATTGCCCATCGATGTGATTACGGGATCGATCTGCACACCGGCGCAATTCACCGCAGTAATCTGCCCCAGATAAGAGCTAATTTGCAAGACGATGAAACAAGAAGTTTAGCCCGAGCCTTCGGTGTGCCGGTCTTGCTTAACTCAGTGTTACGGGATGGTTCCTTACGGGAGTCAGCAGCAGAGTCTGGCACCAAAATTTTATTATATGAAGCAGGCGAAGCGTTGCGTTTCGATGAGGTATCCATTCGTGCGGGTGTGAAGGGGATCATGAACGTGATGGCTGAACTGGGCATGATGGCCAAGCGTAAGAGCAAAACGGCTAAACCAGAGCCGTTTATTGCCTTCGACAGCGCCTGGATAAGGGCCTCATCCAGCGGCATCGTCAACGATCTTAAAAAGCTCGGGGATCATGTGTTAAAGGGAGACAACCTGGCACAAATTTGCGGTCCTACCGGCAATTTTGTTGACTTTTTAAAGGCGCCTAAAAGCGGCATCATTATTGGCAAGCAAAACATTCCTCTGGTACAGGAAGGTGATGCCATGTATCACGTGGCGACGTTTGACAAGCCCGGTGAAGTGGCGGGGCATATTGAGCAGCTGCACGATAATTTCACTCCAGAATAAAAATATAAACGACTTAGGCAGCCGACTGGAGTTGCCTGCATCCTTTACTATGAATAGTTAAGGTTTGTTTAGGTAAAGCACAAACAAAAAGGCGTTTTTCATGACACTCCCGATTATGGCGATTATTTTCGGTTTTGCATTGCTGGTCCATAGTGCCGAGCGTTTCGTTGAAGGTGCCGCTATCAGCGCCAGATATGGCGGTATGTCGCCCCTGTTAATTGGCATGTTGGTGGTTGGTTTTGGCACCTCTGCCCCGGAAATGATGGTATCGGTATTTGCCGCCTATGAAGGCAATCCAAATATTGCCTTAGGTAATGCTTATGGCTCCAATATTATCAATATTGCCCTAGTGCTGGGTATTACTGCCTTGATCAGCCCGATTATGGTCAGTTCTAATCTTGTCCGTAAGGAGCTTCCCTTGCTCTTACTGCTGGTGCTGTTTTCCGGCTGGCAGTTGTCTGATGGCCAACTCTCCCTCGTTGACGCCGTGTTTTTACTGCTGGGCGTCATCAGCCTTATTAGCTGGTCAATATACTCAGCTGGAAAACACCAAGAGGATCATCTGGGCGTAGAGGTCAAAGAAGCATTAGTGGCCCATGAGATGTCGCTAAAACGGGCCCTGTTTTGCTTACTAGCAGGCTTGGTAATGTTGTTGATCAGTGCCAAGATTTTGGTATGGGGAGCGGTGACGATTGCCCATGATCTGGGAGTGAGTGATCTGCTGATCGGCTTAACTGTGATTGCTTTAGGTACCTCTTTGCCTGAACTTGCCGCCTCAATAGCCGCGGTGCGCAAAGGAGAACACGATATCGCCATGGGTAATGTGATTGGCTCTAATATGTTTAATCTATTAGCGGTAGTGGGCCTGGCGGGGATTATTCAGCCCATTCCCGTTGCCAGCGAATTCCTCAGTCGTGATTGGTTGGTTATGGCCTTACTTACCCTAAGTTTACTGATAATGGCCTACGGGTATCGTAAGCAAGGCCGGATTAATCGGGTTGAAGGTGGGGCGCTGCTGGTGACGTATATTGGGTATAACGCCTACCTCGTTTACACCGTAGTGGGGGTGACTGTGCAATAAAACACCGCCGATTAATTGAATATCAGCCATTTTATGCTTGAAAACATCAAGCATGCACCCGATATTAATTCAGTGACAGGGACGCAAAATTCTTTCCTTTAAAGGGCACTCACTTTGCAGCGAGTTTCTCGTCATCCGCTAAGAGTGAGTTTAATTAACATTACTACGATGAGATAAACACCGATGTTCAGGATAATGTTATTTTTAGGGACAAATATCGCCATTATGGCCTTACTCAGCGTGACATTTAGTCTATTGGGTATTCAGGGCTTGTTGGCTGACAATGGGGTGGATTTAAACTTATCAGCCTTACTGGTTTACGCTGGGGTGATTGGCTTCAGTGGTGCGTTTATATCCTTGTTTTTATCGAAATTTATGGCCAAGCGCAGCATGGCAGTGCAGGTCATCCAGCGGCCCTCCAGTGATACTCAGCGCTGGCTTTTGCAGGTGGTAACCAGACAAGCCAAAACTGCGGGGATTGGCATGCCAGAAGTCGGCATATTTGAGCATCCCTCACCCAATGCGTTTGCCACCGGCTGGAACAAAAACCATGCCCTGGTCGCCGTTAGCACCGGCTTATTAAGCAGCATGGGCAAAAATGAAGTGGAAGCGGTGCTAGCCCATGAAATTAGCCATGTGGCAAACGGAGACATGGTGACCATGACTCTGGTTCAGGGGGTGGTGAATACCTTTGTGGTATTTATATCGAGGGTCATAGGTCACCTTGTTGACCGTATTGTGTTTCGCGTAGAGCGGGGTCACGGTCCAGCTTTTTGGATCGTGTCCATTGTCAGCGAGTTGATACTTGGCGTACTGGCGATGATGATCGTGATGTGGTTTTCCCGATACCGGGAATTCAGGGCAGATGCCGGAGGAGCCAGGTTAGCCGGGACCCACAATATGGTCTCCGCGTTGCAGCAGCTCAAGCGCAGTCAGGGCAGCCCTCCCTTGCCAGATGAAATGGCAGCCCTGGGCATAAGCGGAGGAAAAATCCACGCCCTTTTCGCCAGTCATCCACCGCTGGACGACAGAATAAAGGCTCTGCAAAGGGGCTAATACCTGGGTATCACTTCTCACCAGCCAATATGGGATAACTCTAGCCCCATAAGCTTCGATAGTCTACGTGCTTCAGCTTGACGATAGAGGTGAGGGAGAGCAGCCAACAACGGTGCAGCTTCAGGGAAGACGCGGATATACAAAAATGCCCAATGCAGGGCATCAGGCATGTTAAGTCAATCCCAATCAGCCCAACTCAGAACGAGTCAGGCAAATCGGCAGGATTTTTAATGGCTTAAGACTGTATTGAGGTAGTCGTTGAAGGTCTGTTGGTTCAGTTTTTTTAGGGCCAGACATTGGCGGGACTTGTCCATGGCAATATCGTAGCTTCGCTGCATACCTTCATATTTCACCATCCTACTATTATAAAATGCCCCGGCTAGCCAAATGTTATGGGTGTTACAGGAGCTGGACAGGTATTCAGGCATGCGGGCGATATGGAATGCCGGCATCTTGGCCGTGACCGGGTCAATGTTTTGCTCCATCCAGGTGTAAAACACGTCTAACTTGTCCTGACTGCGACTTGCCACTGCAAGGATGCCAATGGTATTGGCCGGGCTGACATGTTCACTTAGGGAGAAGTTCAGTAGTTTTTGCACATTTTCAGATTGAGGGAAGATCATGCTCGTGCCAATCGTTCCTTGAATCGTCGCATCACTGGTCGTTTGATACGCGGTTTTGAATTTTTCGAACCAATCTGCACTACCATACTTCGCCATGCTGCGCATCGCGCTGACGGCGATACTTCTTGGCACACTCGCCGGGTCCTGTAAATATTGCTCCGTTAGCTTTAGGCTGACATTTTGTACCTCTTTATTTTGACTATAACGTCCCAGCATGCCAAACACGGCACTGCGCAGGCGACTGACATCATTAGCGTCATTAGGATTTTCCTCAACGCCCAGGCGCGTGAACCAGGGTAATAATTTACGCTCAATAAATTGTCCAAAGGCGACTTTATTGGAATCATCAACCAGGTAAACGAAGTCTGCTAACGCGGCAACCACCGCTCTGGCCACGACAGGGTTGTCATCGCCGGCAAGCGCATCTAGCACGGTCATATGTTGACTTAGTTGGATTTCTCCGGCTTTTAACAGGGCTTCGGAATTATATAGTAAGGACTTTTTCTCCCGCACGTTTAAGAGCTTAATGTCTACCAATAATGCTGC
>JBLHIW010000172.1:0-6754 GCA_047618055.1 Paraglaciecola sp. | reverse complement strand
ATTGACCTGCTTATTATTTAGAACGTTATGGTCAACGGAATTGATTGCCAATAATCCCCAGGGTCCACGTTTTGCCCAGCCAAAATAGTTCCATCTATTGCTGCAGACTGACCAGAGCCGCTGCCATTCGCGCTTCCCTCTGCAGCAGTTATGGGGAATGATACTCCGGCGACTGTCAGGCTGTACCCTAGGCCCGCCGAAGCGGCGGGGGCCTGAAGGCCATCTGTTGTCATTCTTCTTGTAACGAGAGTTTGTGGCGAATGTATTGTCCAAGCAATCTGGCCATTACATGTCACATCAACCGTCATACTCGCAGTGCTATCATTCAATTGCTCGTAAGCCCCAAAATGCAGCTCAGCACCGGTGTCAACTGAACAGGAACTTGCGACTGAAGTCTTTACATTAGGAGTGCTCTGATTAGTTGCACCATAAGCACTTGTGCCCAGCATTAGAGCGACACTTGAGATGAGTAATTTAATTTTATTTTTCTTGCACATAACCTTGTCTTTTTTGAACTAAATCAGCTTTTATTTTTATCAGGCATATTTTAAGGCGAAAATAATAGTCTTTAAAAATGATTAATCAAGGGAAATCTTAATGTTTTTCGTGCAGATCGGGGGGTATTGTCTTGGGGGGAGTGACCGTCAGTTGCGTCATAACCACTAGTAAACTGTCAAAAAGGAGGACCACATTGGCTGTGCCATGTAGAGCAATAAATGGGGGCGTAATAAATAGAAGGTGGTTTACTTACGTCTATGCTTTAAATATTTTCATCAAAGGGCAAGTATTGTACATTACTGGTAATAGATTGTGACAGCACCCTGACCTGTTGGCCCAGTGCCAGATATAATACTGCTGTTGTCCACAGTTTCAGGCTTTGTCAATGCGAGTAAATGTGTTCCATTAGTTACCCCGTCCTTACAGGTTACTGATAAAGGAACAAGAGCTTGTGCTTCCACTTCATGAGCGACGTTTCGCTCAGCAAAGTTAATACTCGTATTATCGAGCCTGCACACCGGTAAAACAGTAGCCGAAACCCTAATGGACCCGGAGCTACTCGCCGCCATAATGGAGCTTGAAAAAGCCCCTGTAAGCGTGAGTAAACTCACTATGACCTGCATCCTAAATATTTTGATTTTGATATTGCCTCCTGCAAAAACTTACCTTGGCTAAACGTTAACTAAACTTAGCACGGCAATACACATTGAACGGTATGAGAACCCATACATGTGTATGCTTATAATTACGCACGAAATATTGATAAAGATCACATTTACTTGACATATCAATTCATACGTTACGTTTCGCAATAAGTTGAGGTTCCATGTTCCTACTTAGCGCTAAGACAGCTGGTATACCCCATGACAGTTTGGTGATCCTAAGGCAAGATCACGAATATTTTTGAACAAGAAAAATCTAAATCCGACTAACATGAAACAACATACATATTTATAATACGTCGTTTTTTTAGACAAAAATATTACATGCTATTACACGTTATTACGTTAGGGGAATATCACCGATATTTTAAAATAAAAACAATGGCTTGAACCCAAATAAAGGCTATAAACTTTTGCTCTGCTTGCGCAGTTATAGTGTGTCTATTGACGTTTTGCCCCTATTTTTCCAGTATCAACGATCCTCGCCAAACAGCAAAAATCAGCTCTTTATTATTCGATGGACTCTTTTTAACTGTGTCTGGTGTCATCGCGGGGTTTAAGAGTTGGGAGGACATAGAAGATTTTGCTATCACTAGGCTGGAATATTTTAAAAATATGGCTCATTTGAAAACTACATGCCTTTACCTGACCCCATTGCACACTTAATATCTCACATTAAGGCTGCGCACTTTTCAAAGTGGTTTTATTGGCTGGATGAATTCGATATCAACCCGACTCCTGTGGGTGTGGTCGCCATTGATGACAAGACATTACGGGGCGCTTAGCATCGTCACGACCGACAAAGCATTATTTACATAATCAGCGCCTTTGCCACAGCCAAAAGTGTGATGATCGGGTAGGTAAAAGTCGAGGCTAAAGCGAATGAAATACCCGCCATTTTAGCCCTGATGGTGTTGTTGAAAATAAAAGGGGCTTGGGTGTCCATCGAGACCATGGGCTGTCAAAAGAAGATAGCCAAAACCAACATCGATAAAGGGAGCAATTATCTACTTGCCGTTAAAGGTGCTCATGAAATATTATTTACGGCTCTAAAATTCGCCTTAACCCCAACCGCATACAACAGTGTTATTGGACCGCTTACTATAGAACAAAGCCACGGGCAAAAAGGGTATCCTGAGCTCCGTGCCACTACCCTTTTAGATGATGTCACTCAGTGGGAAGACCTAAGTACGATAGGCGTTGCCATCCATTACGCTTAAAAAAGCTGTACCAAAAACATCACTACGGTATTGCTATTACACCCGTTCAGCTGAGCGGGATAGTCAGACCTTCGCTAATGGCACTCTTAGCCGCTGGGGCACTGGGTTTTGGATACGACGATAAATGAGGATACCTAGCAAATATATCATTCCAATGCGCCAGAAAACTTGCTGTACTGGCGTCACATTAGCTTGAATATGCTCAAAGCAGAAAAAGCGAAGAAGGCCAGTATCTGGCGTAGACAGAAGTTTGCCACTATGCAAACTGACTACCTTGATGGCATATTGCTCACCGGCTGTGCTGCGGTCAATAAATAAGTATTCACGCTCATGCCCTGGCCTCGGGTGGCGATGAATAACAGAGGTGGCTTGCAGCAATTAAGTAACACTATTGGGCTTTATGACGCCGTTGAAAGTAATCTGATGATGTTTACTTGATTTTTTAATCTATGAAGGCTATGTCCCAACAATACACAGAAGCCTAGTGTCCCCTTTGTGGCTATTTTTAATAACGGTTAATATTAGTAATGGATTACCATTGAAATAGTATCAGCGTAGATCCCTGCCGCGGTATTTGATAGACCTATATTAGAAATTTTTCCGTAAACATAGTGCGTGACTTCCGTCGAGTCTGTGGCTGATGAGCCAGTGATCGCCACACTGCCCATCGTGCCATCTCCGAGCACCCTTGAATATGAATTTGAGGTGTAAATGTTGTATTTTAAGACGTTAAAGCCACTTTTCATCACCCGCTGTACCAGCGTACCCGTACCCTGAGATAATTTTATGGTGTAACTAACAGGGCCACCGCTGCAATCCAAATTGACTGCAGCGATACTGGTGATGTCGCCTGGCGATAATGGGTTTATCACCCCAAAGGTAAGTTCTTCAGAGCTTATACTGCAACTCACTGCGCCTTGGGCTAAAGTGGTGATAAACATCAAGCCTATGCCCACAAACAGGTTTTTTCTCATTATCTACACTCCACAGTCAAAACTGTATTCTTATCAGTTCTGTTAATTGGCGAGCTCAAATTAGCTGAGCACGTACCTTCTTGAAATGACACGTGCAAACTGTTTTGAGGGCTTAGTCCCATCAGGTAAACTTGACCACGTTTACCGACTATAAATTCACGATTGCTTGGCAGTACATGTACCTTTGAACCTATCGCTATGAGAGTGCCATCCGCCTTTATTAAGGTTACCAATCTGTTATTGGATCTTATAACATCCAGGTTAATAAACACACCACTACGGGCATAGGGGGTAATTAACCGACTTGTTTCATTCACTTGCAAATCAAAAGGGATATCTTGCGCATTAATCGAAATTTTATTTTGTTGATAAGGTAGCATCTTTGGCACCATTGCTAAGCCCCTTGAATTTGTGCTGGCCACTTTGCTGTTACTTTGGTAAATGTCAATGTTAGGTTCGTCTGCCACTTTGATTACAGCAAAACTGCCATGACCAATATATTTTGATGCGAATGGAAGGCCTTCTAATAAGCCTACTGAGCCCCTAGTACGAAGCCTAAGTGAACGCCCTAATGCAGACTGTTCAACATCTAAGTTCATCCGATTTACTGATGTTTCTGCCCACATGCTTGCTGATAAAGGCTGACCTGGGCTATCACTGGCACGAATTCGGTAACCGACACCCTCAACGAGTGTCTGATTTACCTGGATATTACTGGCTATTTTACCTTGATTATCTTGACTGGAACTCACTCCCATGGAGCCCTTATTGCCAAACGGCACAGATATATTTAAACCAACAGTATAATTGTGCTCCTGCCCAAATTGCTGGGTCAGATAAGTATTAAGTCTTATATTCTCTATTACCGGGATCGCTAAACTAGCGGATAACAAGTTAAATTTATCTGAGCTCCAGCTTGTCTGGCTAAGAACATTAGCATTGAGCCATAAGTTTTTATAAAAATTAAACCCCAGACCAACTAAAATCCTCTGTCGTGGACCTATATCCTCGACCGATGCGCCCATCGGCACAAAATCACGGTCATAATGTTCAAGCCTTAAACTAAGGTTGATTTCCTTAGATGAACGTTCAATACCCATAATACTATGGAGCGCGGCTTCGCCCTTTGTCTTTGATGCGGCTAAGGAAAAATACATAACGGCATGGTGTTTGATTAACCCCACCACTTCAATTCCGGCTGCTTGCCTGGTGCCCTGGATCTCTGTTCGACCTTCTATGGTATAACCGTCAAATCCACGACTATAGGTGGCCGCGATAAAAGGTTTGTCATAATCGTTGCTTTTAACACCGTAATTTTTTCTTTCCATTCCCGCTTCAAAGGAAAATTCATTTACACTTTTTTTAAGTAAGCGCGCCGAGGAATAAAAATCTTCGGTGCTTATTGTCTCAACCCCTAAGATGTCGGTTACCACTACATTAATTTGCCCAACTCCGTTGCTTGCCAAAAGCAAATCACTAATTTGAAATGGACCGGCAGTAACAGAATTTGACTGACTTTTTTGATTGTCAATGAATATATCAATGGTGGATGGTAGCGCTGCAGAGCCATCAATGGATGGCATAGCAATACTGCTATATCCCCGTTGAAGGCGAAAGTCTGTTGACCATTTAATACCGCCAAAACGTAAGGGCCGACTCCATGCGGCTGCATTAGTGAGTGAGTCTCCTATAATCATTGTCTGCATTTTTGCAGGCAGGTCTTTTTGGAAATAGGTGTCAGCACGAAAGGTACTAAATTGTCCGTTAATTCCTGACGTCACGGCACTGGATACCAACGAGCCATAATGATTAAACGCGACGGCTTCAGCAAATGCACCATAGCGCCTAGACCCTTGATTGTTAATTATTGAGTTTAGACTGTAGTTTAGATATACGCCGAGGGGCGACGTAAGGGGTGAACGCTCTAAATTGACCTCCTTCGTGAGGTCGGTAATGCCAAAGGCGTTGCTTTGCGCGTTAATCACAATTGACTGCGAGTTAATATCAAGCTCGTAACTCATCCCAGGTAATGAGGCAATGTCATAACCAAATTGGCCACGATCCATAGCCTGCCTTTCTCCTGAAATATTTAGATTAGCTGCACGCCAAGCACCTTCAATCAAGATAAGTCTGCCGTCACTAAATTTTTCCGCATAAAAAACACCCATTATTATGCTGCCATTTACCTCAAGGGTTAGGAATGACTTTTGTGGTGAATTTACGGTTGTAGGTGAGGCAGGACTGATAGCAGCGGCGCTCTGCAGGGCTTGAATCTGACCGCTTATTAGTAAAAATATTGCAGCCACATATTGTTTATATGTCACTTTGTTTGCCATTATACAATGGACCGATTACTCACTTTGCCAGGGGTAAATCGTCTAAAATTAACCTTATGGGGCCCTTGTCGGTGTTTACCTCAATGAGCGTCGTATTCTCGTCACCCAGCATTGTGGCAAATTGCCACTGGGCAGAACTGCCCGCAAGAACCGTACTGCCGTTGTTGTAGAGCTTTTGTTCGGTTGGCGATACAGCATTAAAGTTACGCATTTTTGTATGCCTGTTGCCTTTATTTTCCATACGCAAACAACTTTCACCCACCACCTGCGATACACATCTAGACCAAAGGACTGAATCAACGGGCATTAAAGGCGCGTAGAACAACGGCAGGTTGTGACTAAAAACAAAGCTAAGGCCAGTGCCTTTTTTTGCAACCGTTTCAGATGTTATATTTTCCAGTACGACTCGGTAGGATAGCTCAACTAAATGCGGGCCTGGTTTAAACAGTCCCACCCTAAAAACTTGGGAGCTATTTGCTGCAATGCTAACGATAGGCGGGGTGACCATAAGGTCACTTGTCTCATTATAAATGTTCTGACCGTCGACCTGATCCCAGGTTAAGGTATTGATCTGATAGGTGACGACCTCGGCTGAATCATTCGTCAGAGTAAGGCTGACGATCGGTTTTTTTACCGACATATCAAGATGAACAGAAGAAAGCATCACCGCCTGTGCCCGTGGCACCAATGCTACAAAAGATAAGCACGTTGCAAACACTGCAGCATTGAGGCTAGTGTGGATTTTACTATTCATATTTCATTACCGTAAACGATTGAATTGTAGGCATCAGCTATTAACCCTACGTCATGAAAAGGGCCTATATTAGATGGAATGATGCCAAACTCATGCGTCACTCTATCTTTGGTATTCTGAGCAAAAGTGCCTAGCGCAGTAACCAAGGCACCGATACCGTACTTGCCGTTACTGTAGGCTATACCACCATCGCCCGTATCCTCTCTAGTACCCGTGAGTCTCTCTTCTACCTGTGGGCCATGTATGAGTTCAATGTTTTTAATCTTTTGTCTTAAGCGTTGACCCTCAGTATCGCTGTTTGCCCACGTCG
>JBLHIW010000171.1:0-6777 GCA_047618055.1 Paraglaciecola sp. | reverse complement strand
TTTTCCGTTGCCGGGCAATTAATCGAAGAAACAATTCAACAAATCAAGCATTCCGCTTAGTTGGGACCCTTTATTTTAGCGTCCTAGTTTCATGTTTCGTGTTTCTTGTTGTTTGGCTCTGTTCTGCCCTTAATTTTAAACCAGATCTTGTGCAAATAGCGTAAGTTTTTGCCATTAATGTACCCAATTGCCATTTATTTGCCGATTAAACCAGATACAATACCGCCGTTTTGTCGGTAAGCTGTTGATAGACTGGAAGAGGAAAGTGATGCACGAGTTAAAGAACGAACGATATTTGCAAGCGCTAATGCGCCAACCAGTGGATGTCACACCTGTCTGGATGATGCGTCAAGCTGGGCGTTATTTGCCTGAATACAAAGCGACCCGAGCACAGGCTGGAGACTTTATGTCTCTGTGTAAAAATGCCGAATTGGCTAGTGAAGTGACCTTGCAACCCCTGAAGCGTTTTGATCTGGATGCCGCCATTTTGTTTTCAGATATACTCACCATTCCGGATGCAATGGGTTTAGGCCTGTATTTCGAAACGGGCGAAGGCCCTAAATTTGAACGACCATTGACCTGTATGGCTGATATTCAAAACTTGCCTGCCCCTGATCCTGAACAAGAGCTAGGCTACGTTATGAACGCCGTTCGCACTATTCGTAAAGATCTGCAGGGCCGGGTTCCACTTATCGGTTTCTCGGGTAGCCCCTGGACATTGGCGACTTACATGATTGAAGGAGGTTCCAGCAAGGCCTTCACCAAAATCAAAAAAATGGCTTTTAGCGATCCCCAGGCACTACATTTGTTATTAGATAAATTAGCTGACTCTGTGATCCTATATCTAAATGCCCAAATCGCCGCAGGTGCCCAGTCTGTCATGGTGTTTGATACCTGGGGCGGAGTGCTGTCACCAAGAGATTACAAAGACTTTTCCCTGCAATATATGCACAAAATTGTCGATGGCTTAACACGGGAAAATGAAGGACGTAAAGTACCCGTTACCTTGTTTACCAAAAATGGCGGCATGTGGTTAGAAGCAATTGCCGCAACGGGTTGCGATGCAATAGGTCTGGATTGGACCATTGATATTGCCGACGCTAAGCAGCGTGTGGGCGACATAGTGGCCCTGCAGGGAAATATGGATCCTTCCATGTTGTATGCTAAGCCGAAGAGGATCGAGCAGGAAGTACAAACTATTTTGGATGGCTTTGGTCATGGACCCGGTCACGTCTTCAACCTCGGCCACGGCATCCACTTAGATGTGCCGCCAGAAAACGCCAAGGTATTTGTTGATGCAGTGCATAAGTTGAGCAAAGGGTTTCATCAATAGCATTTAAGGCCTGCGGGTCTTTAGCCAAAAAAACCTATAAAAAGGGCGCTATTCAAGCGCCCTTTTTATATTCGCGAATTGGTCGTGCGCTACTCGGCAAATAGTGCATTTAAATAAGCAGCAATACGCACGCCGCCCATTTGTAATCGAAGGGTCGCGGTTGGCACATGTTCATATATATAGTCCCAGGAGATTTCATCCCCTTGGGGATAGACTTCGTCCCGTAATTGAATACTTTCTGCTATCCATACCAGTGGATCAGGTTCCATCCATGATTTAACTTGCTCAGCGGTCATTTTTCGGGACAAGCGTGCCGTCCATTCTGTATAGGATAAGCCGCGATGTTCGATCATGCCCGAATCCCACACTCTATGCAGATTTGAGTCCTGCCACATAAATTTCAGTTTTACGTCATTGCCCCCTCGGTCTGTACCATTTCCGGCGTGCATTGGTTGATGTAAATCGCCGATAATGTGTACAATAAATCTAAGCGCCAGCTGCTTGTCTGCCATGCTCGCCTTGGGCGTTTTTAGTGTTTTTACGAATCGCTCTAATGCTGAGTAAGCATCCCCTTGATCTGGAGCGCCAACTTCAACATAGTTTTTGCCCTTTGGAACCGAGACATAATGCCAGGGAGACGAGGTCTTCTGCCAAAACACTTCGGGATTAGAGCGCATTTCATCAGCCCACGTTGATGCCTCCGCTAAATCTTCATTGGGTAAAATGTTCCCGATAGCTTTTTTTGCCTGTGGTGTTAAGTAAAGCTCCGCGAGTGCCCCGGTAACACGGTGTCCGGTCTGTCCCCATCCAAAGGCCTGAACACTGACCAGCAGGACGGATAAACATAATAGATATTTTGGTAATTTCATAAATACTCTTTTAAGTGGGTATAAATACTCAAAGCCATTGGAGATGCTGTTAGGGAAACGGCATTTATAAGCCATCGATTAAGGTTTGATGTATACCGCCAAAGCTGCCATTGCTCATGATCACGACATGATCACCTGGTTGGGCATAGGATATTATCGATTTAACTAACATCGGCATATCCTTATACAATGACGCAGTCACCGAACTTTTTGCCAATAACTCCTCCATTGGCCAGGGCAAGTTACTTGGCTCATAAATAAACACCTGATCCGCTTGGGACCACGAGTCGGCCAGCGTGTCCCTGTGTATGCCCATTTTCATGGTATTGGAGCGGGGTTCGAGCACGGCGAGAATGCGCGCACTACCCACCTTTGCCCGCAATCCGGCAATAGTTGTGGCAATAGCACTAGGGTGATGGGCGAAGTCATCATAGACGGTGATGTTATTTACCGTAGCGATGACTTCCATGCGCCGTTTTACATTAATAAATTCCCCTAAAGCTTCAATGGCAATATTGTATGGCACACCTGCATGTCTGGCTGCGGCGATCGCCATCATGCCGTTATTCACATTGTGTTGCCCTATGAGACCCCATACAACACGGCCTAAACTCTCCCTCTTATAAATAACCTCAAAGGCACTGCCGTCAGCATTACCCTCGCCTACCTGCCAATCCCCACCGATAAATTGCACCGGGCTCCAACACCCCATATCCAAGACCTTACCCAAGTTAGCATCTTTTTTTGGCACCAATACCAAGCCATTGTTGGGCACCATGCGCATTAAATGATGGAATTGTTTTTGGATATCGGCCAGGTCTTTAAAAATATCGGCGTGGTCAAACTCCAGATTATTGAGCACTAAGGTACGAGGACGATAGTGGACAAACTTGGAACGTTTATCAAAAAAGGCACTGTCGTATTCATCCGCTTCAATCACAAAAAAGGGGCTTTCGCCAACACGGGCAGATAGTTCAAAATTTTGTGGAATGCCCCCGATCAAAAAACCCGGTTTTAAACCTGCGTATTCAAGTATCCACGCCAGCATACTCGCGGTACTTGTTTTACCATGGGTGCCGGCAACAGCTATCACCCAGCGATGTTTTAAGACATTTTCCAGTAACCACTGAGGACCACTGGTGTAAGACAAGTTGCGATCAAGCACATATTCGACCGCAGGATTTCCCCTGGAAAGCGCATTACCGATCACGACCATGTCCGGCTGTGTATCAAATTGCTTAGGATCGTAGCCCACGGTCAACTCAATACCTAAGGCCTGCAACTGCGTGCTCATAGGCGGGTAAACATTGGCGTCAGAGCCTGTGACTGTATGCCCCATGGCTTTTGCAATAGCCGCAATGCCCCCCATAAAGGTGCCGCAAATGCCGAGTATATGTATGTGCATAGTTCAAATATCAAGTCAAAAACTCGCTCTAGACTAACAGAACAATCCGGGCTAACCCACTGAGATACTAATAATTATGCTTAAAAACGATGCCTATTATGCCAATTCCAGTCTTGGAACGGCTTTTACTCAGCTGATTGTGCATTCTTAGCTGAGTTTTTATCCTATTCCAGTTACAATTCCTTAATCTCGAGTGGTAATAATTAAAATACCAGCATAACTACTCATATCCTGTCTTCCTACAAACTTGCACAAGGCACACTTACACCATGAAACGACTGAACTCCCAACTTCAAGATGACGGCGCTCCAATGGAGCTAATTCTACTTATTCGCACCCTATTAGCGGGTTGCAAAGAAATTTCTTTCCGGGTCAGTCAGGGTTCATTGGCAGGCGTTTTAGGCTCAACCCTGAGCGAAAACGTTCAGGGCGAAACACAAAAAAAGCTCGACGTGATTTCTAATCAAATCCTAAAAGACATTCTTAGTGATTCAGGATATGTAAAAGCCATCTCATCTGAAGAAGAAGATGAGGTTGTAGCCTGCCATCCAGATGGTAAGTATTTGGTGAGCTTCGATCCCCTGGACGGCTCTTCCAACACCGACATTAATAGCTTAATCGGTACCATATTTTCCATCAGCCACGCTCCCCAATGGATGACGGCAGACGATCCCTCAGCATTTTTGCAACCTGGGACCCAAAGTGTCGCGGCGGGCTATGTACTCTATGGCCCCTCCACCATGCTTGCCATGACAACCGGCCGTGGCACCCATTTGTATACTTTAGACAAAACCCATGGTGGGTTTCTGCTCACCAAGGGGAATATTCAGGTGCCCGAAGCAACCGCAGAATTCGCCATTAACGCCTCCAATCAGCGCCACTGGGAAGCGCCCATGCAAAACTACGTTGCAGATCTCTTAGCCGGTGCAGAGGGGCCCCGTGGCAAAGACTATAATATGCGCTGGGTCGCCGCGATGGTGGGCGACATTCATCGGGTACTGAGTCGCGGCGGTATTTTCATGTATCCCTTTGACAACCGTAACCCCAAGATGCCAGGCAAATTGCGCCTCTTATATGAAGCCAATCCTATGGCCTTTTTAATGGAACAAGCCGGTGGCGTAGGGGATACCGGTAATGGCCGGATAATGGAAGTAATGCCTACCGAAATTCACCAAAGAGTCCCGGTAATACTCGGTTCAAAAGAAGAAGTAGAAGCCTGTTTAGGCTACTACAAGTAACGACAGACCTCGTCCAGACGAGTTGGTATAATAAAAAAGGCGCTACATTAGCGCCTTTTTTATTTAACGATATGTTCCTTTAGTTACAACAGCGGGGCAATCACCAGGCTGACAATAGCCATCACATTGATCAGGATGTTCATCGCCGGGCCGGAGGTGTCCTTAAAGGGATCCCCCACTGTATCACCTACCACAACAGCAGCATGCACATCTGAGCCTTTGCCACCTAGGTTGCCTTTCTCAACATATTTTTTGGCGTTATCCCAGGCACCACCGGCATTCGCCATCATCAAAGCCAACAACACACAGCCTAATAACGCGCCGCCTAACATGCCACCCAGTGCATAGGGGCCCAGGCCAAAACCGACCAATGGGGGAACGCCAACCGCGATCACACCTGGTAAGATCATTTTCTTCAACGCCGCTTGAGTGGCAATATCTACGCAGCGTGCGGTATCCGGCTCGGCGGTACCTTCCATTAATCCTTTAATTTCCCGGAACTGACGACGGATCTCCTGGATCATTTCAAAGGCCGCATCACCGACTGCTGTCATGGTAATCGAGGCAATTAAAAACGGTAACAAGCCGCCAATGAACAGACCGATCAATACGATGGGGTCACCTAAATTAAGGCTGAACTCGGGGTATTTAACGGTTAATGTTTCGATAAATGCGGCGATAATGGCCAATGCAGCCAATGCGGCGGCGCCGATCGCAAATCCCTTACCAATAGCAGCCGTGGTATTACCCAATTCATCCAAAGAGTCGGTAATGGCCCGGGTTTCTTCACCCAAACCACTCATTTCGGCAATGCCCCCCGCGTTATCCGCAACAGGACCATAGGCATCGATGGCCATGGTAATGCCCACCGTGGCTAACATGCCCACTGCAGCAATGCCCACACCATACAAGCCGGATAACTGAGTTGAAGCAAAAATAATCCCACAGATAGTCAGCACCGGTATCACCACGGATTGCATACCCACCGCTAAGCCGGTGATCATCACCGTTGCCGCCCCGGTTTCACCGGCCTTGGCAATCTTTTGCACCGGCGTGGAAGCCGTGTAATATTCGGTCACTAAGCCTATAATAATGCCACCGAACGCACCCGTTACGACCGACCACCATACATTATTGTCGATACCAGCTTGATTGATCACAAAATAGGCTGCGGCGATAAATATCAGGGCTGCGGACATGGTGCCAGCCCGCAAGGCCACATCAGGTTTACTTGCGGATAACAGTTTAACCAGAATGATCCCGGCTACGGAGCACAGCAGGCCAGTGGAGGCTAAGGCCAGAGGTAAGAACATCAGCGATTCACGACTGCCTAAGCCGCCAAGAACCATCGTTGAAGCAATCGCAATGGTGGCGATCATCGCGCCACAATATGACTCAAAGATATCCGAGCCCATACCGGCAACATCCCCTACATTATCTCCTACATTGTCAGCTATAACACCTGGGTTGCGGGGATCATCTTCTGGAATTCCCACCTCGATTTTACCCACCAAATCAGCGCCCACATCAGCACTTTTGGTGAATATCCCACCACCTACACGAGAGAATAAGGCCACGATGGATGCGCCCATACCAAAACCGTGAATATAATGTGCAGTGGTCGGATCGCCGCCAAAAAACCAATACAAGGTACCTAAGCCCAGTAAACCCATAGATGCCACACATAAACCCATCACCGAACCGCCCATAAAGGCGATGGTTAAGGCCTCTGCTGAGCCTTTATCATGGGCAGCCTGGGTGGTTCTGACATTGGCTTTGGTAGCCGTAAACATGCCCATATAGCCGGCGAATGCAGAACACACCGCTCCTGCGGTAAAGGCGATGGTGGTATGTAAGCCCAGTGAAAAATACAAAGCGACACCGACCACCAGTGCAAACATAAATAACATTTTGTACTCGCGATGCATAAAT